>JBGUJH010000066.1:0-30765 GCA_045113775.1 Lachnospiraceae bacterium | reverse complement strand
GATTGAACCGCCGTATACCGAACGGTACGTACGGTGGTGTGAGAGGTCGGAAATTCCTCTGTCAGAGGAATTTCCTCCTACTCGATTGTGCGATAAGCCGGTAAGCGCAGCTCGTGCCCACACGAAGATGCATTTACCGGCCAACGGTCAACTCGAGCAGGAGCATCCTACTCGATTGGGTTTCGAAGTTTTCAAGCTTGCGCGCACGCGTGAGGGATTTTCAAGCTTGCGCATGAGGCGCTCACGCATTAGGAGAATAGACCTGTACAGCGCACACATGAAGAGAGCCGACCTGCGCCGCGCACTGCGGGCAGTGAGCAAAATATTAAAATATTGAGGGAGGATATCAAATGAGAAGATTCGAACTGTGGCTCGACGAGAGCGGCGATTTTACAAATGACCAGAAGAAAGTGGAGCGTGGTGAGAAGCCTTCGCTGATCGGCGGCCTGCTTATCGAGAACAATACTTTTGCGGACCAGGAGGTCAGCATGATCATCTCGGAGGAAGGGACTTATCATTCTGTAGATATGAGAGATCAGCTGGACCGGTTCAGGAAGATCGATGAGCGGCTGTTCCGGAATCCGGCAAACAAGCTGGTCGTGTTCAGCAATCAGGAGTGCATCATGATCCTGGACAACAACATTACCTACCAGAATATAATGTCTCAGGGTATCCTCCAGATCCTTAAGTATCTGAACGCGCAGTACGGCGACGTGTTCCTGAGGGTCGTCATTGCCAACCGGGTGGACACGACTACAGGGGAGGATCCCACTGTCAGTGTCGTCAAGAACGAGGAATATGTCAAAAGACTGCGGGAGAAACTTCTGGTCGATGGCCTGCAGGAGTCGATCACGGAGGAGGAATGGGAACTGCAGAACGCGTCGGCGCGCAGCGACAAGCGGCTCATGCTGGCGGACATTGTCTGCAATACTTTTTATACACGTCACAGGAAGAACAAGTTCACGCAGGAAGAAAGAGAGTATATTGAGGGCGTCTATTCTGATCCGGATAAGACGCTGGTGTTCAGTGTATTCGAGTCAGTGCTGGAAAAGGAATTCACAGATTACCTTCTGCAGAACAAAGTGGGAGAGGCGGTCTCGAGAATCTGCCTTTCTGATGACCGGGAGGTGCTGGAGCGCTGTTTTGACCTGCTGAAGAAGAGATTTGACGGACAGGGACTTAACAATGTGAGGTTCCAGTACAAATTCGTAAACGCGTATATAGAGTACTATATTAATGTCGTCAGAGATTACAACCTGATCGTCCGATTCCTCGAGAATCTCCGGCAATATTATGTTCCTCTGCTCGCGGAGCAGAGGGAGGCGTCAAGGTCGCGCCTGGACGACCGGCTCAGGCTCAACATCAAGCTCTATCTGTGGACGGCATATATTCATCTCGGAGATACAGTTAACAGCGAAAAGATGCAGAAGGAGTGTGAGGAGGAGCTCCTGGGGTTCCCTCCGTCACTCTATACCATCGGAAACCAGATCAAATTCGGGACCAGAAAGATCATCACGCTGTGCAATGCTTTCAAATATGAGGAAGCGCTGGAATTCGCGGATGAACATGTCAAAAAATGCAAAGACGTCGATGAACTGCTGACCCTGATCTCAGGCGATGAATCCACGCATTTCGACGAACTGGCAAAGGCACTTGCGGCTCGCATGCAGGTGATCAATTTTTTGATCCGCCAAAAGAAAGAACTGTATGATGACGGCGTAAAGAATTCTGATGAGGCGATCGCGGAGTTTGTGGAATACCGTGATAAGAAGCGGCAGTACCTGTACCGCGTGCTTTTGGAGACCGAGGCCGGCAGCTATGACAAGGCTTATGAGTATTTGTGCAGAGCCGTAGGCACCGGCGACAGCACTTGGATCGACTTGGAAGGCGAGAGCGGCATGACCGGCTCTTTAGAGGCAGACGGAGACGCGGATGGCGACAAACTGCCCGAACATGACAGCACTGATTCGATCGACCTGCCTTGTGACGCAGATGCAGGGGAGGTATGGGCGCTGGCAGAAAAAGAATCGCCTTTAGAAGCCTATGCGTACATCAGGCTGATGGCGGAAGCCGCGGAAAGCTGGGGAAAATCGGAAGAAATGTACAGAGCTCTTTCGGGCAGCCAGTATATCAAAACTCTGATGGGTAAAGAGACGCTGTATCACCCGGACGGAGTGACCTTGTGGAAATACGCATATTACTGCGCGCAGAAGGGAATGAACAACGCGGCCGCAGGCGCGTACGAGAAGGCTGAGAAGGCTTGCTTTGCCCAGTGGCCTGACCTGACGCTGAATGTGATCGGAATGGCAGTCTATTTTGAGCAGATGTCGTTCCTTCTCAAAAGCGGTTCTTCCGCCGCGAAAGACTTGCGGAAGAAAATGATCAGGAGCTGGGAATCGATCCGGAAGGAGAATGGAGGAGAGCTTCTGGAGCGCGCTTTCGGTGATGTCAATCTTGAGTCGACATCCGTCGATTATTTCCTGAAATTGAGCAGAAAGGTGACATACTAAAACCATACGGGAAGGAGGACTTTTATGCTGGCATGCCCCGGATGTGGTTCGAATCTGACTTATAATATCGACAAGGGACGCCTGTTCTGCTCTTATTGCCAATCCGATTACGGGCCCGATGACAAGCGGCTCAAACAGACGATGGCAAGTGAAGGTGAGATGATCGACGCCAAAATATTCACCTGCCCGCAGTGCGGCGGTGAGATGTACACGACAGATGTGGACGCGACAGCGTACTGCAGCTACTGCGGCGCATCAAACGTGCTGCAGTCCAGGGTCGAGGGAATCGACGCGCCTCAGAAGATCATTCCTTTCAGCGTGACAAAGGATCAGTGCATCAAGACCTTCAATGAACTGGCCAAGGGCACGCTCTATTCGCCGCGCGAGTTCCGGAGCGGGTCCGGAGAGGGCAAGCTGAGACCGCTGTATGTCCCCTATCGTATTTTTAATTTCAATCTGAGTGGCAAGGCGGAGATCTACGGCAAAAGGACTGAGTTTGAAGGTGCCTACCGCTACAGCAAGGACTGCCGCATCGACTGCAGGATCGACGGCGATTTCACCGACCTGGCTTATGATGCATCGTCTGCGTTTGACGATACTTTGGCGGAGCAGATCGCTCCCTTTGACATGAAAGAAGCGCAGGATTTTGACGCGGTTTACCTGGCGGGCGCCTACGCGAATATCCCGGATGTGGACGAAGAAACATACCGGCATAAAGCTTTGGAATATGTTGCACAGAAGAGTATTGACACACTCGGAACGACCGAAGTATTTGCGTCGACAGAGCTCACGGATCACCCGGACGGGAGCCCTCTGTCCGACCATCTCCCTGTCAAAGAAGAGAACAGCTATATAGCGCTCCTGCCCGTTTGGTTCATGTCTTTCCGCAGAGGAAACAGAATTGCTTACGCCGCAGTTAACGGAAAGACCGGAAAAGTCTACTCTGACATACCAATCAGTCTGCCGGCTTTCTGGATCGGAAGTTTTGCGGCGGCGATCCCAATCTTCCTTCTTTTGAACGGGTTTGTGACGCTGCAGCCGAAAAACGGCTTGTTTGCGGCCTGCTTTCTGGCGCTCGCAGGGGCGGTGCTGTACGCCGGGAGTTATATTTCGATCCTCAGAAGAGAGGAGCATCTGGATGATGCCGGGTATCAGTTCAGAGGACCGGGCGTCGGGAAGACACGGGCAGCTGGCGACGCGGACGCGGCTAGGGAAGAGGAGGATTCCGGTGGCGGCGCAGCGCAGACGAGGGCGGCCGGCGGGCCGGACGGCTCCGGAGCAGCAGGATCGGGCACCGGGGCGAGCGAGGGCGTCATCACCCGGATCGGCCGCTGGGTCACAGGGCATGACAGTGCTCCTGCGGTCAGGTTGAAGAGGGACTGGGTGTACTATGTTTTCAAAGCATTCACCATGTGGCCCTATATTTTGATGTTGATTCTGACGGCACTTTTTGCACCGACGGTCTTTGGCGTGATATTGACGGCCGGGTGTGCGATCTACTGCTCAAGAAAGGGCGGAGGAAAGATCTCGTTCTGGTCCGGGCTTCTCATCGCAGTCGCGGCAGCGGGGCTTGTAATGCGGGAACTTCCGTTGGTTTCCGATCTCTGGTACTACGGGGGGACGGCGGCGGTCTTCCTGATCGTTGTGATCGCGCTGACCAGACTTGTCTTTCAGTACAACCTTCTTTCCACCAGGCCGCTTCCGCTTCTGTTCAAAGACGGAAAGGTGCCCGGTGACGGAGGAAAGGGCGGCAGCGGCGGCCCGGGAGGGCGCGCTAAGGCTGGCGGTGCCATGAGCGGATTGGTGATCCTTGCAGCCGGTGCACTGGTTGTGCAGCTGCTGATCCCGTTTGGCGCAAAAGCTGACGGCACACCGGACGGGGTCCGCTATACAGATGCCGTGACCGGATATAGTGTCGTGATCAGCGACGGGGAAGACCTCTTGACAGATGAGGAAGAGGACAGGCTTTTGACACAGATGCAAGGCCTGACGCAATATGGAAATGCGGTATTTGTATCATGCAGTCAGTCGGAGTACGACGAGACGCTCGATTATGCCAAAAAATGGTACTATGGATATTTTGGCAATCAGAGCGGGACTACTCTGATGATCGACATGGGACAGAGAATGATCGCTCTGTACTCGGCGGGTGAAAACTATAAGGTGATCGGACGCGAAGAAGGATACGTCATCACGGACAATATTTACACTTATGCGTCCAAGGGCGATTACTACGGCTGTGCCGAGGAGGCATTCAGGCAGGTCGGGACGCTGCTGGAAGGCGGGCGGATCGCGCGCCCTATGAAGTACATCAACAATGCGCTGCTGGCGCTGATCCTGGCTGTGCTGATCAATTACGGGATCATCAGCGCGCAGGCCGCGAAGAGGCGGGCCGGGCGCGCAATGATCAGCGGTGATGAAAACTATGCGCCCAGTGTGAAGGCCAGGAGATGGATCACGACGAATACCGTGAAAGCGCTCTCATTTACGGGCATCTGCACGGTCATTGTGCGGTTCATCATTGAGGCGATGCTTGAGAGCGGCGGCGGAGGGGGTTCCTCAGGCGGCGGAGGCGGTTCCTCAAGTGGAGGCGGTTTCTCAGGCGGCGGAGGCGGAGGCGCTTCCGGAGGCGGCGGAAGCCACCGGTTCTGAGACTTAGCGAGCCGCGATTACCGGATGAGCGGGGCAGCGGCGCAGAGCACAAATAATGGGACGCGGCTGTGCCGGCAGCCGAAAACACCGGCCGACTTGCCCGGTTGAGTGATTTAGGAGAATTCATGGCGGAAGATAAATGGATCATGAAAGGATTGGATTGGGATAACCCGTTGAGGGTACGGACCTGGCGGGAGCTGGTCAATTGGGTAAACGAAGTGGGCTTTCTGCCGCTGTTTGCCAATGAGGTGCCCGGCTTCTCTGCGGAAGAGCACGTGCACACGTGGTCCTGGTGGACGGGCGACCCGGAGCAGGACCCTTGGATCTGGAGGGAGATCATTGCCGGCAGCCATGAGGTGGCTTACGGGAAGTTTTTCAACAAAAAGGCCGGGTTTATAAGTGTGGAATGGCTGCCGTATTTTGCCAATTTCAGAAGGGACGGATATGACTTCGACGCCAGATGGGAAGACGGACTGGTGGGCAGAAGGGAAAAGAAGATCATGGACCTTCTGACGGATACGGATGAAGAAGGAGACGTCACATTTCCTGATAGGAAGATCCTGTCGACGGACCTCAAGAGGGAGGCCGGATTCGGCAAGGGGATGGACAAGAATTTCCCCGGGATCACGACCGGCTTGCAGATGCAGACCTATCTTGTGATCACGGGTTTTCAGAGGCGCAAAAACAAAAAGGGAGCAGAGTACGGGATGCCGGTCTCTTTTTTGCAGCCGCCGGAGGCTGTGTGGGGGTATGAGGCTGTGACATCTGCCTATAAAGAGGAGCCGGCTGTGTCGCGCAGGCGGGTGATCGAAAGGGTGCTTGAGAAGTTCCCGGGGTGCGACGAAAGTCAGATCGTTAAGGTAATTGGAAAGTAACGGAGACGTAAAGGAATTTCAGAGATGTGAAGGACGGATTTTTTGATCCGGGCTTCACATCTTTTTTTGACGTATTTTGACGGGTGATGCACAGTACTTTTTTTGATATATTAATGTGGAAGACTATTCTCTCAGGAGCAGACAGATATGAATAAAAGGCGTTTATTGAGCAGATGCGCGGCGGTTCTGGCAGCCGTGCTGCTTGTTGTATTTGCTGCGTTCGGCGTTTATGTAAGTATTTATTATCATGCTGATGAATCAGTAGAAAAATATCTGGCATCGGAGACGGGAACGACGAAGTTGGCAGAAACGAATTACGGTTGGTTCTTGGACGGGCCTTCTGATGAAAATGCAATGGTTTTCTATCCGGGAGCAAAAGTTGACGAAAAAGCATATATACCGCTTTTGTATCGGTTTGCGGAAGAAGGGATGGACGTCTGCCTGGTGAAAATGCCATTTCATCTGGCCGTGTTCGGGATCGATAAGGCCGATCAAGTGATGTCGCAATATGATTACGAGAACTGGTACATCGGCGGACACTCGCTGGGAGGCGCGATGGGCGCCGCTTATGCCGCCGGGCACGCAGATGAGCTCCGGGGTGTCGTGCTGTTTGCCGCTTACGCGACGAAGAAATTGGACGATTCCCTGAAGGAGATTGTGATTTATGGCTCGGAAGACGGCGTGCTGCGGCTAAGCAAGCTTAGGGAAGGACGTCAGTTCGCGCCAAAGCGATATTTTGAGCATGTGATCGAAGGCGGAAATCATGCGCTGTTCGGCAATTACGGAGAGCAGGAGGGGGACGGAACAGGTCTGATTTCTGCTCAGGAGCAGCAGGCGGAGACGGTGAGGGTTGTGATGGAAGCTGTTGAGGGCGACCTCTAGGGTAGTTTGTCGAAGAGTCGATGACGACCTCTAGGGTAGTTTGTTGATGAGTGGAGCAAACTACCCTAGAGGTCTGATATAATGGAAGCGCTGCCGGGCGCAGCAAGAGGAACAAATGAAACAGGAATGTCTGATCTCAAGACTGGATGAACCGAATATCGCGCATCTGTATGTGATCGAGTGGGATCAGAACCTGATCAACAACATTCGGGTGCTCTGTACAAGAAATCCGGAGACGCTCAGGTATTTTGTGCCGGAAGAACTGTTCTGGAAACTTAAGAATGGTGAGACGGTGTCCATGACAGCGGAATGCTATGACGACAATGGTATAAGGCTGTTTGCAGTAGATCCGCTCAAGGTACTGTCTGAGCAGGTCGGATCAGAGGACGATGATCCGGCTGCAGTTGAAGGACTGGAGATTAGGCTGCATGTTGACGGATATGCACCGGCACAGCCATCCGATGAGATGCGCGCCGGGGCACTGGTAAGGCCTGCGCGGTACCGTCTGAGAAGCGGCGCCGAAAGAGACGGCCGCGCCGAAGGCGGCAGCCGGAGCAGGAGTGCGGGCTACCGTAGAAGCCGCGCCGCAGAAGCCGGCTATGCGGGCGGACGCGCGGCAGACGCCGGTCAGACAGACGATGTGACCTTCAGGCGCCGCAAGAAGGTCCCGATCAAGGAGATCATACTGGCAGCGCTCATCATGGCGGCTGCGGTCGGCGTCTGGTTATTGCGGGACACTTCTGTAAAGCGGTTTGAAGAGAGGCTGGAAGCGTCAAATTACAGGGAAGCTGTATCGATTTATAACGAGGAGATCTACGGGCATGAGTCCCGGGAAGAGAAGGCGGACCCACAGGTGCGGGAGGCCGTTGACAGTGTCCGGGACCGATATATGAACGAGAGCTGCGGGTATGAGGATGCCTGCGCGTATTTGAATATTTTGGCGGATATCGATAAAAAGGATCTGTCGGAGCTGGCGCAGAGCGCGCTGAATGAGGTGGAACTCTACGAGTCATCTTCCTCGACGATCAGGGAGGGCACTGCCCTGATGGAGGAGCGGGAGTATCTGAAGGCTATCGAGGTTTTGCTGCGCGTGGAAGAGTCATCGACGATGTACGGCGAGGCGCGGGAAAACATCGACAGCTGTGTCAGCGAGATTGTCAAAGCCGGCGTATCTGCGGAGTCGGAAGAAGAGTGTCTTGAAGCCATCGCAGCAATCGACGAAGGGATTGCGCTGCTGCCTGAAAACGGGGCGCTCAAGGAAGGGCGCGACGAATGCCAGTCAAAATATCGATCCCTTGTGCGCGAAAGGACAATAGCGGAAGCTGATGAGCTGGCCGCGAACGGCGATTATGAGGGGGCTTTTGAACGGCTGAATGAGGGACTGGAAGTGCTTGCGGAGGACGAGCAGCTGGGAGAGAAGGTCACTGCGCTCAGGAAGGACTTTATAGACCATGTCACGAGACTGGCGTTGGGCAAAGTCGATGACGGTGACTTCGGGGAGGCCGGAGATCTGGTGGAAGAGTCTCTGGAGATTTATTCCTGCGGGGAGCTTGGCGAGCTGCGCGACCAGATCGAGGAGAGCGAGGAATGGTCGGCGCCAAAAGCACTGAGGTACAATGCCGGAAAGATCACATATACCGAGTATCCGGGTGAGTTTAAGGAGAAAGATAAGAAGATAGAGTACTCCCTGAAGGCCGCGCAGAGCGGCAGGTGTGAGTGGGAGTTTACGAGAATGGAAAGCGCACTCAAAGTGCAGCTCATCGTCAAGGGGCCTGATGGAGAAGAGATCGTCAAAGAAAAAGGCCTGGTAGACGGAAGCAAAGTGTACTGCGATCTGGAAAAGGACGAAAACTACTCTGTCGAAGTCACCGCAACGGAAGGCGAGGGCGGTTATGTGCTGCTTTTGGGACAGAACAAAGCGACGGCCGATATTTCCTCTTATGACAGCGTTACGGACAGCATAGAGTATAAAGGTCAATTGAACGGGTATACTTATATTCCGGAGGTCACAGGAACATACCGGTTTGATGTCGAGTGCGATCCCGAAAACATCCCGGTAAGTCTGGTCATCTATGATTCCAGGGATTCAAAGGCCGGGGGCGGAGAGGTGAAGGACGGCGGCGGCTTTGCCGTCGAGATGACGTCGGGAGCAAAATATCGAATCGAGGCTTCCAATTCCGGAAAAGCCTCGGAATACACATTTTCTATCGGAAAGCCGGAAACTTCTGAGGATATCACAGGAAGGTATGTCATCTGCGGAGCGACTGCATATTCCGGACAGAAAAAGTCTTATACATTCAAGGCAGGGCGATCCGGCGAATACCGGTTCACAATTGGCAACATGGGAAGCGGAAACCGTGTGAAGATGTACCTTTACAGCGCGATGGGAGACAAGATCAGCGGGTCCGATGAGCTTGGAAACGGACAGAGCGTGACCGTTGAGCTCACAGAAGGGCAGGGCTACCAGCTGCAGCTGACACAGAGCAGCGGGACCGGAGAATACACGATCACCGCTGCGAGAGAATAAGCGGGGAACACGCGCAGGCGTGTGTATCAGTCAAGGCTCGCAACGCGAGCCGCTGCGCCGCGTGCGTGCTGCCTGTAAGGCAGCATCTTCCTTCCCGCATGCATATGCATCATTTAACTCAGTGGGAACTTCCCACCTGAGCTAAAAGTCGAAGTTATTCAGTTCCTCCTCAAGGTTTTGGTAGAACTGCCCGATGTGGCGGCCGTCGACGAGCGCGTGGTTGACAAGGAGCGTCACGGGGATCGATATTTTGACTTTTTCTGTGACCGTGCCATCTTCCAGGCAGAGGTATTTCTCCGTTTTGTAGCTGCCCCAGCAGATATTGGGGATGGAAAAATGGTTGTCGGGGTAGGGCATCATAGCCTCGGTGTAGTTGAGCCATGGAACGCTGGAAGTGAATAAAAGTCTCAGGACGTCGTCTCCCTCCTCTTCGAGGTGCTCGGACTCGATCGCAGCGGCCTGCTTGATCCGCCCCTCTTCGAGGTACTGAGCGAAGGGCTGGTTGGCGTTAACAAGGCAGTAGCGGTAGGTCCCGTCGGGCAGCGCTACCGTGTAGGAGGGATTGCAGAAGTCGTATTCCAGGATCATCCCATTCAGGATGCGCTGGCGGAATTCGGGGATCCGGTTGGCGGCGCGCACGGCGGCGTACTGGAAACTGAGGAAGAAAGGGTAACCGGCGGCCTTGAGCTTCGGGACGAAGCCGGTGATATCCACCTGGACAGTGACCGACACGCAGGGGTGGTCCATGCCGAGAAAGTGATTGAAGTGGTCGAGCCGGGGATATTTGGACATATCGAGATATTTGCGTGACATAGTGATTCAGGCCTCCTTTGCTGCAGATCAGGGGACATCCCCCTGTATTATACAAAATCGGCCGTAATTGATGAATAGAAAAGCAGGAGTCAGATTTATGAAGTTTTTGGCAGGACTCATTTTAGTATGTGCGGCGCTGGGCGTGGCCGCGCTGGTCAGGACGCTGATGATTCCGGTGAGAAAGTCGGATTATAAGCCGCCGGAGGGCGATCCGCGGGCGCTGGCTTACGCAGAGAAGCTTTCACGGATGGTCAAGTACGACACCACGTCTTACGCGGGCGCCGAACAGAGAGAGACTTTTCTGGGATACCACAAGATACTCGAGGAACTGTTTCCGCTGGTCCACAGGCACCTTGACAAAACAGAGATAAACGGGAGCCTTCTCTACCATTGGAAGGGAAAAGAGGACAAGTACCCGGTCGTGCTCATGGGACACCAGGACGTGGTCCCGGTGTCAGGCGAGTGGTCAAAGCCCCCGTTTTCCGGTGAGATCTCGGAGGGGAGAGTCTGGGGACGCGGCTCGGTGGATACAAAGTGCTCCTGCATGGCTTTCTTTCAGGCAGTCGAAGAGCTGCTTGCGGAAGGATATGTGTCGGACCAGGACGTCTGGCTCTCCACTTCCTGCACAGAGGAGTGGGGCGGACCGGGCTGTCCCGCGCTGGTAGACGAACTGCGAAAGCGCGGCGTCAAGCCGTGGCTTGTATGCGATGAGGGCGGCGGCCTCTATACGGATCCTATGATGGGGATCAAGGGGAATTTTGCCATGATCGGGGTGTCCGAGAAGGGCAGGGCCAACGTCAAATTCATAGCCCGGGGCAATGGTGGACACGCCAGCACTCCTCAGAAGAATTCGCCGATCGCAAGGCTCTCGGCTTTTGTCTGCGATGTGGAGAGACACTGCCCCTTCCGCAGCGCGATGGAACCGGAGACGAAAGCGATGCTGGAGTCGCTTGCGCCGGCCGCTTCTTTCCCGATCCGCCTGGTTCTGGAGAACCTGTGGCTCTTCCGGCGCCCTGTCGAGTGGTTCACTCCGGTCGTCAGCGGGCAGGCGGCAGCAATGCTGCGGACGACCATCACTTTTACGATGGCTTCGGGCTCCAATGCCTTTAACGTAATGCCCCGGGAGGCCTGGGTGGGCGCCAATATGCGCTTTGTCCACCACCAGGACATGGAGGAGAGCCTGGAGGTCATGAGAAAGATCGCGGCAAAATATGACCTGGAGATGGAAGTGGTCCATGGAACGGCCTGCACAAAGATGATCGATTACAAGGGCGAGGTTTACCGCTATGTGGCGGACACTGCGGCAAAGACGTTTCCGGGGTGTGTCAGCAGTCCCTATGTGCTGACGGCAGCTACAGACGCGACCTTCTATGACGAGATCTGTGACAACTGCATCCGTTTTGCACCGATCGTCTACGGACAGGAGGAGAAGAAGGGCATCCACGGCGTCAACGAGGCGCTTCACTATGACTGCCTGCCCGGAGCTGTGGACTTCTTCAAAAACCTGATCGTGGACAATCACAAGGTTTCATGATTGTCGGATCGGCACGCGAAGTGTGCCATGACCTGTAAGACAGAGTGATTCCTGACGCTTGACTATTCGGGCAGTCATGCTATACTGATTTAGCGCGTTCGCGCCGACAGTTCGTTTGTGCCATCCTGTCGTTAAACAAAACCAGGACAGCTGAGGTGTGCGCCCACGCGCATGCCTGTATCTTGTTAGTACTCGGCGCCCGAAGACGGGTGTCCGGATATTGAAAATCAGGATTGTTCAGCTCCGCGGCGCAGGCTGCGGAGTTTTTTATTTTCATTAGAGGGAAGACAATGTATTACATTCGATCAGAGAGCAGTTTTGACTCGGCGCACTTTTTGAAGGGCTATATCGGCAAGTGCAGTAACCTGCACGGACACCGCTGGAGAGTAGTCGTGGAACTGGCGGCTGAGCGGCTCAGCGAAGAGGAGCAGACGAGGGGGATGGTGCTGGATTTTGGCGACCTCAAGGTTTCGCTCAAGGATTTGTGCGATAACCTGGATCACAGCCTGATCTATGAGAGCGGGTCGCTCAGGGAAAAGACCATCGAAGCGCTGGCAGAGGAGGAATTCCGGCTGGTGGAAGTGCCGTTCCGGCCGACCGCGGAGAACTTTGCCCGGTATTTCTATGAGGAAGTGAAGAACGCAGGATTTCCGGTGCACCGGGTGGAAGTGTACGAGACGCCGACTAATTACGCGGCGTACGAGTGAGCTGCGGGCGTAAGGGTGAGCTTCGCGGCGAGGAGCGGGGTAAACGGTGCATAGCCGCGCAGCGAGGAGCGGGGCAAACAGTGTATAGCCGCGCAGATCGAGCCAAACGGAAACTATTGGGAAAGAGACGTGATCAAATGAAAGTTGTGGAAAAGTTTATAAGCATCAACGGAGAAGGTACGCGGGCAGGAGAACTGGCCGTGTTCGTGAGATTTGCCGGCTGCAACCTGCGCTGCACCTACTGCGACACGATGTGGGCCAACGAGCCCGGATGTCCCTTTGAGGAGATGAGTCCCGCGCAGATCTGCGATTATGTGCGGTCCACCGGTATCTCAAATGTGACGCTTACCGGCGGCGAACCTCTCCTTCAGAAGGAAATGGGAGTGCTGATCAGCAAGCTCATAAGCGACTGCGGCGTCCGCGTCGAAATAGAGACCAACGGAGCAGTCGACCTGCGGCCGTTCGCGGAGCTTCCCGAGGGGAGGCCGGTCTTCACCATGGACTACAAGCTCCCTTCGAGCGGCTGTGAGGACCGGATGGTCGCTGCAAACTTCAACATTCTAAATGCTGAGGACACGGTCAAGTTTGTGTCCGGAAGCGTGCAGGACCTTGAGAGAGCAGCCGGGATCATAGAAGAATATGGGCTGCTCGACCGCTGCTTCGTGTATTTCAGCCCGGTCTTTGGCAAAATAGAGCCGGTCCGGATCGTGGATTTCATGATAGAGAGGAAACTCAACAAAGCGAGGATACAGATCCAGATGCACAAGGTGATCTGGGACCCTGATGAGAGAGGAGTCTGAAATCGGGAATAAGCGCCTGATCAGAGTGATGACGATAAAGGAAGAACTGCGGGAAAGGCGCGGTAGGGCGCCGCGCAGAGACATAAGAGGCAAGAGATGATTGACGAGAAAGCGATTGAAGAACACATCAGGGGTATTTTGACAGCTCTCGGGGATGACCCCGACCGGGAGGGCCTTCGGGACACGCCAAAGCGCGTGGCAAAGATGTACTCGGAGGTCTTCGAGGGCATGAATTACAGTAATCACGAAATAGCGGAGATGTTCGGAAAGACCTTCGAGGAAGGTTTTGACGAGGAGATGGACACGGATCCGGGCCGCGTCGTTGTGATGAAAGACATCGACATGTTCTCCTACTGCGAGCATCACATGGCGCTCATGTATGACATGAAGGCGACCGTGGCATACGTGCCGGGCGGCAAGGTCATCGGTCTATCCAAAATAGCGCGAGTCTGCGACATGGTGGGCCGCCGCCTGCAGCTGCAGGAGAAGATCGGCAGGGACATCGCGGACGTCATCTCCGAGATCACCGGCAGTGAAGACGTGGCAGTAACACTGGAGGCGTGCCACAGCTGTGTGACGGCAAGGGGCATCAAGAAGACAAACACGAAGACTTATACGGCGGAGCTGCGGGGGCGTTTCAGGACAGATCCGATGCTGCAGTTCTGCTTAAAATGAAGCGCTGAGGCGCGGAGCGCAGGAGAGCGGCTGAGCATCAGTTCAGAGCGCATTGACTTGGAGGAAAAGATGAAAGCATTAGTTTTGAGCAGCGGCGGAGTGGATTCCACGACTGCATTGGGCATGGCGATCGACAAATACGGCAAAGAAAACGTGATCGCACTGTCCATTTCCTACGGACAGAAACACGACAAGGAGATTCAGGCGGCTGAAGCAGTGGCCGGGTATTATGGAATTGAACAGCTTTTTCTGGACCTGAGCCTGATCTTTCAGTACAGCAACAGCTCTCTGCTGAAGCAGTCCACGGAGGAGATTCCGGAGGAGAGCTATTCAGAGCAGATCAAAGCGACAGAAGGAAATAAGCCGGTCAGCACATATGTGCCGTTCAGGAACGGACTGTTTCTGTCTTCCGCGGCCAGCATCGCGCTGAGCAAGGACTGCGGCGTGATCTATTATGGCGCCCACGCCGACGACGCGGCGGGCTGCGCGTATCCGGACTGCTCTCCTGTCTTTAATAATGCGATGAATGAGGCGATCTGGGAGGGTTCCGGCCGGCAGCTCAAGATTGAGGCACCTTTTGTGAACATGAATAAAGCGGATGTCGTGAAGATCGGCCTGGAACTGGGCGTTCCCTATGAGCTGACCTGGTCCTGCTATGAGGGCGGCGAGAAGCCCTGCGGCAAGTGCGGGACCTGTATTGACAGGGCAGCTGCTTTTGCGGCCAACGGAGTGGAAGACCCGGCGATCCGAATGCACAATTGATGGAACAGCGGCGTGCCGCCGGCGGGAGGCTGACCGGGGGCAGTATTTTGGCAGGAATGGAGAAGAAAAATGAGAGAAACTGAGGGACTTACTTTATTGGGAAACAAAAATGTCAAGTATGACACGGATTACAATCCGGGACTTTTAGAGACTTTTGAGAACAAGCATCCGGAAAACGACTACTGGGTCAAGTTTAACTGCCCGGAGTTCACTTCTCTGTGCCCGATCACGGGACAGCCGGATTTTGCCAATATCATCATCACTTATGTTCCGGCAAAGAGGATGGTGGAGAGCAAGAGCCTGAAGCTGTATCTCTTCTCGTTCCGAAACCACGGCGATTTCCACGAGGACTGCGTCAACAAGATCATGAAGGACTTGATTAAACTTATGGATCCCAAGTATATTGAAGTCAGAGGAAGATTCCTGCCCAGAGGCGGCATTTCCATCGATCCCTGGTGCAATTACGGAAAGCCAGGCACCAAATGGGAGAAGATCGCTGAGAACAGGATGATGTGGTTCGACATGAATCCGGAGGCTGTTGACAATCGCTGAGTGTACCTGAGGGCGTCTGCCGAAGCAGGAGGCAAAAAGAAAGAAGGTCTATGACGAACAGGAATTCTGAGTCCGGGAGAGAAGGTTCCGGCAATCGAATCGTGCTCAATCCGCAGCAGTCGGAGGCCGTGAAGACGGTGAACGGGCCGGTGCTTCTGCTGGCTGTGCCCGGGAGCGGAAAGACCACAGTGCTGGTCTTGCGCCTGGGCTACATGATCACGAACTGCGGGATCGATCCGGAGAATATTCTCACTGTGACTTATACAGTTGCCGCTACGCGCGATATGGCCCGCAGGTTTGCGGGCTTTTTTGGCGAGGAATTGGCCTCGCGGTTGGAGTTTCGGACCATTAACGGGATTTGCGCCAAGATCATCGGCTATTACAGCCGCGTGCTGGGAAAGAAAGCATTTGAGCTGGTAACGGATGAGAAGAAGACGGCCGGTATTTTGACACAGATCTACCAGCAGGTGGAGCAGACCTGGCCTACGGAGGCGGACCTTCGCAATGTTCGGACGCTGATCACCTATATCAAGAACCAGATGCTGACCGAGAAGGAGATCCGGGAGCTGGGAAGCGGCAAGGGGAGCCCTCTTCGGGATGCGGACTGTCAGATCAATATCGGGCAGATCTATGAGCGCTACAACAGATGGCTGCGTGAGCAGCACCTGATGGATTACGACGACCAGATGGTGTACGCTCTGACGATCCTGCGCAAGGTTCCGCAGGTGCTGGCTCACTTTCAGGATCTCTACCGCTACATCTGTGTGGATGAGGCGCAGGACACGTCGAAGATCCAGCACGCGATCATCGCGCTGCTGGCGTCCCGCTACGACAATCTCTTCATGGTCGGTGACGAGGACCAGAGCATTTACGGATTCCGTGCGGCGTATCCGGAGGCGCTCCTGAACTTTGAGAAGGAGCATCGCGGTGCCAAAATACTGCTGATGGAGCAGAATTACCGCTCAGGCAGCGGGATCGTGAGCGCGGCGGACCGGTTTATTCAGAAGAATACGCTTCGGCACGCTAAGCATATGGTATGCGCGGCGGCTCAGACGCCGGACGCGGGTTCAGGCGGCGCAGATTCTCGTGAGCCCGGTTTCAATGAGGGGCAGGGCGCGCAGCGACCGGGCGTCAGAGAAATCTACCTTAAAGGACGCAGGGCGCAGTACAAGTATCTCCTTAAGGTGGCCGACGGCTGCACGGAGCAGACAGCTGTTTTGTACAGAAATAATGAGAGCGCCATCCCGCTTGTCGATCTTTTGGAAAGAGAAGGAATTCCGTACAGGATCAGGAATGCGGAAGTGGGATTCTTCACGCACCGCACGGTGATGGATATCACGAATATCATCAAATTGGCTTATGACCCGTACGATGTGGACGCCTTCTGGAATGTCTATTATAAGTTAGGGATGTATTTGAACAAGGAGAAAGCTTCCCTGATCTGCGATCTGAGCAGGCGGATGGAGATTCCGGTCTTTGACGCGGCTCTTCGGTACGCGAAGCTGGAGCCCATGGTCATCAGGAATGTAAAAGCGACCCGGACGCACCTCGCGAACATGAAAGAAGAAAAGGGTGATCAGGCGATCTCCCGTATAGTCCTCAACATGGGATACGGCGAATATCTTAACAGAGCGGGAGTTCAGGACAGCAAGATCTATATTTTGAAGGCGGTCGGAGCTCATACGCAGTCGCCTGCGGAGCTGCTGGACCGTCTCGGTTTTCTGGGGGACATTTTCAGGGACAAAGAGCAGGATCCTTCCTGTCCCTTTGTTCTGTCGACTATTCACGCCAGCAAGGGATTGGAATACGATACGGTCTATTTGATGGATGTGATGGACGGGCTGTTTCCCGAGGAGGCGCCTGTCAGCACCAAATACTTGACCAGGGAAGAGCGCAGGGCCTTTGAAGAGGAGCGGCGGCTCTTCTATGTCGGGATGACGAGGGCCAGAAACAAGCTGTGCGTGTTCACAACAGATGCCAAATCAGTGCTGGCGGATGAACTCTTTGGCCCGGGGAGCATCAGAAATGCGGAGGCTGAGAAAAAAGCGGCGGCCAGACGCGGCGCCGCGAAGAAGAGCGGAGTACGCAAAGGGAAGAGGGCCTACGAGGGGACTTCGGCGGCGGTCGGAAGCAGCGGCACGCGAAATGCCGAAAGCGGTTCGGGACAGGTTTCTGCCGGGAAATTGGCCGCTTATGCGGGTAAACTTCAGCCCGGCGTCAGAGTTGTACATGAGGCTTATGGCGCAGGACTGGTGATAAGCCAGGACGGGAAGCGAGTTCGGATCAGGTTTGAGGACAAGGAAAGAGTTTTGAGCATTAAGACACTTTATCAGAAGAAATTGCTGAGATGAGTTTTCATTGCAGAAGCCGTGAAAGAGGCAAGTGCACTGACGGCCTGAGCCGGGAAGTCATTGCGGAAGCTTGGAAATGTGCAAGTGCACTGACGGCTTGAGTCAGGAAGTCAGTGCAGAAGCTTGGAAATGTACAAGTGCACTGACGGCTTGAGCCGGGAAGTCATTGCAGAAGCTGGGAAATGTGCAAGAGCACTGACGGCTTGAGATGAAAAGTCAGTGTGGAAGCCGTGAAAGAGGCAAGAGCACTGAAGGCTTGAGCCGGGAAGTCAGTGCAGAAGCCCGGAAAGAGGCAAGTGCACTGAAGGCTTGAGCCGGGAAGTCAGTGCAGAAGCCAGAAAAGAGGTAAGTACACTGAACCCAGGGCAGAGTTGGATCATAGCAGCAATATTAACTTCTCCTGCCTCCATGCAGATTTGCATACGCCGGCAATTATTACTGAAAACAGGCATAATTTTGTCATGGTTGGATCATAACAGGGAATTAATAAGATGTGGCCTCCATAGCGCAGCTTTCGGCTGTATGCTAATGGGGGCCGCATCTTCTAATATGTCCTGTATGATCCAACTCGAATGAAAACAGGCAGAAATTAGCTTGTTTTTTGCAGGATTGTGTTTTTTCCATGGGGGCACACTGCCCCAAAACAATTCCTATGATCCAACGGCGCCGAATCATGACGCACAGGCACATGACACAGGTTCGCGCGGCGCCAGCTCAAGCCGCATAAGCTCGCTCTGCGGGCGCTGCTCTCCGCGGCCGCGCCCATCGCGCCAACCGCGGCCGCGCCCATCGCGCCAACCGCGGCCGCACCCATCGCGCCAGCAGCCGCCGCGCCCACCGCAGCAAACACCGAGCTTACTCCGTCCTCAGCGCAATAACAGGATCCTTCTTGGATGCCGAACGGGACGGGATCAGGCCGCCGATCATGGTCAGGACAGTAGCAATAGCCACAAGCACCAGCGCAGCCGGAAGGCCCAGGACTGCCGTGATGTCATCGATTTCCGTGACCTTGTGGATGATGTCGTTGATCGGGAACAGCAATAGCCGCGTCACAACGACACCGATCACACCGGACAGCATACCGATAATGAAAGTCTCGGCGTTGAAGATGGAGGAAATGTTCCTCTTCGAAGCGCCGATGGCGCGCAGGATACCGATCTCCTTGGTGCGCTCCAGAACGGAGATGTAAGTGATGATTCCGATCATGATCGAGGAGACTACCAGTGAGATCGAGACGAACGCGATGAGCACGTAAGTGACCGCGTTGACGATGGTCTCGACGGAGCCCATCAGGATGCCGGTGATGTCCGTGTACTGGAGTTTCTGCTCTTCTGCGGCGTTGTCGTTGTAGCGCTCAAGGAAGTCTGTGAACCTGTTCTTGGACTCGAAGTCATTAAAATAGAACGAGATACCGGTGGGATCGTCCTCATTCTGGTAACCGAGCTTTACAAGGTTGCCCTTGTAAGACTTGTCTTCGTTGCCCATCATTGTCTCCATGATGCGGGAGAGCTCATCTTCGTCCTTGTTGAACTGGAAGGCCTCGGCAAACTTGTCTGTATCGATGGTCAGAAGGTCTTCGCCGCCGCTGAACAGATCAGTGAGGGGCGCCATTACCTCGCCCAGGGCCTGGCCGGTTCCTTGGGCGACGAGCAGGGCCATGTATTCTTTGGCAAGGTTGTAGCCCTCTTCAAAGATGGCGGAGCTGTTGTCGGTTATGGCTTTCATGATCGCCGCGTCAGTGGGCGGCAGGTCCGCTACAGGGACCAGATTGTTCTCATCAGGCGTAAGGCTTCCATAATAGTTGTCGAACGCGTCGCCGATGACTTTGGTGGCGACGACGGGATCAAGGCTGATCTGATCGATGCTGCCCAGCATCTCGCCGATCTTCTCTTCATTGATCGCATTCTCTTTGTACATATCCAGATAGGACAGTGTGATGTACTGTGTGGAGGAAGTCTCGCCGCCTTCCTCAAACTGTTTGGTGATCTGGCTCTTCAGCAGGACCTTCTGGGAATCTTCGATTCCCTCGATCCCGTCGATCACGGCGTCGGCTTCTGCTTTGTTGGAGGCGTTCTCAAGTTTTTCAATGGTCTCATTCATTGACTGCGTCGCAAGTTCGCCGGCCTGCTCGAGGCTCTGCTCGATCAGGGTCTCGCGCATCCCTTGGATAGCCGTGATCGTGGCGGAGGTATCTATGCTTCCGGGTTCAACGACAGCCGCTGTTTCG
The DNA here is from genome assembly GCA_045113775.1 of Lachnospiraceae bacterium. Lineage (GTDB taxonomy): Bacteria > Bacillota > Clostridia > Lachnospirales > Lachnospiraceae > CAG-791. The sequence goes on along the minus strand of JBGUJH010000066.1, from coordinate 10,898 downwards.
GTATTGGTGATGCCGGCACCGGAATTCTCGCCTTCCGCTTCTACGATGGTGCTTTTGAGCATCTTGGCGGTTTCCTCGTCCAGGCCTAAAAGGTCGATGATCGCCTCGGCTTCACCGCGTGTGCGGACGCCGGCCAGGCTGCCGGTGAGTCTTGCGATGATCGCGTCAACTGCCTGAGTTACCTGAGGTCTCGCAGCTTCCTTAGCCTGTTCTTTAACAGTATCTTTCTGGCTCTGGAGAAGACCCACGACAACAGAGACGTCGGGCTTGGTCTCAGGAGCAGTGGAATTGTTGACGGTGATCGTGGCGATCTGCTTGTAGCCTTCGATGACCCCATTTGCAAAGGCCGAGTCTGCCTCCGTCACTGCTTTGACCATGGTCTGAGTGACTTCATCGATGTTCTCGACGACTGCTTTGGAGGAGTCCATGATGATCTGCGTCATGGCTTCCTGGTCAAAATTCAGACCGTCCATATCCATGTTGACGACAAAGGCTTCTGCGAGAAGGTCCTCGTCGATCGTGATCATGTCTTCGAAATTCAGTTCGTCTTCGTCGTCTTCCTCGTCAAATGACTTACCGGAGAAAACGTCATAATCAGGGTCCCGCAGCTGTGCCTGCACGATCTCGGAAGAAGCGGACTTCTCCATCACATATTTGGTGAGGGAAGGCAGGTAGAGGACGCCTGTGGTGGAAGAGGAGCCGGAGCCCTTTTCCCTGGGCTTATAGATGATGGCAGTGATCTTTAAGGGCTCCGCGTTCTCATAGACGTCCATCATGTAGTCGTCATCTTTGGACATGTCCTCGTAGATCTCATATTCTTCGTTGTATTTGTACTTGAGTGAAGGATCGATGAGCTTGAGTTCTTTGCCGAGCAGCTCATCATAAGAGATCGTCATCGGCTCGTTGTGCACGGTGATCTCCTCGCCCATGTAGAGATCCTTCATGATATCCTGCAATTCTTTGACAGAGCGGAAGCCCAGCGAATACAGGAGCAGGTCGGAGATCTGGTTGGGATCCTGTACGGAAATGGCAAGTTCGTTATATTTTTCCGGCCATTTGCCGTAGGCGATCGTGTACTCGTTTCTCATGCGATCCGGCTCGATCATCTCCGAGAAAGTACTCATGCCGCCGCCGGAGTTTGCCATCAGCGAGGTCATCATGCTCTGCTGCTGGTTCTGGTTGGCACTCGGATGGATCTGCGTGAGCGTATCTGTCGCGTCTATGGTGTAGATCACGGGAGTGACGGAGTAGAGATACTTGATCATGCGGACGTCGTCCTGATATTCCTCAGGATGCGCGTCCAGATAATCCATGAAGCTCTTGAGGTCATTGTTGGTGATTGAGTCCGTAAAGGACGTTATATACTGCTGCTCGACCAGGTAATTGCCCTCTGCTTTCAGCTCCCTGTTGGCCTGCATGGACAAAATAGTGCTGGCCAGGTCCCCTGCTTCCGCATTGATAGTCAGCGGGTAGCTGTTCATGGTCTCTTCCTGGATCTGGTTGATGTAATTCTGGAATCCGGTGGAGAGCGCCAGGATCAGCGCGATACCGATGATACCGATGGATCCCGCGAAGGATGTCAGGAAAGTCCGTCCCTTCTTGGTCATAAGGTTGTTCAGACTCAGCCCGAAGGAGGTCGCAAGGCTCATGGAAGCCTTTCCGAGGTTCTTGTGAACAGCGGGTTCCTCGCTCTCGATCTGCAGTGGATTGGAATCATCCGTGATCTGCCCGTCCTTGAGGCGGACAATGCGGTTCGCGTACTGCTCGGCGAGTTCCGGGTTGTGGGTGACCATGACGACCAGGCGGTCGTTGGCCACTTCCTTGAGAAGGTCCATGACCTGAACAGATGTCTTGGTGTCCAGAGCTCCGGTGGGCTCGTCGGCCAGGAGGATCTTGGGATCGTTTACCAGGGCGCGCGCGATGGCTACGCGCTGCATCTGTCCGCCGGACATCTGGTTGGGCTTCTTGTGGGACTGCTCCCTGAGGCCGACTTTTTCCAAGGCGTCCAGAGCCATCTTCCTGCGCTTGTCGGCGGAGACTCCGCCGATCGTCAGTGCCAGCTCGACGTTCTGCAGGACAGTCTGGTGGGGGATCAGGTTGTAGGACTGGAAGACAAAGCCGACCGAGTGGTTGCGGTAGGAGTCCCAGTCGCGGTCCTTGTATTTTTTGGTCGATACGCCGTTGATGATCAGATCGCCGGTGTCGTAGCGGTCCAGTCCGCCTATGATATTGAGGAGGGTGGTCTTGCCCGAGCCGCTCGGCCCGAGGATGGCGACGAACTCGTTGTCCCGCAGGTTGAGCGAGACGTCATCGAGGGCGATCTGCTCGTACCCTCCGGTATTGTATTTCTTCCTTATATTCTTAAGCTGCAGCATGTTGCCTCCGCATGTTGACAATAATGAGCTGTTTCGTTAAATTCTGTATATCAAATGATACAAATTGTCTTGTCTGCTAATCCTACAAAGGGATCGGTATAAAATCAAGAACGCAGTTCAAAATGAAACAAAAGGGGGCAAAATTGTCTTATGCAGACCGGCAGATATTATGTTGTGGATCAAATTGAACAGGCCTTTTACGATCTCATGAAGGAGAAAGATTATACTAATATTACTGTAACTGACATTATCAAAAGAGCGCAAGTCTCAAGGGCTTCCTTTTACCGGCATTTTAACTATATGCAGAACAACGGCAGTCTCACCTAGGATATGTCCCCGGAGGAGAAATACCGGCTCTACGCGAGAAGTGGTGTGATCAACAGTATTTTGATGAAATGGCTCGCGGACGGCAAGGAAGAGTCTGTGGAGGAGATCGTCAACCAAATCCTTCGCTTTATCATGCTCTTTTGACTTAGTCGGAAAATGTGGTATAATATAGATTCGGTGTACAATATTTCACCTAAAACAATAATGTAATTATCCGGAAAGGCAAACAATATGAAGTCAAAAAGACTGTTTATTATTATCGCAGTGCTTCTCGTCAGCATTTTCGGTGTAAGCCCGGCAGCTCTGATGCGCGTTCAGGCTGCAGAATCCGAAAAAGCCGTGGGAGCCGGCGCAATGGCTGCCAAAGCTGAAAATGCCGATCAGAGAGAATACTCGGACACAGAGCTGTGCAGCATGGCGAAGTACTTTTACATGCGCACGAGCGAGAGCCGCGCATATCCGATACAAGTGCAGATCGAGGAGCAGAAGGACGGCACTCGTCTGATCAGTTTGTGGGAGCAGAAGCCCGCTATGAATCAGGACATATCTCCCAAGTTCGATGCCCGTTACAGCGTCAATGTGTATGGAAAAGGGATTTACGTCTCAAAGGGCGAAGAAATTGATCTGACTGTTTACAGTAAAGTGTACACGCCGGAGGAACTCTGCAGACTCGCCCAGAATTATTACTTTGAGAGGAACGATTTCTATCCGCCCAACGCGGATGCCAAAGACAATGGCGACGGTACCTTCACCATTTGTCTCTATGAGTCGATCTGCGACGACGGAGGGAACACCCACACTTCGACATGCGGCTGGTACACAGTAGATGCATGCGGTATGGGAACTGACGATCTGACCGGCGCGAGGGTTGATATCAATCCGTGATCACATCTCCCCGTGTCTTCGAGATCGTACAGCGAGAAAGGCCTGTGAGAAGGATTCATGAAAAAAGGTTATAGTGGAAAGAACCGGAAGAATTACCGCCGCAGGCGTGCTGTGAGAAAGGGCGTCAGCGCAGTACTGTTAGTGCTTATGGTCCTTGCGTTTGCAGGGATCAAACTGCGGGAGAACGGCGGCACTCTGAACGCGGACGGACCGGAGCAGACGCAGGAAGCGGCTTCGACCGGCGGGACCGCCTATGAATCACAGCAGGCGAATGGAGCAGACAGGGAATCGTATTCCAATTCCGATGCCGCAACCGGCGTTACTGCTCAGAAACCGAATGAAATGCCTGCCGATGATTCGGCAGGCATTTTTTCTTTGGATATGGTTCCTCCCTATTCGGGGCGTGCCTATGCGGATATCAATGGTGACGTCCCTTTTTTTACAGAAGAGGAGATGACGGCAGAAGCTTTTCACGAGTATTGGCCTCTGGATGAGCTGGGCCGCTGCACCGGCGCTTACGCCTGCGTCGGACCTGAGACGCTGCCGAAGCAGAAGCGGGGCGATATCAGCCAAATCAGACCTACCGGCTGGAATACAAACCGCTATGACGATATCGACGGAGAGATGCTGTTCAACCGCTGCCATTTGATCGGCCACCTGCTCACCGGACAGGATGCGAACGAACGCAACCTGATCACCGGGACCAGATACATGAATGTTGAGGGAATGCTTCCTTTCGAAGAATCCGTGGTCATGTATGTGGAAGGGACCGGGCATCACGTGATGTACAGGGTCAGGCCCTGTTTTGAAGGGGACAATCTGGTGTGCACCGGCGTGCTTTTGGAAGCCAGGTCTGTAGAGGACCCGCGGGTGCAGTTCTGCGCGTTCTGCTACAACGTGCAGCCGGGCTTCGAGATCAACTATGCCACCGGCGATAATTGGAGGGCCAAAAAGAGTCAGGATGAAAAGATCCAGGATGAAGATGTGCAGAGGATCATAGCTGATCCGGCTGCGGAGGAAGATTCAGGCTCGAGGCAGGTTGAGGATGCTGCAGAGGTGAGCGGGGAAGATGATTCCGCTGCGGCTGCGGAGCCTGCAGGCGACGGACATACTTCCGAAGATGGGAAAGAGATTACATATATTATCAATAAGAATACACATGTGTTTCACATGCCTTATTGCGATTCTGTGAATGATATGAAGGAGAAGAACAAACTGGAGACTACCCTTGACAGGGACAGCCTGATCGGGCAGGGGTACAGGGCCTGCCAGAGGTGCCATCCGTAATGGGAATGAATTGAACTGTTAATGCCGCGTCTTTTGAGTGAGAGATCACTTAAAGGACGCGGCAGTTTTTGTGTACAGAAGTATTTCCGCTGCCAAAGCCATTCACATCAGATCCAGCACTCCGCTCTCCATAGCTGTGACCACGTCAGCGAGCGAGTCGAAGACGCCTGCACACATATTTCGCACAGCTTCGTCCGGTAGCACGTCATTGGGCACCATGATGGGAACGCAGCCCGCACGATATGCGGCCAGGATGCCGCCTGGTGCATCTTCCAGAACGTAGCATTCCCCCGGCTCGCGGCCGATCATCGAGGCGACGCGCAGGTAGACTTCGGGATCAGGCTTGCTGTGGACCACTTCGTCTCCGCAAAGTGTTGCGGAAAAATAGTGCCCGAGACCGGTAACGGAGAGGTTGCTGTCGACAACTTTGCGCTCGCTTCCGCTGGCAAGTCCCAGGCAGCAGCCTTTGCCGGCGAGATAGGGCAGGATGATGTCAAGGCCCGGCCGCGCCCGCAGTTCTGTCTTAACAAGCTCTGCTACTTTGTCAAAACACTCCCTTATGAAGGCTCTTGCATCTGCGCCGGCAGGCAGATATCGGGCAGCAGTCCTGATAATGTCTTCGCCGCTGCTCCCCATCATGGCCAGATGCATTTCCCGAGGGACAATAAAATTATAATCGCGAAGGGCGACGTCGTCGTAGGACCTGTCATAGAGGCACTGGGTGTCGAACATCAGGCCGTCCATATCAAAGATCACAGCTGTCTTTTTCATAATGGCTCCCGGAACGGAGGAACATGCTGATCCGTCGATCCGGCAGGCCGCACCAAGGGTGTGTGCCAACGAGAATTCTCCCGGATCAGTGGAACTTCGGCAAATAATCGCCGTGGGCTTCGATCAGCTCGTCCACCATCTTTTTAATGGTGTCGATGTCCAGTTCACTTCCCGTGTGGGGATCAAGCATAGCAGCCTGATAAACATGTTCGAGTTTGCGGGTTCGGGCTGCTTCAATGGTGAGAAGCTGGACATTTATGTTTGTCATGTTCATGGCCGCGCACTGTACCGGAAGGGGGCCGACACTGCAGGGGTGGATCCCGTGGCCGTTTACAAGGCAGGGAACTTCTACACAGGCTTCCTCGGGAAGATTGGAGATCAGACGGCCGGTATTTAGAACGTTTCCGCCGATCTGATAGGGGGTATCGGTGACGATGGATTCCATGATGTGGGAAGCGTATTCCCTGGAACGCTCATGGGCTTTGACACCGGTCTCAAGGAGCTGGGCATATTCTTTTTTCCAGGATTCGATCTGCTCTATGCAGCGGCGCGGATATTCGTCCAGCGGGATATTGTACCGCCCGATGAGCTCGGGATAGCGGCTCTTAATGTAGAAAGCGTTGTACTCGGCGTTGTGTTCGCTGGACTCAGTACAATAGTAGCCGAAATTGAGGATATAGTCAAAACGCACCTTATCCTTAAAATCGGGATCCGCTGTTTTGGCGGCAATGCGGGACTTGATCTCCGGATAGAGGTCGTTTCCCTCTTTGTCGCGGATGTCCAGGAGCCAGGCCATGTGGTTAATGCCGGCGATCAGTTCCTTACGGCCTTCGAGTCTGTCCTCAAGACCCAGTGATGTGAGGAGATCACGGGAGCATACCTGCACACTGTGGCAGAGACCGACAGTGTTGACGGCAGTGCAGCGCTGCATGTAGCCGGACAGCATTGCCATGGGATTAGTGTAATTGAGCAGGAGCGCGTCGGGGCACACTTCCTCTATATCCCAGGCAAAATCCTCCATGACCGGGATAGTGCGAAGCGCACGCATAATACCGCCGATTCCGAGAGTGTCGCCGATAGTTTGCCGCAGATCGTATTTTTTCGGTATTTCAAAATCGATGATCGTGGCAGGGTCGTAGCCTCCCACCTGGATGGCATTTACGACGAAAGAGGCACCGCGAAGAGCCTCTTTGCGGTTTTCAAGGCCGAGGTAACACTCGATGCGTCCGTATCCTCCCAGCGAAGCGCGCATGGCTTCCAGGATCGTCCGGCTCTCTTCGAGTCTTGCCCTGTCGATGTCGTACAGGGCAAAGACGCTGTCGCGCAGTACCTCGCTGCACATGCAGTCACCTATAACATTTCTGGCAAAAACAGTGCTTCCGGCACCAATAAACGTGATCTTCATAATTATTCCCTCCATAATTAATGCCGGCCGCAGTGTGTATTGCAACCCTGAGATCAGCCGGCAAAAAGGCAGCGCGCTTTAAGTCTCAGACCAGTTTAACAAAACGGAAAGAGCATATACATGTCATAATGTGTACCCGGGACCGGCGGTGCTATTTTTTACCCTTTTGAGTTCTGCTATGGTAAAATATAGATGTTGCCATACAGGCAGCCCGCACGCGTTGCAGCGGCTCGCTCTGCAGGCCTGAACACTATGATTATCAAGGAGGAACACATAATGGCAAATACCGATTCGGAAGTCAGATACACGACGCAGACTGATTTGGGACTTGAGGAATACAAGAGGTATGTGAGAGTCATGCAGGGCAGCCAGACCAAGAACAATGCCATTGTTATTGTTGCCTGCGCATGGCTGATCCTTGCAGGCGCTTATAATATCTATCAGGGCAGGACGGTATTGGGTATTTTCATGATCTTTGTGGGAATCGCGGCTCCGATACTGGTCCGCGTAGGCGCCAATAACCAGATGGAGCGGGACTACAAGAAGATCGAGGATGCCGGCGGCACACAGTTCAGAGTACGCTTCTACGATGACCACTTTGAGACACAGAATGATACATCTCACGGCACCCACGAGTATTCGAAACTATATAAAATTGTTGAAGCGCCGGATGATTTCTATCTGGAGATCGAGCAGGGGCATTCCGTGATCATCCAGAAAAAGAATTGCAGCGACGAACTGATCGCGTTTCTGAGAACTTTGAAGAGATGAACGGTCCTGACCGGCAGCTGCCGGCACTGAATACAGAAAACAATATCAACCGCAGAAAGCGGATACAGGAGGTAATGTCATGGGGTATAGAGAGAGGTATGAGGAGTGGATCGCCAGGCTTAACGAGAACGATCCTATGCGTGAGGAACTCATCGCGATCAAAGATGATGAGAAGGAGATCAAGGAGCGTTTTTACCGGGAGATCGAATTCGGAACGGCAGGCCTTCGCGGAATCTGCGCGGCCGGAACAAACCGCATGAACGCGCTCACCGTAGGGAGGGCGACGCAGGGAATCGCAAACTATATTCTGGCGTCCGGCGAGAACCCGGCGAGAGGGATCGCGATCGCTTACGACTGCAGATATCACTCCAAGGAGTTTGCGGAGCTGGCTGCGGAGATCCTGGCCGGAAACGGGATCAAAGTCTACCTGTTCCCGTCTCTTCGTCCGACGCCGGAGCTGTCGTTTACGATCCGGAGCTTTGACGCGCTGGGCGGCATCAACCTGACAGCCAGCCACAATCCCAAGGAATACAACGGCTACAAGGTCTACTGGATGGACGGAGCGCAGATCTCTGGAGAGATCTCTGAAGGGATGCTCAGGGAAATCCTGTCGCTTGACTTTTTTGACGATTTTAAGCGGATCCCTCTCGAAGAAGCGATCGACCTTAAGAAAGTGAGAATGCTGGGCGAAGAGATGGATCTGGCCTACCTCGACTACGTCATGTCCATGAGGCAGAGGGAAGACGACGAGCTGGATCTGACGATCCCGATCGTCTATACGCCTTTAAACGGAGCGGGCAGCATTCCCATGCAGATGCTGGCCAAGGAATTGGGCTATGAGAATTTTGTGGTCGTGCCTGAGCAGAAGGATCCCGATCCGGAGTTCACTACAGTAGGCTATCCCAATCCGGAGGATCCCAAAGCATTTAAGCTGGCGGAAGAGCTGGGCAAAAAGATCGGCGCCGAAGTCCTGATCGCCACAGATCCGGACAGCGACAGAATGGCTGTCGAGATCGCCGACGGAATTGGCGGATACACTCCCCTTAACGGAAACCAGACCGGTGCTCTTCTGATCGCCTATATGGCGGAGAGCATGCAGGAAAAGGGAAAACTTCCCCGGAAATCGGCAATGGTCAAATCAATTGTGACCGGCAATTTCGGGCGCCGGATCTGTGAGCATTTCGGGATCCGCGTGTTCGACGCCCTGACGGGATTTAAGAATATCTGCGGCGTGATCCCCAAGATGGAGAAGAAAGGTTATACATATTTCTTCGGCTATGAGGAAAGCATCGGCTGCGCTCCCGGCGCGGAAGTGCGCGACAAGGACGGAATCTGCGCTGCCATGCTGATCATGGAGATGGCCGCATGGTGCCGCAAGAACGGAATGACCATGGAGCAGTATCTGGAGTCTCTCTACAAGAAGTTCGGCTACTACGCGGAAGATCAGGTCTCACTGGTCCTCAAAGGAGTAGAAGGCTCAGAGAGGATCGGACGCATCATGGATGTTTTCCGCGGCAAAAATCCCTCCAAATTCGGCAGGTTCACCGTGGATAAGTGCACAGATTATATTAACGGCACGGAACATGTTCCGGCTTCGAATGTGCTGATCTTCTACATGACGGACGGGAACTGGTTCGCCATGAGGCCTTCAGGGACAGAGCCCAAGATCAAGTTTTACTATTACGCCAAAGCCGACAACAAGAAAGACGCGCAGGCCGCAGTCGATGATATGAAGACAGCTGTAGGCGAGATGGTAGACGCGATCGAATGACCCTGAGCCGGAACGCAGAGAAGGCACAGCAGCTCACTCTGCGAGCTTTGAAATATGTTGGAAAATTCCATAGTTTGGCATATTTCCGTACTAACAAGGAATCCTTATTATGGTAATATATAAAATAGAAACGGCAATCAGTACGATGGTTGTATATTTTGCAGTAAAAACCTGCAGTTAAAAGATTCAAGGAGGGTAAGTTATTATGGTTTCATGGAAAAATTTTGACACTCTTGCTTCTTACGGAAAACTGATGGCTCTCAAAGATAGTGTCAATCTGGTTGAAGTCATGTCCGGTGAGAACGGTGCCAAGCGTGTAGCTGAGTATTGTGTCCCCATGGCTTGCGATATGAAGTACAACTTCGCCGCCAAGTCTGTCGACGACAAGATCCTTGCAGTCCTTCAGGAACTGGCTGACGAGGCGCAGCTGACCGAGAAGTACGCGGAACTCTACAACGGCGCTGTGATCAACACAGGTGAGAAGCGTCTGGTCCTCCACCAGCTCTGCCGCGGACAGCAGGGCGGCGACGTCATCGCTGACGGCGTCAACAAGAGAGATTTCTATGTCTCCCAGCAGAAGAAAGCAGCAGATTTTGCCAACAAGGTACACGCAGGCGAGATCACAAACGCAGCAGGCGAGAAATTCACAACTGTCGTCCAGATCGGTATCGGCGGAAGTGACCTTGGCCCCCGCGCCCTCTACATCGCTCTCGAGAACTGGGCGAAAGTGAACGGCACCAAGAAGATGGAAGCTAAGTTCATCAGCAACGTTGACCCCGATGACGCGGCAGCAGTCCTCAAGTCTGTTGATGTTGCTCACTCTCTGTTCATCGTTGTTTCCAAGTCCGGCACTACTCTTGAGACTCTGACCAACGAGTCCTTCGTAAGGGATGCCCTCAAGAACCTCGGCCTGGATCCTTCCAAGCACATGCTTGCGGTCACCAGCGAGACTTCTCCTCTGGCAAAGAGCGCTGACTATCTGGAAGCATTCTTCATGGATGACTATATCGGCGGCCGTTATTCTTCCTCCTCCTGCGTAGGCGCAGTAGTTCTGTCCCTGGCATTCGGTCCGGAGATCTTCGCTGCGATCATGGACGGCGCGGCAGAATCCGACGCACTGGCCAAGGATCCCGACATCAGGAAGAACGCAGCTCTTCTGGATGCCCTGATCGGCGTCTATGAGAGAAATGTCCTCGGATATCTCTGCACGGCAGTCCTGCCTTATTCCCAGGCTCTGTCCCGCTTCCCTGCACACCTGCAGCAGCTGGATATGGAATCCAACGGCAAGTCCGTCAACCGCTTCGGC
>JBGUJH010000065.1:0-8237 GCA_045113775.1 Lachnospiraceae bacterium | reverse complement strand
GCTGACAAGCTTCGGCGCTCAGAAGATCAAGGTCATCAAGGTTGTCCGTGAGATCACCGGCCTTGGCCTGAAGGAAGCTAAGGAAGCAGTTGAAGGCGCTCCGAAGGTAATCAAGGAAGCTCTTCCTAAGGATGAGGCTGAGGCTATCAAGGCTAAGCTCGAGGAAGTTGGAGCTACTGTTACTATTAAGTAATTGCCCTTCTCGAAGAATGAATTACTGCACGCATGTGCATATTATGGATCCGGCTGTCCTGGGGGACGGCCGGATTTCATGTCGGAACAGAAATGTTCAAATCAGGAGACAGGTTATTAATACTTCATTCACAAAATTTTAAAAAATAATTATTGACTGCTGGACAATGCGATGATAGAATATTATTCGCATCTTTTTTGCGTGCCGAGTTTTTGTGCTGCCCGAAAATAGTTTTCGGACTGTCAGAGGGCAAAGGGTGCGCACAGACACATTTTATATAGATTTCATATAATACGGGGTGAACCAGATGGGAAAATACAGGATACATCCTATAGGTGAAGGCAAGAGCATGCGCATGAGTTATCAGCGCCAGAAGGAAGTGCTGCCCATGCCTAACCTGATCGAAGTGCAGACAGATTCTTACAAGTGGTTTCTTGAGAAGGGTCTGCAGGAGGTCTTTGATGACATCTCTCCGATCGAGGATTTCAGCGGTAGGCTGAGTCTGTCCTTTGTCAGTTACAAGCTTTGCGAAGATAAAGTCAAGTATACCATCGAGAAGTGCAAGGAAAGGGATGCTACTTACGCAGCTCCTCTTATGGTGACCGTGCGCCTTTTCGATAAGGAAAACGACAAGGAATTCAAGGAACAGGAGATCTTCATGGGAGATCTTCCTCTTATGACGGACACAGGCACGTTCGTGATCAACGGCGCAGAGCGTGTTATCGTCAGTCAGCTGGTCCGTTCCCCCGGCATCTATTACGGAATTGATAAGGATAAGTTCGGAAAGAAGCTCTTCTCCTGCACAGTTATCCCTAACAGAGGAGCCTGGCTTGAGTATGAGACTGACGCTAACGACGTATTTTATGTAAGAGTAGACCGCACCAGGAAGGTTCCTGTCACGGTCCTCATTCGTGCGCTCGGAATCGGCACTGACGAGGAGATCCTTGATCTCTTCGGAGATGAGCCCAAGATCCGCGCAAGCTTTGTCAAGGACATCTCTAATAATTATGAGAGCGGTCTTCTGGAACTGTACAAGAAGATCCGTCCCGGCGAGCCGCTTTCCGTCGAGAGTGCGGACAGCCTGATCAATGCCATGTTCTTTGACCCGCGCAGATATGATCTGGCAAAGGTCGGCAGATATAAATTCAACAAGAAGCTCGCTTTCAGAAGCCGCATCAAGGATCATGTCCTTGCGGAAGATGTTGTGGATGAGGCCAACGGCGACATTCTGGGAACTGCCGGAGAAGTCGTGACAAGAGAGATGGCCGACGAGATCCAGAATTCCGCGGTCCCTTATGTATGGATCCGCACGGAAGAGCGCAACGTCAAGGTGCTCAGCAACCTGATGGTCGACATCACACACTACGTGGACTGCGATCCGGAAGAGCTCGGCATCACAGAACAGGTCTATTACCCTGCACTGAGAGAGATCCTTATCCAGTATCAGGACAATACGGATCCCGAAGCGCTGGCAGATGCTCTGAGAAAGAGCGTTCATGAGCTGATCCCGAAGCATATTACTAAGGAAGATATCCTTGCTTCCATCAACTACAACATGCATCTGGAATACGGCATCGGCAACAACGATGACATCGACCATCTGGGCAACAGAAGAATCCGCAGCGTCGGTGAACTGCTTCAGAACCAGTACCGCATCGGTCTTTCCAGGATGGAGAGAGTTGTCCGCGAGAGAATGACGACCCATGACAATTCTGAGGAGATCTCTCCTCAGGGCCTGATCAACATCAAACCTGTTCAGGCAGCAGTAAAGGAGTTCTTCGGATCCTCCCAGCTGTCCCAGTTCATGGATCAGAACAACCCTCTGGGCGAACTGACACACAAGAGACGTCTGTCCGCACTCGGCCCCGGCGGTCTTTCCAGAGACCGTGCAGGTTTCGAAGTCCGAGACGTCCACTATACACACTACGGAAGAATGTGCCCGATCGAGACACCTGAAGGTCCCAACATCGGTCTGATCAACTCCCTCGCAAGCTATGCGCGTATCAACGAGTATGGTTTCATTGAGGCGCCTTACAGAAAGGTAGACCGGAGCGATCCGATGAATCCGCGCGTCACGGACGAAGTTGTCTATATGACAGCCGACGAAGAAGATAATTACCATGTGGCGCAGGCGAGCACACCTCTTGACGAGAATGGATATTTTGTTGACAACAACGTATCCGGACGTTACAGAACAGAGACTTCTTCTTATAGGAAGACAGTTTTCGAATATATGGATGTCTCCCCGAGAATGGTATTCTCGGTAGCGACTTCCCTGGTTCCTTTCCTTCAGAACGATGACGCTAACCGCGCGCTGATGGGATCGAACATGCAGAGACAGGCAGTTCCGCTCCTTACCACAGAGGCTCCCGCAGTAGGTACCGGTATGGAGTCCAAGGCTGCGCGTGACTCCGGCGTATGCGTGATCTCACCCAAATCGGGCGTTGTTGAGTTCGTAGACGCGACCACGATCAAGATGGCTTATGACGACGGCACGAAGGAAGAGATCCATCTCTCCAAGTTTGAGCGCTCTAACCAGAGCAACTGCTACAACCAGAAGCCTATCGTGTTCACCGGTGAGAGAGTCAGAGAAGGCCAGATCATTGCGGACGGCCCTTCTACCTGCAATGGCGAGCTGGCACTGGGCAAGAACCCGCTGATCGGATTCATGACCTGGGAAGGCTACAATTACGAGGACGCAGTTCTTCTGAGTGAGCGCCTTGTAAGAGATGACGTCTATACATCTGTCCACATCGAGGAATATGACTGCGAAGCCAGAGATACCAAACTCGGCGCGGAAGAGATCACAAGGGACGTTCCCGGTGTCGGTGAAGACGCGCTCAAGGATCTGGATGAGATGGGAATCATCCGTATCGGCGCGGAAGTCCGTGCAGGCGATATCCTGGTCGGAAAGGTCACCCCTAAGGGAGAGACCGAGCTTACGGCAGAGGAGAAACTGCTGCGCGCGATCTTCGGCGAAAAGGCCAGAGAAGTGCGTGATACCTCTCTGAAGGTTCCTCACGGCGAGTACGGTATCATCGTAGATACCAAAGTGTTCGAGAGAGAAAACGGCGACGAGCTCAGCCCCGGCGTCAATAAAGCGGTCCGTATTTACATCGCGCAGAAGAGAAAGATCTCCGTCGGCGATAAGATGGCAGGCCGCCACGGAAACAAGGGTGTTGTTTCCAGAGTTCTGCCTATCGAAGATATGCCTTATCTTCCCAACGGCCGTCCGCTGGATATCGTGTTGAATCCCCTGGGCGTTCCTTCCCGAATGAACATCGGACAGATTCTGGAGATCCACCTGTCTCTCGCGGCGGAAGCGCTCGGATTCAATGTGGCGACTCCCAACTTCGACGGCGCGAGCCAGGACGACATCATGGACGCTCTTGACCTCGCCAATGATTATGTAAATATGGATTGGGATGACTTTGAGGCAAAATATAAAGATGCCGTGCGTCCCGAGACAATGAAATACCTGTATGACAACCGCGCCCACAGAGAACTGTGGAAGGGTGTCCCGATCTCCAGAGACGGCAAGGTCTGGCTCAGAGACGGACGTACAGGAGAGCTGTTTGACAACCCTGTTACCATCGGCCACATGCATTACCTCAAGCTCCACCATCTGGTTGATGATAAGATCCACGCCCGTTCTACGGGCCCTTACTCCCTGGTAACACAGCAGCCTCTGGGCGGCAAGGCTCAGTTCGGCGGCCAGCGTTTCGGAGAAATGGAAGTGTGGGCACTGGAAGCTTACGGTGCGGCATATACGCTGCAGGAGATCCTGACGATCAAGTCGGATGACGTAGTGGGCCGTGTCAAGACTTACGAGGCGATCATCAAGGGCGAGAATATCCCCGAGTCCGGAATTCCGGAATCCTTTAAGGTACTTCTCAAGGAACTCCAGGCGCTGGGTCTTGACGTACAGGTACTCGATGAGAACGGCGAAGTAGTCGAGATCAAAGAGGACATCGATTACGGCGATTCATCCGTTTACCGCTTTGAGATGAAGAATAACTTCAAGGATTACGGCAGTCCCGACCAGGCGCAGCTCGAGCGCGGCGGATTCAGCAGCAAGGAATTCAACGCGGCAGGCGAACTGGAAGATATAGAGCCTGAGTCAGACGTAAATGCCGACAGCGATGATACGGATGCCCTCGGTGACGAACTTGATTTTGATGAAGCTTATAATCTGGGTAACGGTGAATACACTAGCGGAGATTCCGGGGAGGAATTCTAATGCCTAATACGAAACAGCAAAACTATCAGCCGGTTGCTTTTGAAGCGATCAAGATCGGACTGGCTTCACCGGAAAAGATCAGAGAATGGTCCCACGGTGAGGTGACCAAGCCGGAGACGATCAACTACAGAACACTCAAGCCTGAGAGAGACGGCCTGTTCTGTGAGAGGATCTTCGGCCCCAAGAAGGACTGGGAGTGCTATTGCGGTAAATATAAGAAGATCCGCTATAAAGGCGTGATCTGCGACAGATGCGGTGTTGAGATCACCAAGTCCAGCGTCCGGCGCGAGAGAATGGGCCATATCGAGCTTGCGGCACCTGTTTCCCACATTTGGTATTTCAAGGGAATCCCGAGCAGGATGGGTCTTATCCTCGATCTTTCTCCGAAGGTGCTTGAGAGAGTGCTCTATTTTGCCGCTTATATTGTACTGGATAAGGGATCAACGGATCTCGAGTACAAGCAGGTGCTGACTGAGCGCGAGTATCAGGAAGCAAGGGAAAAATACGGCAACAAGTT
The DNA here is from genome assembly GCA_045113775.1 of Lachnospiraceae bacterium. Lineage (GTDB taxonomy): Bacteria > Bacillota > Clostridia > Lachnospirales > Lachnospiraceae > CAG-791. The sequence continues at coordinate 3,287 of JBGUJH010000065.1, read as the reverse complement.
CCGCGCGGGAATGGGCGCAGAGGCGATCAAGCAGCTGCTCCTGGATGTCAAAGTAGAAGATGAATATCAGGAACTGAGCGAGCAGATGGAGACCGTGCAGGGCCAGAAGAGAGCCAGGATCATCAAGAGACTGGAAGTGATCGAGGCCTTCCGTGAATCCGGAAACTCTCCTTCCTGGATGATCATGGACTGCATCCCGGTCATCCCTCCGGATCTTCGCCCCATGGTCCAGCTCGACGGCGGCAGATTTGCCACGTCCGACCTCAACGACCTTTACAGAAGGATCATTAACAGAAATAATCGTTTGAAGAGACTTCTGGAGCTCGGCGCTCCGGATATCATCGTCAGAAACGAGAAGAGAATGCTGCAGGAAGCAGTTGACGCCCTGATCGATAACGGCAGGCGCGGCCGCCCTGTAACAGGTCCCGGCAACAGAGCCCTCAAGTCCCTGTCCGACATGCTCAAAGGTAAGGGCGGACGTTTCAGACAGAACCTGCTGGGCAAGCGTGTTGACTACTCCGGCCGAAGCGTTATCGTCGTCGGTCCCGAACTGAAGATCTATCAGTGCGGCGTTCCGAAGGAAATGGCGCTCGAGCTCTTCAAACCTTTTGTTATGAAGGAGCTGGAGAAGAGAAACATTTCTCAGAATATCAAGAACGCGAAGAAACTTGTTGAGCGCGTGGATCCTCAGGTATGGGATATCCTCGAGGACGTCATCAAGGAGCACCCTGTAATGCTCAACCGCGCTCCTACGCTCCACAGACTGGGAATCCAGGCTTTCGAGCCCATCCTTGTTGAAGGTAAGGCGATCAAGCTTCACCCTCTTGTCTGTACCGCGTTCAACGCAGACTTCGACGGCGACCAGATGGCGATTCATCTTCCTCTTTCCGTCGAGGCACAGGCAGAGTGCAGATTCCTGCTCCTGTCTCCCAATAACCTGCTGAAGCCTTCGGACGGCGGCCCGGTCGCTGTTCCTTCACAGGATATGGTCCTGGGTATCTACTACCTGACACAGCAGAGGGACGGAGAGCCCGGTGAGGGAAGATGCTTCCACAGCATGAATGAAGCGATCCTCGCTTATGAGAACCACTACATTACGCTCCATTCCAAGATCAGAGTCAGGATCAGCAAGACCGGAGAGGACGGAGAAGTCGTCACAGGCATCATCGACACCTCCCTCGGCAGACTCCTGTTCAACGAGATCATCCCTCAGGACCTCGGTTTTGTGGACCGCACAAAGCCTGAAAACCTGCTTCTTCCCGAAGTTGACTTCCTGGTCAAGAAGAAAGACCTAAAGAAGATCCTGCAGGCGATCATCGACACTCACGGCACATTCAAGACAGCCGAAGTGCTCGACCTGATCAAAGCTATGGGTTACAAGTATTCCACAGTCGCGGCTATGACCGTTTCCATCGCCGACATCACTGTTCCTCCGCAGAAGAAGGAACTGCTCAAGAAAGCGCAGGAGACTGTCGACGTTATCTCCAAGAACTTCCGCAGAGGTCTTATGACTGAGGAAGAGAGATACAGAGCTGTTGTGTCAACGTGGACTGAGACGGATAACGAACTCAGAGACGTGCTGCTCGCCAGCCTGGATAAGTACAACAACATCTTCATGATGGCTGATTCCGGAGCTCGAGGCAGCAACCAGCAGATCAAGCAGCTGGCAGGCATGCGCGGACTGATGGCTGATACGACAGGCCGTGCCATCGAGCTGCCTATCAAATCCAACTTCCGTGAAGGTCTGGACGTTCTGGAGTACTTCATGTCTGCGCACGGCGCCCGTAAGGGACTGTCCGATACCGCTCTGCGTACTGCGGACTCCGGTTATCTGACAAGACGAATGGTCGATGTCTCCCAGGAGCTCATCATCCGAGAAGTCGACTGCTGCGAAGGCAAGGAATCCATCCCCGGCATGACGGTCAAGGCGTTCACAGACGGCAAGGCTATGATCGAAGATCTGAAAGACCGTATCACAGGCCGCGTCGTATGCGAGGATGTCAAGGACGCCGAGGGCAACATTATTGTTAAGAAGAATCACATGGTCACTCCCAGCCGTGCAGCGGCGATCCTCGACAGAGGCGTGGGCAAGCGCGGCGGCAAGATCGAAGGACTCAAGATCCGTACGATCCTGACCTGCAGATCTCACATGGGAATCTGCGCGAAGTGCTACGGCGCCAACATGGCGACCGGCGAGATGGTTCAGGTAGGCGAGGCCGTCGGTATCATCGCGGCACAGTCCATCGGTGAGCCCGGCACACAGCTGACCATGAGAACATTCCACACAGGCGGTGTCGCAGGCGGTGACATCACACAGGGTCTTCCCCGTGTTGAGGAGCTGTTTGAGGCGCGTAAGCCGAAGGGACTTGCGATCATCTCCGAGTTCGGCGGAACCGTTACGATCCCCGACAACAAGAAGAGCCGCGAAGTCATCGTAACAAGTGACGAAACGGGCGAGTCCAAAGAGTATCCGATCCCTTACGGATCCAGAATCAAGGTTGTGGACGGCGCGACCATCGAAGCCGGCGATGAGCTGACTGAAGGTTCCGTTAATCCTCATGACCTGATGAAGATCAAGGGAATCCGTGCGGTCCAGAATTATCTGCTCCGCGAGGTACAGAAAGTTTATCGTCTGCAGGGCGTTGATATCTGCGATAAGCATATCGAAGTCATTGTCAGACAGATGCTCGGCAAGATCAGGATCGAGAACAGCGGCGACACCAAGTTCCTTCCCGGAAGCCTGGTCGATGTACTGGATTTCGAGGACGAGAATGAGAGACTCACCGCTCTCGACATGCAGCCTGCGGAAGGCAAGCAGATCATCCTCGGTATTACCAAGGCGGCGCTTGCTACGAGCTCCTTCCTGTCAGCAGCTTCCTTCCAGGAGACCACAAAGGTTCTTACCGATGCGGCGATCCATGGACGTATCGATCCTCTGATCGGACTGAAGGAGAACGTAATCCTCGGCAAACTGATTCCTGCAGGAACTGGCATGAAGAGATACCGCAGCACAAGGCTCAGCACGGACGCGCGTCTGCGCAAAGCCGCGCACGCTGACGAGGCCGCGAATGCGGAGAACGAAAGCGCAGCGGAGCCGGTAGAAGCGGTGACCGAGATCACTTCGACGGAAGTTGTAAATTCCGGCATCGAAGAGTAAAAAAGTAATTGACAACTTTAAATCGGACTCATATAATATCATGGTGTGGCTCTTAGGAGCTGCACCATGTTTATTTTATAAGAAGGAGGTGAAATAGAATGCCAACATTTAACCAGTTAGTAAGAAAGGG
>JBGUJH010000064.1:0-10298 GCA_045113775.1 Lachnospiraceae bacterium | reverse complement strand
TGTCGGCGACCTCAACGACGCGATCTGCGGAGGCAGCATCAGCGATATGATCCTGGTCCAGGAGGCGCTTCAGGAGCGCAGGATCGGAGAGATCGCGGCACAGATCTTCCGTAGGAAGGAAACAAAGTTCGTCATGGTGGCTGGCCCCAGTTCTTCAGGTAAGACAACTTTTGCCCACAGGCTGGCGGTACAGCTGAGGTCATTCGGGCTCAGGCCGCACATCATCAGCATGGATGACTATTTTGTTAACCGCGAGCAGACGCCCATCGACATCGACGGCAATTATAATTACGAAGTGCTCGAAGCTGTGGATATCGACCTGTTCATGGACGACATGCTCGACCTGCTCGAAGGCAATACTGTGGAGATGCCCCAGTTCGACTTCAAGGCCGGAAAGAGAGTGTACAAAGGAAGATTCTTAAAGCTCGACAAGAACGACATCCTGATCATTGAGGGCATTCACGGGCTGAATCCCAAAGCGTCTGAGGAACTGCCCGAAGAGAACAAGTTCAAGATTTATATAAGCTGCATGACCAGCCTCAATATCGACGAACACAACAGGATCCCGTCCACTGACGCCAGACTTCTCAGAAGAATGGTCAGAGACGCCAGGACCAGAGGAAACTCCGCGCAGCATACTTTCGAATTGTGGCCCAAGGTAAGAATGGGAGAGGATATGAACATATTCCCTTTCCAGGACGACGCGGACGCTGTCTTTAACTCGGTACTGATCTATGAACTCGCAGTGATTAAGCAGTTCGCGGAGCCGCTGCTCTTTAATGTGAGACAGAATGAGCCGGCTTATTACGAGGCGAAAAGACTTCTGAAATTCCTTGAATACTTTGTTGGAGTGGACACAGCGGCGGTCCCCACAAACTCGCTTTTGAGGGAATTTGTGGGCGGCGGATGCTTCCAGCAGTGAGTTGACAACTGTCAGACTCACGAGTAAAATGCATAAAGAAATAAGCAGGGCGGACGATCGCGGCTGCATGTCCCGAAAGGGCGCAGGTGAGGAAAGTCCGGGCTTCACAGGGCAGGATGCCGGATAACGTCCGGTGGAGGTGACTCCCAGGCCAGTGCAACAGAAATATACCGCGAAAGCAGCGGGACCGGTTTCCGCTGCCCGTAAGGGTGGAAAGGCAGTGTAAGAGACTACCGTCTTCGTGGTAACACGAAGAGCCATGTAAACCCCATCCGAAGCAAGACCGAAAAGAGGGCTATGAGCTTGCCCGGCTCGCTCTCAGGTGGGTCGCTTGAGGCCGTCGGCGACGGCGGTCCTAGATAGATGATCGTCTAAGACATAACCCGGCTTACAGCTCTGCTTATTTATACTAAAAGAAAGTCAACCGGCCGGCGCCTTAAGGGGCGCCGGCATATAAACGTTATACGCTCGTATAGCGAGGCTGCTCGAGTTACGGGTGTTGAAAGAAAGGAAGCGATGACAGAATGACTAAAATTGATATTATTTCAGGGTTTCTCGGAGCCGGAAAGACCACGCTCATCAAAAAGCTGATCAAGGATGCTCTTGCCGGCACACGTGTGGTCCTGATCGAGAACGAATTCGGCGAGATCGGGATTGACGGCGGATTCCTCAAGGAAGCCGGCATCGAGATCCGCGAGATGAATTCCGGATGCATCTGCTGCTCCCTGGTAGGAGATTTCGGGACATCTCTCAGAGAGGTAATGAAGCAGTACGCCCCTGAAAGGATCCTGATCGAGCCCTCAGGCGTAGGAAAACTTTCAGAAGTAATGCAGGCGATCCAGGACGCGGCAGAAGGCACCGACATGGAACTTAACAGCGCCGTTGCAGTTGTGGATGCTTCTAAGTGCAAGCTCTACATTAAGAATTTCGGAGAATTCTTCGTCAATCAGATCGAATACGCCGGAACTATTATTCTTACAAGGACTGACAAGGTCAGCGACGCAAAGATCGCCGAGTGCGTCGAGATCCTCCGTCAGCATAATTCAAAGGCTGCGATCATCACAACACCAATCGCTGACCTTGACGGCAAACAGATCCTCGAGACTATCGAAGGAAAGTCAGATCTTCAGGCGGAGATCCTCGCGGAAGTCATACATGAACACGACGATGATGTGGATGAACACGAGCATCACCATCATCACGACGATGACGATGATGACGAGCATGAGCACCATCACCACCATCATCATGATGAGGATGATGACGATGACGAACATGAGCATCATCACCATCATCACGACGATGACGAGCATGAGCATCACCACCACCATCATCATGATGAAGATGATGACGATGACGAGCATGAGCACCATCACCACCACGATCATGATCATGAACACGCGGAAGTTGAAGTGGATGAAAACGGCAACAGGATCTACAAATCCCACAGCCACCACCATCATCACCACCATCACGGCCACGACGCAGATGAGATCTTCCAGAGCTGGGGAATGGAAACTCCCGCCAAGTATTCGGAGGAAGAGATCAAACAGATCCTTGCAAAACTTGACGATTCAGATACTTACGGTATTGTCCTTCGCTCTAAAGGAATGGTTCCCGACGGACAGGGACACTGGATCCACTTCGATTATGTTCCCGAAGAGACCGAAGTGCGCTTCGGTGCCGCTGATGTCACCGGCAAGATCTGCGTGATCGGTTCCGGCCTCAAGGAAGACGCCCTGGCGGATCTGTTCCGTAAGTAACAGGTGAGTTATGGGAATATTTGATTTTGTAAAAGGAAAAGAGAAAAAAATGGTACAAAAACCGGTTTATGTGATCAATGGATTTCTGGACAGCGGAAAATCCTCCTTTTTCTCCTATACGATCGGGCAGCCTTATTTTCAGACGTCGGGAACGACACTTCTGATCGTCTGTGAAGAAGGGGAAGTGGAATACAGCGAGCGTCTTCTGCGCCAGACTAATACGGTAATGGAAGTGTTTGAGAACGAAGAGGATCTCACGCCTTCCGCTATGATGGCTTTGGAGGCAAAACACAGACCTGAGAGAATACTTATTGAATACAACGGAATGTGGGACTTCAGAAAGTTCAGGCTTCCCAGAGCCTGGAGACTGGAGCAGCAGATCACGGTGATCGACGCTTCTACATTTTCCATGTATTTTACAAATATGAGATCCCTTCTGGCAGAGCAGCTCAGAAACTCAGAGCTGATCATGCTCAACCGATGCGATGGAATCGATGAGAAGACATTGGTCAGCTATAAGAGAAACATCAAGGCGATCAACCAGCAGGCCGACCTGATCTTTGAAGATGCGAACGGTGAGATCGACATGACCACCGAAGAAGATCTTCCCTATGATATTCACAAGGAACCGATCGTCCTTGAGAACATCAATTACGGCATCTGGTATCTGGATGCCATGGAGCATCCGGACCGCTATGACGGCAAAGAGATCGAGTACACCGGTATGGTGATGATACCGGAAAAATTCCCCAAGGGATATTTTGTCCCCGGAAGAATGGCCATGACCTGCTGCGCAAACGATATGTCCTTCCTGGGATATGCATGCAAGGCAGACCAGAAAATGATCTATCCCGAGCGAACATGGGTGAGAGTGAAAGCCCGCGTATCCTATGAGAATTTTTCAGAGTACAACGGAAAAGGAATTGTGCTCTATGCTCAGAGCGTTGAGAAGACAGCGGAGCCCAAGGAAGCTGTGATCAATTTCGCAGGGTGATCTCACTGTGCTGAAAGAGTAAGACGAACAAGGAGCCGATACCATTCAGGCATGTCTCAAGCAGAATGCGCGAATGGTACCGGCTCCTTTTTCGAGCTTTATTTTTCAGGAAGACCGGCAGCAAATGCTGCGTATTCCCGGTAATCCAGGCATGAAAAAACCGGCTCTCCGATGGGTCGCGGAAAGCCGGGCAGTTTCATGGTTATATAAACAAATGCGCTGTTCTCAGATCTTGTTGACGAAGCTGGAAAGACGAGAAACCTTACGGGAAGCGTTGTTCTTGTGAAGAACGCCCTTTGTGCAAGCCTTGTCGATAGTAGCTTCAGCTGCTACCAGAGCTGCTGCTGCAGCCTCTTTGTCGCCGGCTTCAACAGCCTTGTGGACTTTCTTGATCGCGGTCTTGACGGAAGACTTAACGGCCTTGTTGGCAGCGGTTCTCTTAGCGCTTGTGATGATCCTCTTCTTGGCAGATTTAATGTTTGCCATTCTACATACCTCCATGTAATGTACATTAATGTGTAACACATATAGTTCCGAGCGCTGTGCAGCCGCGCATACAGTGCTCCATCATACTCTCGAGTGCAGCAGAGAAGACACGGGAACTCTTTCTGCACATACTCTATTATCTTAGTGGAACGAAACTCCCGTGTCAAGCATGAAATTAATGAATTTTCAGTACAGGTTTTGAGTTGTGGACAACTATTTTGATATGGATTATACTCTTTTTTGAAGGAACTGACATTTGGAGTGACTTATATATGAATAATGAAAAAACGGCTATGAAGAAATTGAATCTGCAGGAAGTCCAGCAGAGAGAACTTGAGATCTTCAAGGTATTTACGCAGATCTGCAGTAAGTACGGAATCAGGTACTATCTGGCGGGAGGAACGCTGCTCGGCGCGGTCCGCCACAATGGCTTTATCCCCTGGGATGATGATATAGATGTAAACATGCCAAGAGAGGATTACGACCGGCTCCTGTCCCATGCTGATGAGATAAACGCATCCGGCGACTATAAGCTTGCCGCCTGTGAACTCGGCAATCTCAATTACCCTTTTGCCAAGATCTATGATCTTCACACGAGTATCAGGAAATTATATGACCACGATGAGACAGAGAAGAACCTCTGGATCGATATTTTTCCCATGGACGGACTTCCGGACGATGAGAAAGAAGTAAAGAGGATCTTTAAGAAGACTCTGGCAGCAAGGCACATCCTGCGCGTCAAGCAGGCGAGAACAGGAGAGGGCAAGACGGCTTTCAGAAGGCTTCTGAAGCCATTTGTAAAAGCGCTGTGCATGCCGCTGCCCGACGATAAGATCCTTGACTATATCAACCGGACCTGCCGGACTTACAAAGTCGATGAATGCGCGTATATGGGAGGGATCGCGAACGGATACGGCCCCCAGGAGAGAGTGCCCAGAAGGCTTTATCTGAAGTCTGTTCCCATGCAGTTTGAAGACATGGAAGTATCTGCTCCCGGCTGCTGGGAGTACTATCTGAAGAACCTTTACGGCGATTATATGAAGCTTCCGCCTGAAGAAAAGCGGGTCACACACGACATGGACGTATGGGCGGAGACAGATCAGACACAGGATCAGGACAAATGAAATACTATACTAAAGAAATATGGAATGAAGAGGGATACCAGAGAACTGCCGGCATTAAGGCGAGGGACGATGTAGATAAGATCCTCGAGAAGAACGGTTATACAGGTATTGAGATCTGTATGCCTGAAGCAGACAGGGAGAACCAGAATTCTCTGGAAAAAGCCGGATATCACTTTAAACTCAGCAAAGTCTGGAATGAGTGTCTTGAACCGGTCGGAAACGGAGACATCCTCGTTATTCAGTTTCCTATCGTCAATCATTCCGTGCTCCTTGCCTCCTGTGTGAACAGAGTGAGAAAAAGAGGCGCGAAGATCATTCTTTTGATCCATGACCTGGAAATCCTCAGAGCGGCGATCAGAGGAACGACTTCCTTAAAGGAGAAGACCCGTCTTCGCCTGGAAGAAGAGACACTCCTCAGAAACTGCGACGGGATCATCGTGCACAACAGCTGCATGAAGAAAAAACTCGCTTCCATGGGTATTCCCGCTTCAAAGATGACAGTGCTCGGGATCTTTGATTATCTGATCCCTGAGGCAGGATATGCCGGGATATCTCCTGCCGGCACGGTCGCGATCGCGGGAGCGCTCAGACCCCACAAAGCCGGATATGCTTACCATCTTCCCAAAGAAGGGATCAGATTCAATCTGTACGGCGTCGGTTACGAGGCGCAGCCCCAGGATAACGTAGTCTACCACGGATCATTTGAACCCGATCAGCTTCCGGAGGTCATGGAAGGGAGTTTCGGGCTTGTATGGGACGGTGAGACGACCACTACCTGCAGCGGTACATACGGCGAATACCTCAGGATCAATAATCCGCACAAGGCTTCGCTGTATCTGGCGTCAGGCATGCCGGTCATAATCTGGAGCCAGGCGGCTCTGGCCGAATATATTACCCGGAACGGATGCGGGATTACCGTGGATTCTATCGAGGAGATCCCCGGCAGGATCGATGCCGTGACACCGGAAGAATATGAATCGATCCTTCATAATACGATGAAGATATCTGACAGACTCCGCAAGGGAAAATATACAACACGCGCGCTGAGAAAGGTGTTGGGCGAAGAGGAGTAGACCGGTATGTATTTCTATAAAAATCTCTATGTGGGGCCATCCATAGATGATCCGGAAAAAGTGAAAAGAAAGCTGATCTCCGGAGCGGGGCAGTTTACGATCTACGTGATCGCGCTCAGCCCGTCAGTTCCGGGACCGGGCTCCAATCAGCTGGAGATTCTTCATAGCGCGAACCTGCAGCAGCCCTATTATAAACAATATCCCCCTTTTATCATCGGCATCGCTGCGGGACGCTCCGAAGCAGTCGATTTGGTCAGGGATCTTGTACAGGAGTCCTATGAACATACCGGAAGCGGAGATGTTCGCGCGTATCTTTTCCCTCACGGAATAAGAAAGCTGACACCGACATCTGCTGCGGCGATTCCGGAAATGAATAAGACCACCGCAGAAGACGCGGAAGCCGGTACAGAAAAGACAGAGTGAGGAGGCAGATATGACAATACTTCTTACTGTATTAAAATGGATCGGGATCATTCTGCTGATCATTCTGGCACTGGTACTTGTACTCATTCTTCTGGTCCTCTTTGTACCGTTCCGCTATAGAGGCCGGGCGGGGATATCTGATCCGGAATGCCATGAAGAGTTTCCGATCTCTGTTTTGAAAGAAAGGTCAGACCTGCTGTTTGACGTGAGCTGGTTCGCAGGCATGATAAAGGTCACAGCGGCCTATCCCGGTAATAAACTTGTATCAGTCAAAGTCTTCGGAAAAGAAGTCTGGTCCAAGGAGATCGGAAAAGAGGGCGGGAAAGAAGAAAAAGAAAAACCTGAAGAAAAGCAGGAAAAGAAAGAGGAAGAAGAGTCAAAATCTCTTTCCGAAAGAGTCGACGCATTGAGTGCCAAGGCAGAAAAAGCGGTCAGCCTGGTCGATTATGTTTACAGAGTCCTGACAGGCAGCTGCGGCAGGAGAGCCTGGGAAAAGATCAAAGCGAGGCTTTTCAATATCGTCCGGCACGTCATGCCGGATATGTGGAAGCTGTCCGGCAATATCGGGCTGAACGACCCCTGCTGCAACGGCAACATGAATATAATCTATTCCGTGCTGAAAGCTTTTGCCGATGAACATATGGAATTGGAGACAGAATGGGATCTGTACCGCTGCAACCTGGAAGCGGCGGCAGCGGGTAAGCTGAGGATCATTGTACCTGTCAAAGAAGCACTGCCGCTGCTCTTTGATAAGGACTGCAGGAAAGTATATAAAAAGCTGAAAAAAGCAAAATCAAAATTAGCGTGATCCTGACATAAGAATTGCAGACACTTCTGTCTGTCATATAAAATGGAAACAGTAGTATATATTTCATGCTGTAAAGCAAAGAAAGAGGAACTGAAATGGCTGAAGAAAAAAACAATATCACAACAGTAGTCAAATCGCTCATGGACGGAGCTGAGGGCGTGCTCACATCCAAGACCGTAGTCGGAGCACCCGTGAGGATCGGGGACCAGATCATCATTCCCCTTTCCGACGTATCGATCGGATGCGGCGCCGGTTCCAACGGAACTGACCACAAAGATAAGGGCGCCGGCGGTTTCTCAGCCAAGATGACTCCTACAGCTATTTTGATCATAAAGAACGGACAGACCAAGGTGGTCAATATCAAGGACCAGACAGCGATCACCAAGCTTGTAGATATGATCCCGGATGTGATCGATAAGATCAAGGGAAGACAGAGCGGTATGATCTCCGACGAAGAAGCTGTTAAAGCTGCATTTCCCGAGCCCGCGATCGCGGATGTCCCTGTGAAGGAAGCAGGTGCCGAAGAATGAGCAATGTCGCTTTGATCTTTGCGGGCGGTACAGGGCAGAGGATGAACACCCGTACCAGGCCTAAGCAGTTTCTTGAGCTTCACGGCAAGCCCATCATTATTTACACACTGGAAGCTTTTGAAGATCACAGCGAGATTGACGGCATTATAGTCGTGATGCTGGAAAGCTGGATTCCTTATACGAAGGAACTCATCAGAAAGTATAACCTGAAGAAAGTGAAGGATGTGGTCCCCGGAGGCGCCAGCGGACAGGATTCTATTTATAACGGACTTTGCGCTGCCGCCCGGTTCTACGGCGATGATGATATCGTTCTGATCCACGACGGCGTAAGGCCGCTGATCGACGAAGAGACGATCACTGCCAATATAAGGGGCGTAGAAAAGCTCGGAACGGCGATCACGGTAACAGCTGCCATAGAGACGATCACTATGAAAGATGAGACCGGCGCCGTAGGGACTATCATTGACAGATCCCGGTGTGAGCTTGCAAGAGCTCCGCAGAGCTTCCGCCTCGGACAGATCCTGGGAGTCCACAATAAAATGAGGCAGGATCCGAATGCTGAAAAGAACTTTATCGATTCCGCCAGCCTTATGAAGCACTACGGATATAAGCTGTACACAGTACAGGGAAAGCCCGAGAATATTAAGATCACAACGCCCAGTGATTACTATATATTCAGGGCTATGGTAGATGCCAGGGAGAATTCCCAGATCTTCGGATTATAACGGCAGGTGAAAAGAATGACAGACAGATCTCATATTTTCGAAGAGGATTTGGAGTGGATCTCGAACGCGGATCTTCCCTGGGAGCAGCTCAGAGACAGCAATATACTGATAACGGGAGCAACCGGACTAATCGGTATGACTGCGGTCCATGCACTTATATGCGCGGCCAGGAAACGCGGGCTGGGACTTCATATTTATGCCGTCGTCAGGGATCCCGGGAAAGCAGAGAAGATTTTCGGTGACCTTACAGGCGCCCCTGAACTGAGCTTTCTTGAAGGCACAATGGAAGAATTGCCCTCGATACCGGAGAAGATCGAGTACTGGATCCACGGTGCATGTCCTACGGCAAGCGCTTTTATGTCAGAGCATCCCACCGGGGTGATCAGGACATCTGTGGAAGGAACTGTTAATCTTCTGGAAAAAGCACGACAGACGGAAACAAAAGGATTTGTGTTTCTCTCGAGCATGGAAGCTTTCGGAGAAGTGAGAGAGGAGAAGCTGCTGGATGAGAATACGCTCGGCACGGTCGACCTCTCCAGAGTCAGAAGCTGTTATCCCGAGAGCAAGAGAATGTGCGAAATGCTCTGCACATGTTACGCGAAAGAATACGGCGTCAGGGCAATGAGCATCAGACTGGCACAGACTTTCGGCCCCGGTGTCGATCCCGATGACCGCCGCATTTTTGCCATGATGACAAGGAACGCCATAAACGGAGAAGATATTGTTCTGGCAACCAAGGGAACAAGCAGACACCCATATCTGTATACTGCGCAGGCTGTAACAGCCATCCTGACGGTCCTTCTTAAAGGCACTCCCGGCCAGACATATAATGCGGCAAATCCCGCCACCTATTGCTCGATTTTCGAAATGGGAGAGATGGTGGCCAGAGAAGTGGCCGGAAGCAGGATCCGCGTCAGAGTGGATGAGAGCGGAGACGCGTCCCGCTATCCCGCGCCCAGCTTCCTTAATATGGATATTGCCAAAATAGAGAAATTAGGCTGGAAACCGGAGCATGACCTTGTTTGGATGTACAAAAGACTTGAGTGTTATCTTCGCGGCGCAGCACCTCAATCTGCGAGCCCTGAATAAGAAATCAGTAAATTAAGAAAGATCACCGCTGCCTTGCAGTGGTGATCTTAATTAATTACGCTCAACATATTCTTGGTCCGGGTTGTAAAACTGATTGGGGTTGGGCGGCTATCAGATAGCACGCTCGACCTTGCCGGATCTCAGGCAGCTGGTGCAGACATGCATTCTCTTCTTAGCGCCGTTGACGTTCACAGCAACTTTCTGGACGTTGGAATTCCAGATTCTGTTAGATCTTCTATGAGAATGGCTGACGTTATTTCCAAAATGAGCGCCCTTGCCGCAGATATCACATTTTGCCATCTTAAACACCTCCTAACGTACATATTCGGGTCTACAACATTTGTATAGTATCAAAAATGAA
>JBGUJH010000063.1:0-28135 GCA_045113775.1 Lachnospiraceae bacterium | reverse complement strand
AACTATTAATTGGATAACGGCTGCTTTAAAAAGCGGTCTTAATCAGAGTGAACGCAGAATACGGTTAATTATTCAGCGTTTCCTTAGGTTCCTCGGGTTCAGGAGCTTCATCAACTTCTTCCTGAGGCTGCTCGGGTTCAGGAGCTTCATCAATTTCTTCCTTAGGTTCCTCGGTTTTAGGCGCTTCTGCAAACTCTTTCTGCGGCTCTTCCGGTTCAGAAACTTCAGAAATCGCTGCTTGCGGCTCTTCTTTCGATGTCTCCTCTTGGATCAAATCGTCAGAAAGTGACTTGGCAATACTTCTGCGATTGGAAGACTTACCCATTCCGTCCCCGTCACCGGGTATATAGGGCGCCTTGTCAAATTCTCCGGTCTGCTCTTCAGTTTCGAAATCATAGTTCATCTCATCCCCGGATGAGATTTCATGGATTGGAATGATCGCAAAGGATGTATCGTCTTTGATCAGTACCGTTGAGGCGATGATTGTGTCATCATGTTCGTCCCAGAAGAAAGAGATCGTCCATTCATTATATTCCGTGTATTCTACTGAATAGCGCTCAGGCTCAACATTGTTTACCTGGATTATCAAACCGGGCTCTTCGATCTCAATGTCACCTGAATATTGATATGAACAGTCTGATTTAAGGACTATTTCAACCGGCTTGACAGTCAGTTTGCCAAGATTATTTGTCACGTTGTAGTTGTTCTTATTAACACCATTCCAATCAATCTCGTAAGAATTATCAACGTTTCCGGCATTAGTGATCGAACCTGTCACTGTGATTACAGGAGCCTGGTCGTTTACCCAAGGGTCTGAAGGGGATAACTCGTAACTGTTGTAGGTTAACTCATTGCCATCATAATCCTTCTCTTTAGAGCCGGTGGTGATCGTCACTTCTTTGGGGGTTACTTCCAGAGTGCCGGGCTCCTGCGTGACTGTGTAGTTGTTTGGATTAGTATCGCCCCAGTCGACGGTGTAAGGGTTATCCACAGTGCCTGCGTCTGTAATAGTTCCGGTGGCTGTGACAGCGATGCTGTCCCCTTCCATGAGGCCTTCGATCTTGACCGAGTCAGATCCGTTAAGAGGCTCGCCGTCATACTCCTTGGAGGCGCTCGCCGTAATTGTGAGGGATGCGGGAAGGATCTCAAGCTTGTTATTCTTAAAGGTTATCTCGTAATTGTCCTTCTTTCCTTCGAGGAAGGTGCTCTCCGGTTCAAAAGTATAGGAGCCTGCGTCTGTGTACCCTGTACCGTTCAGTTGGAGTTTCGCGTCCCCGGGAAGGGTATAAGTAAAGGAATAAGTTCCAACTTCCCCGTCCATGTCCCACTCAACGGGTTCGACGGGCTCGTCGGCGCCTTCATAGGATGCCAGGATCCATTCCGGGAAATATGGCTGTTTATCGTACTCGAAAACTGCAGGTGAATCGTCACCGTCGCCTTCTTCTTCGATATCAATTTCTTCTTCTGCACCGCGGAAACCCACATCAAATTCGATCGGGAGCGGATTTACAGTCAAAGTACCGAGCTCCGAAGTGACAGTATAGTTGCTGCTCTTTGCAGAATTCCAGCTGATCGAGTAAGTGTTTTCCGCGGAGCCGGCATCCGTAATGGAGCCGGTTGCTGTTACAGTGGCGCTTTCTCCGTTTACAAGACCGGAGATGGAAGCCTCGGAGTTTGTCAGCGGACTGCCGTCATATGTCTTTTCGGCAGAACCGGTGGTGATTGTCACTTCTTTGGGAGTCACTTTCAGGGTGCCGCTCTTCAAAGTGACATCTGAAAACAGGGCGGTCACGTCTTTGCCATCCGCGTCATAGATCCGGTAGGAATCGATCGAGTTTTCACTGCTTCCGACGTCTGTCCGGCTGCCGGAGAGAGTGGCGCTGAACGTGTATCCTGCAGGCAGGCCTTCAGCGGTAACTGAGCTGTCTGTGAGGGGAGTGCCGTCGTAGGTCTTTTCAGCAGAAGCAGACGTAAATGTAACAGCGCCCTGTGGTGTCGCTGCTGTCACCCGCAGAATGCCGAGAGATTCAGAGACGGTGTAGTTGCTGCTCTTTGCGGAATTCCAGCTGATCGAGTAAGTGTTTTCTGTGGAACCGACTTCCGTTATAGAACCGGTCGTTGTGACAGTGGCGCTTTCTCCATTTACGAGACCGGAAATGGAAGCTTCGGAGTTTGTCAGCGGACTGCCGTCATATTCCTTTTCAGCGGAACCTGTGGTAACGGTGGCGGATGCAGGAGTGACCGTAAGGGTGCCGAGATCTTCACCGACCTCGTAGTTGCCGCGGTTGGCGGTGCCCCAATCAATGGTATAAGTATTTATGCTGGTGCCGACGTCCGTCTGGCTGCCGGTTGCTTTGACTTTGATCGATTCATCTACGGAAAGGCCCGTGTAGTGGGCTTCTTCGCTGCCCAGAGCCCTGTTGTTGTAGTCGGTGATCTCTGTGTCGATGGTGATCTTGACGTTTGTCAGATCCTGCATCAGGCGGTCGGATTCGGATTCGCGGATCACAAGGCCGCCCTGCTCGATTTTGGCAGCGCCCGATGAGGACGCGGGAAGAGCTTCAATGCGGTCCCTGAGCAGTTCGATATTCCAGCCGGTATCCTTGCAGGCCTGCTCAAGAAGCGCCGGGTTATCCCCGTAAAGCCTGAGCAGCTCATCGGGGAGGTCGTTTTCCGTGAGGTTCTCTATTTTGAGCTCAATACTCTGCCTGCCTTGGATGTCGGAGAGGAAGACGGTGAGTTTCTGACCTGCCTTCAGCTGGATCTCGCGCCTCTCGCCGGTGAGCGGGTTGGCGGCATTCACCCAGATGACGCCGCAGATACCGTACAGAGTCTGGTTGTCATAGGAAACGTTTCCGGTCGTTTCGGTGACGACATAAGAGGTGTTGCGCCAGGGCACTTCGCGGTTTCCGCTTCCTTTGTAGAAGGTGATATAGGCATCCGGATCGGTCAAAGGAGTGCCGTCATAAACTTTCTCGGCAGTTCCTGTGTGGATCGTAAGCGGAGCAGGAACGACCAGGAGAGTGCCGCTCACTTTCTCTATATGTGAAAAATGCCTGGTGACGTCTTCGCCGGCCTTGTTATAAATAGCGTAATTTGAGACAGGGTTGTCGCTCTCGCCCGCATCGGTGCGGCTGCCGCCCGCGCTTGCTTTGACAGTGAAAATATTGGGAAGCCCGTTGACCAGAATGTCCGAGGTCCGGGTCAGGGGCTGGCCGTCGTAATATTTACTGGCGCTCTGCGCTACAAGTGTGACAGGGCTGTCCCAAGTCCAGTCTCCGGCTGCGGTGTAGATCCCCGCAAGCCCCGAGAGGTCGATGTCATCTACGACGTCGCAGGCGTCCTGGACACGATTGACAACTTCCGCGTCATTTTTCACCTGATTTAAGACAAAGCCCTCGATATCATCCTTGGTGAGATCTGAGACAGCTGGCTCAGGGATGCCTTCGGCATCTTCGCTGTATTCAGGCACAGTAGCCTTCTTGCCGGCCTCCACGGAGACAGACTGCTGCCGGTTGGAATTGTCCATGTATGTGATCTCGGCGGTGCCTTCCAGCACGCCGATCTGGGAAATACTGATGATGCTGCCCTTTTCAGGGGAGAGTCCCTTCAGATCTACAGACTCCATATTTGGCGCGGTCCCATCCGTAACGGGTTCACTGGAGACGTAGACAATAGTCCCTCGGATTCCGACGGCCATGGTGGAAGTCTTGATGTCCATTTTCTCGTCGGCGCCCAGCTTCTTGCTCACATCCAGGAATATTTTGCCCTCTGTGAGGTTCATCTCGACAGCGCCGTCCTGCTTTTGGAATTCCACGCGGCTCTTCTCATCAAGCGTGACGATCCTGCCGTCGTCAAGTCCGACGGAAGCAGTACTGGACGCAGCCGTTTTCATAGCTTCTCCGCTGTTAAAGCGCGCATTTTCCATTACGGCGCGCGGTTTTCCCGAGGAGTCCTCGATCTCTACGGTACCTTCGTAATGGAGCAGACGCATTGTGGTAGAAGTATAGGAATCTGCGAGAGCGGTATACGGGAACATACCGGCGAGCAGAATGAGAGAGATCATTCCAGCGCAAAATATTGAGAATAGTTTGCCTTGCTTTTTCATGAAAAGAACCTCCTGAACAGAACAAAATTACAGGTGTCCGAAAAACCATAGTAAAGATAATAACCCAATCTAATTATTACAGAGTCCGGTGTTTTTTACAACAAAAGCCTATTCAGACGTTAAAGATATCCTTATTATTTATATACGACGGTGTTGCACTTTATCGGTGCGCAGTGCTATAATTTCTTCAATTGAATAAGTTCTTCGGGGCAGGGCGCGATTCCCTACCGGCGGTATAGTCCGCGAACCTTCGGGCCGATTTGGTGAAATTCCAAAACCGACAGTATAGTCTGGATGAGAGAAGAACTGGGCATCACACACATGACCGATTGCGGCGACCCGCTGCAGCCGGTTCAAGCGGCTGTGTTTTGATATGTTGTCCGAAGTGATCTTCGGCACAGCCATTATGTATGTTCAGACCGACATTTTCCCGGAGCAAAATATTGCCTCCGGGTTTTTGTTTTCCAAAGAACTTGTTCGCAGCAGTTCATGGCTCGCTTCGCGAGCCGCCGCACTGCGTGCAGTACGGGCTGCCTGCCGGTCTGGCGGGCTGCCGGCCGGCCTGCCTGTTTGTCTGGCGGCATCTGCCTGTCCACGCGCGCGTGCATTAACAGTTTTTCAACATGTTCAAGGAGGAAAAAACAATGAAATGGTCTGTCAGAAAAATGGTCACTACCGCGATGCTCGCCGCTGTTGCCGGCGTCCTCATGTCCCTGGAATTCTCGGTGCCGCTCATGCCGGTCTTTTACAAGATCGATTTCAGTGACGTTCCCGCCGTGATCGCGCTGTTTTCCATGGGCCCGGTCTCCGGTCTCTGCGTAGAATTTGTCAAAATACTGATCAAACTGTTGACAGTCGGCACAAATTCAAATTACGTCGGCGAATTCTCCAATTTGATCGGCGCATTTATGTTCATTCTGCCCATCTGGTTTATCTCCAGAAAGATGCCTTCCAACAAAAAGGGAATGGCAGCTTCACTGGCCATCAGCGGCGTGATCCGGATCGCATGGGCATGCTTCTGCAACGCCTGCATCACACTTCCGATGTACGCGGCGACAATGGGCGTCTCGATCGACGCGCTAACGGCACAGTTTACACCTGCCATGCCGGCGGTCCAGAACCTTGCGACTTTCATCATCCTTGCTACCATTCCGTTTAATTTCATTAAGATCGCGCTCAATTACGGCATTGCTGTGATCATATTCGACCGCCTTGCTGCAGCAGTTCCTTCGCTTCGCGGGGCGGCCGCATAAGGAGAGGAGTTTATGATCCGTAATTACTATGAATTGACGCGTCTGGAAATGGAGCAGGTGGACAGGGAGAATACAATTGTCATGATTCCCCTGGGCGCAACGGAGCAGCACGGAAACCAGGCTCCGCTCGGCACCGATGCAA
The DNA here is from genome assembly GCA_045113775.1 of Lachnospiraceae bacterium. Lineage (GTDB taxonomy): Bacteria > Bacillota > Clostridia > Lachnospirales > Lachnospiraceae > CAG-791. The sequence continues at coordinate 22,632 of JBGUJH010000063.1, read as the reverse complement.
TGATCGCAGGCGCGATGCCGGAATACATACGGACTGAACTTGAAAAAGTCGACCCGGATTATCCCATGCTGGTATTCCCGGTAATCCCTGTCGGATTCTCGGTCGAGCATTTGAACTTCTGCGGATCGATCAGCTTTAAACCGGACACCTATTATCACATGCTCTACGACATCACGCAGAGCCTTGCCCGTCACGGCTTCCGCAAGATCGTTTACCTGGTCTGTCATGGAGGGAACCGGCCGGTCGTTGATACTTTGGCCCGCCAGGTGCGGGCGGATCTCAATGTTTTGCCGTTCGTACTGGCGTCCGGAGCTTTCTTCCATCCCGACGTGCAGGCGACTATTTCGCCCGGAAACACCTTTGATTTCCACGGCGGTGAGATGGAAACATCGATGGTGCTGGCGATCAATCCGTCATCTGTCAAGTTGGAGCTTTCTGAAACCGGATACCGGGGGCCTTCCAGGAATGGCAAAACAGCGATCCGCTTTTCGGGCGAGCGCGCGCTGACCTGGATGGGGGAGGAGTTTGTCACAGAGGACGGACGACCCATCGGCATAGGCGGCGACCCGCGCGGCGCCACGGCGGAAAAAGGGCGGATCATCCTGGAGACCAGCGCTCGGGAGCTCATCCCGGCGCTTCTCGAGATTCGCGATTGGAAATAAAAAAGTAAGTATTGGAGCTGCTTTGCCGCGAATTTGAGTCTCGGCTCAGCAGGGCAGTTGATTTCGAAACAAGCTTTTTAAAAACCCTATACTGGTGGATATTCCACCAATATAGGGCTTCGTAAACACCTACTCATAGCCACAGAGGGTTCAGGTACCCTGTTACTTTTCCCTATATTCGTGGTTATTCCACCAATATAGGGATTTTACAAAGCACATGGCCTGAAAAAAATCACTGGCATCATGTTCAAAATATCGATTATTCTTAGTTTTTCGTTCAGCAGAGGGTCCCCAAACATGTATATTTATGAATTCTAAATATACGATATATCATTTTTCTCTGCCCCCCACGAAAGACTGAATACCTATGAAAAACGCCCCCTGAAGCATTACATAACTTCAGGGGGCGTTGCGTAACTTCAGGGTGCGTTGCATAACTTCAGGGGCGCTACATAACTTCAGGGGGCGTTGTATAACTTCAGGGGGCGTGCAGCGGCTCACAAGGCAAGCCTTAACAGATGCCGTCTGTTCAAAATTCAGTTACTGCCCGTCACATTGTCTTCTTTCTCTTTCCATGCCGCCCTTAACATATCGGGCGCTGTAGGCCGCGTTGATATCGCGCAATTCCATTTCGCCGCGGATGTAGGCATCGTACATGTCCGCCACTCTTACCGAGCAGCCGTCACATGCACCGCTCAGATTTCCAAGTGATTCTTCGACAATTCTGCGGCGTTCTTCTTCGGTCGTATCTTTGATCAAATAGCTCATTTTGTCCTCTTTCCGGAGCTTTCCATACACTGAAACGTTATTCGCGCCGGTTCAAATTACCTTTCCGTACAGTGAAATGTTATTCGCACCGGTTCAAATCACGCGCCTCGAACTTTTCCAAGCTCCTGTATCTTTACGGTAAATCAAAAGGCACAATTGTGTCAAGGAATGGTAATATGATACTGATACAAGAAAACATTATAAGGGAAGAATTTGTCAGATGAGTCTTAACGAAGATAAAACAGACAGGAGAGTATCGGCATCGGGAGCATCGGCGCTAGCCGCAGTAGATCTGCTCAATGGTCCGATCATGAAGAACCTTCTGATCTTCATGCTGCCGATCCTGGTGTCGTATATATTCCAGCAGCTTTACAATGCAGTGGATACTGCGATCGTAGGGCATTATCTGGGAGAGCAGTCGCTAGCCGCAGTCGGGGCGAATGTTGCGATCTTTGATCTGATGGTCATGTTCGCGCAGTCGCTGGGAAACGGCCTGTGTATTGTAGTGTCCAGATCTTACGGAGCGGGGGACGAGAAGATGCTCCGCAAGTCTGTGGCAGGCTCACTTGTGATCGGCGCCGGTACGATCGCGGTGATGACGGTTTTGAATCTGCTGGGGCTGGGACCGCTCCTGCGGATTCTGGGGACTCCGGAGGCAATCTACGGGGAAGCGCTGGCATACATACGGATCATAGGCGGGGGGATTGTGGTGATGTTTGCCTACAATCTTTTGTCCTCGCTTTTGCGCGCGATCGGAAATTCCGCGATGTCCCTGGTCTTTCTGATCATTTCTTCTGTTCTTAATATCATTCTTGACGTCATCCTGGTGGCGGGCGTCGGAATGGGAGTACGGGGAGCTGCGACCGCGACGGTCATAGCACAGGGCATCAGCGCTGTGTTGTGCGCCGGCTATATTTTGAAAAGGGAGCGGATCCTCATTCCGAGCAGGGAGGATTTTGATTGCGGAAAGGAACTGTTTCTGGAGCTGGCCGGGCAGGGGTACGCAATGGCGTTCATGGGATCTGTCGTCAATATCGGATCTGTGATCCTGCAGTACGGGATCAATAGCCTGGGGGCGACCGTGATCGCGGGGCACACGACGGCGAGAAAAATCTTTATACTGTGCGCGCTGCCGAATCTTTCGATGGGGATGGCGATCTCTACTTTTGTCTCGCAGAATAAAGGGGCGGGGCAGAGAGAGCGGATCATACGCGGCGTAAAGGAATCCTATGTCTACGATCTTGTTTGCGGCGTGTTTACTATCATAATTCTGTTCCTGTTCGCGGACGAGCTGGCTGTTCTGATCTCCGGATCGACGAACCCGGAACTGATCGGAAACGTTGTCGCGTATGTCCGGTTTGCAGCGGTGTTTTCCGGTGTGCTGGGAATCCTGCATCAGACCAGGCTCGCGCTGCAAGGACTGGGCGTCAAGTTTACGCCGATCATCACAAGTTTCATTGAGCTTGCCGGGAAGTGTATCTTTGCCTGGATCCTGGTGCCGAAAATGGGGTACAGAGCTGTCATATTGTGCGAACCGCTGATCTGGTGCGTGATGGCGCTGCACCTAGTGATCGCGTTCTTTACGAATCCGTATATTCGCGGGAAGAACTGATCCGAGCGTTCTTCATGAATCCGTATATCCTTGGGAAGGGAGGAAAATAGAGTGGATAGAACAGATATAGAGCTGGTCTTCACAAATTCGGATGCCGCATTAAGGGCAAGAAGGATCGCGGAAGCTATGATCACGGTGTTCTATCTGAACGACCGGGAATGGCTGCCTTTTGATGATATGAAGAAAGAAAATGCCGACGGCTGGCTCCATTACCCGGCGAGGTACGCGCAATATGAGGAAGTCAGCTCGTTCAATATACTTTGGTATACTTATCAGAATGAATACAGGCAGGTCAGGACACGGATGAGGGGATATGCGCAAGAGAATCCTGCCGCAAAGATCCTGGGACAGATGAGACGGGACGGAAACCGCCTGATCATTGAGGACTGCGATGATATTGATTTCGAGAGAAGTATTGAGACTCACTATTTTGGCGACTTCTTCTGCATGTTCTGCTTCATTGTGGCGGCACGCTTTCCCGACGCGGCCTTTGAGGGTATGAAACGGGCGACGGTAAGGGGCTATGCCAAGCGGTATGTGACGCATGCGGTCTATGACGGAAAAAAGCTGACATTCGAGCAAATGGAAGGATCTCCTGTCTACGCAACATTCATTGTATCTTGGACACGCGTTGAGAACAGGTTTATCAAAAGCAGCATGAGGTTTCCCTTTATTCGAGTTGAACTGATCACTGAGGATCACGAAGGGGTAGAGCAGGATAAGGAGATTGAAGAGTGGATCCGCAGTGTGAACGATGTGAAAATGGAGATGGTATCCGCGCAGCTGCGCTTTATGCACGCCTCTTATCCGATGATCATGATCGATGCTTCTTCAAGGGAAATCTGTGAAAAATATTGCAGGTCGCTTCTCGAATTACTGACAGAGAAGGGGTATCGCACGGAGACTTTCAGTATTTTGTATGGAGGAGAGTGTCCGGAAAGCAGCGTTGTGATCCGCAGCAGTGTGACTACGATCGGCAGCAAAGCGTTCAGGGACAGAAAGGACCTGCAGAGCGTTGTCATTCCGGACAGCGTCACCGAGATCAGTGATAACGCTTTTGACAGCTGCAGCTCACTGGAGGAGGTCAGGATTCCGGACAGCGTGAGAAAGATTGACGATTTTGCATTTTCCGGGTGCACCGGGCTGACGAGCATTACTCTTCCTAGGAAGCTGTCAAACATCAGCACCGGTTTGTTCTGCAGCTGCCGTAAGCTGGAAGGCATCACTATACCGGATCGGGTGAAACTGATTGAGAGATTCGCGTTCTCACGGTGCACGAGCCTTAAGAGTGTCGTTATTCCGGAAAAGGTGAGGGAGATCCGGGATGAGGCGTTCAAGGAGTGCAGGGAGCTTAAAACGATCGTAATCCCTGCCGGGACAGTCAGGATTGGAAAGAACGTGTTCAGGGACTGCAGTCCCGATCTGGTCATACGAGGAAAAAAAGGGTCGGAAGCGGAGCGCTATGCCGCTGAGAACGGGATAAAGTTCGAAGAGACGTGACAAGGGACCAAATAGAAGGAGCCGGCACGACGACCTGACAGCGCTGACTTACGGCGAAGGGGTGCACATGGACAGCCCTGCTTTTCAGATGATCTACGATCTGGCGGCGGAGCACGATCTTCCCGTGCTGGTCCACCACAATATCTCCCCGCAGTTTGCGAAGAAGCTTTGCAGGGAGAATGCGCTTGCAGTGTTAGGAAAATCGCAGGAGGAAAAGTAATGAGATTGTTTATTGCGATACAGCTTTCTGATGAGATGAAAAAGAGCGTGATCAGCACTATGCACGAGCTGAAAAAGGCCGGTGTAAAGGGCAGTTACGTTCCCTCGCAGAACCTTCACGTCACGCTGGCTTTTATCGGTGAGACCAAAGACTCCGGCGCTGTCAAGGATGCTATGAAGACTGTATTTTGCAAGCCGTTTCGCATGGCGTTCACGGATATGGGGACTTTTGACAACCTTCTGTGGGTCGGGATCAAGGGAAATCAAGGGCTGAACAAACTGGCAAGGCATGTCGGCGAAGCTCTCGACGCGGCAGAGATCCCTTATGATCACAAGAAATTTGTGCCGCATGTCACGATCATCCGGAAGATGGGTGGGCCTTGGAAGAAGGTGCCTGCGCCCAAGGGCGAGATGATGGTCAAAAAGGTCTCCCTGATGAAATCGGATCTGAAAGACGGGAAAAGAGTATATACGGAGATTTTCTCGATCGGTTTAGGAGCAGAGTAATAGTGTTCTTTCTGAACCCTTCTTCAGTGGATATACCACCGAAGAAGGGTTTTAAAACAACCTATAATAGGGATCACATGCTTTAAAGGATCACATTCTTCTGGCTGCCGCTCATCCAGGCCTGCAGATTGTCAAAAACGATCTCGGCGCGAAGGGTCATGGACTCCTTGGTAGCGAAGGCGACGTGGGGAGTGACCAGGCAGTTCTTGCAGTTCAGAAGAGGTTCGCTCACGTCGAGCGGCGGCTCCTTGTCGAAGACGTCGATGCCGGCAGCAGCAATAGTGCTGTTATTCAGGGCGTCAGCCAGATCCTGCGCGACGACTACGGGACCGCGGGCCACGTTGATCAGGATGGCGGACTTCTTCATCATGGCGATCTTTTCCGCATTGATCATGCCGCGGGTAGAATCGTTGAGAGGGCAGTGCAGGACGACGATATCGGACTGCTCCAGAAGCGCCTGCTGTGAAACCTGCTCCACGTACTCGGGAGCGTCAGGCTTACGGGTGCGGCTGTTTGCCAAAATACGGCAGCCGAAAGCATGAAACAGCTCTGCGGAGCGGGTCCCTATTTTGCCAAATCCGATGATGCCCACAGTCTTGCCCTTGAGCTCAGAGCCGACGAGGCCGTCTTTGGTCTGGCCGGCGCGGCACCGGTCTTCCACCGCGCGGACGTTGCGAAGGATGCTGAGCACCATACCGAGAACCAGTTCGGAAACTGCTTCGTTGGAGTAGCCGGAGGCATTGCTTACTGCGATGCCTTTTTCTTTTGCGGCGTCGAGGCCCACATGGTCAACGCCCGTAAAGGCGACGTCGATAAACTTGAGGTTCGGGCAGCTGCGGATCACTTCGGCGGGCATGGGCATGTTGGCGATGATCATGGCGTCCGCGTCTTTCGCCTGATCGATCAAAGTCGGAATATCAGTGGTGCGCGGAAAATCGGCAAACGTGTGCCCCTTTTCCTCAAAAGGCTTCTTGCGCATGGCAAGTTCCTCGGCGGAAATGCCGAGCGATTCCATAATGACGATCTTGCTCATATTTTTTCCTTTCTGCTAATGGTAAGGTCTGTCGGGTTTCTATACTCTCAGTAACAATTTAGCACTCTTTTTGTCGGGACAAAACATAGAATCCGGAAATTTTTCTGCTTCAGCTTTCTGATTTTATCCGGGCGGGCGCTTTTTTGAAACGGCGGCAGCGATACTTTGAGATGTGATTTAGCCGGTGATTTGGTATAATAGCTACAGTCGTTGTCAGCTGCGGATGACAGACGAATAAGACTGACTTTCAGGGGGAGAAGATCATGTTCAAAAATCTGACCAAAAAAGAGCGCGCATGGGTACTGTATGACGTGGGTAATTCTGCTTTCACGATGCTGGCCTGCTCGCTCATTCCTATCTTTTTCAAGGCGCTTGCGATCGGGGACGCGCCCGGGCAGATCACCGGCGACCAGGCGACAGCCTATTATTCCATCGCCATCTCGGTCGTTACGATCATCGTGGCGGTGCTCGGACCGGTCTGCGGAGCGCTGGCGGACCACAAGAATCGCAAGAAGATCTTTTTCCAGACAGCTGTGGCGCTGGGCGTGATCGGATGCATTCTGAACGGTTTCGCGACAAATTGGGTCATATTTATAGTGATCTTTGTCCTGACCAAGATCTTTTACTCGATCTCGCTGACTTTCTACGATTCCATGCTCAATGACATCACGACAGAAGAGCGCATGGACGAAGTGTCTTCTTACGGTTATGCATGGGGATACATCGGATCCTGCATACCTTTCCTGATCGCGATGGTAGCTTATATTCTGGGCGGCGGGCTCAGCGAAGACCTGATGATCTTCTCACCGATGACAGCCAGGATCATCGGCTTTACGGTGACCGGCGTCTGGTGGCTTCTGGTCACACTTCCCCTTCTGAAACAATACAAGCAGATCTATTATGTGGAAGGAGGAAAAGGCGAGATCACTGCTGCTTTTGCCGAAATCGGCAAGACAATTAAAAAGATCGCGACGCATGACAAGAAAGTCCTCTACTTCCTGATCGCGTTCTTCCTCTATATCGACGGAGTCGGAACAATTATCGATAACTGCATCAACATCGGAACTGACTTGGGGCTTCCTACAGTCGGACAGGTCGTATTCCTCCTGGCGACGCAGGTCGTGGCATTCGGCGGATCGCTTGTCTTTGCGCAGCTCTCCAAGAAATTTGACACGGTTACTTTGATCCTTGCCTGTATAGTCGGTTACTTCTGCGTCTGCCTCTATGCGCTGACGCTGAATACACTTGTTGATTTCGGTATTTTGGCATTTGGAGTAGGCTGCTTCCAGGGATCCATACAGTCTCTCTCCAGAAGCTATTTCTCCAAGATCATTCCCGCGGAGAACTCCGGGGAATACTTCGGAATCTACGATATTTTCGCAAAGGGAGCGTCCTTCATCGGTTCAGCCGTCATCGCGGCCGTTAAGCTGGCAGGCGGAACGATCAATATTGCGGTCGCATCGCTGGCAGTGTTCTTCCTGGTCGGATTTGTGTTCCTGCGGATCTCGGATAAGCAGCCGCTGGCGAAATGAAGGTGAGTTGGGGGGCTTGAGCTGGGTTGTCATGAGCTTGTCATGTTTCTTTGGGCTTGCCGTTGGACTGGCATGAGCTTGCCAGGCAACCTTGGGCGGGGCTGGTTGGACTGTTTTGAGGTTGTCAGACTGTCTGGGGCTGGGTATTGGACTATCATGAGCTTGCCAGGCCACCTTGGGCTTGCCGTTGGACTATAGGGCTTGCCTGGGGCTATCCGGCCCCCATGGAAAAAATTGAGAATGGCAAATTAAGGGCATATTTAAGCTGATTTTAAGCTGAGTTGGATTATAAAGTGCATTTTAAGAGAGGTGGGCTCCATTCACATGCAACTGCATACTGTGCAATGGAGCCCATCTCTTCAGAATTCATGGATTTGATCCAACCAAGGCTGGATTTGACTTGATTTTAATGGATTTTCCGGCAAGAGCAAAATTTTGATGGAGGCCGGCAGAAAAATCAGTGCCGATATAATCCAACATGCCGGGAACTCCCTGGCCGTTCAGTGCTGAAATGATCCAACATGCCGGCTCCCCCCGGCCATTCAGGATCAAACATGCCGGGAACCTTGCCAATCACCTCTCATAAAGTGCCCTGGCTTTAGCCGGGTAGTTGGTGATGACGGCATTGACGCCGTACTCTCTGCACTTCAGCAATTCCTCAGCAGTGTTGACTGTCCAGACATTGACATCCAGACCGTTAGCCCGGGAGTCCTCCATGAAATTCGGGTACTGGAGGTTGTAGTAAGCGGGGTGGAGAGCATCAGCGCCCAGGCGCTTGCCATAGCCGGGCATGTCGACGGGACCGTCACCGTAAAGAAGCCCGACCTTAGCGGAAGGATTTAATTTCTTAATCTTGTTGACCGAGTAGTGGTTGAAGGAGGAGTAAATGACGCGGTCCTCCCAGCCATTCCTGCGGGTGAGCTTCAGGATATGCTCCTCAATGCGGTCATAGAAGATAATTCCGGTCTTGATCTCAATGTTGATTACGAGTCCTGTGGGTGCGAGCAGGTCAAAAACCTCCTCCATAGAAGGAATCTGAACACCTTCAAAGGCGGCGTTCCCGGCACTGAAATCCAATCTGCGCAGCTCGTCAAATGTGTAGTCTTTGAGCCAGCCTGCTCCATTGCTGGTGCGGTCAATGGTCTCGTCGTGGCAGACGACGATCACGCCGTCTTTGGTCTGCTGTATGTCGAGCTCGACGCCGTCGGCGCCCATGTCGGCGGCCATCTGAAAAGCGGGCAGTGTATTCTCGGGGGCGTGTCCGCTGGCTCCCCTGTGTCCCCAGATCAGAGGGTGATTAGCTGTATTCATGTATTGTGCCTTTCGTTTGTCTTTGATGTTATGGTGAATTGCGGCGATGCGCATCCGGATGTGTTCATATGCGCAACGATCTGATTCCATTATGAGCTCATTTTGCCGAGCGGACAAGTTTAAAAGTGGGGGACGCGACAAGCCGCCGTCAATTGAGAAGGAGATGGCAAGTTGCTGTAAAAAGTAAAAGAGCAGGCAATTCACCTTTTCTTGTAACAGTAATGCACATCCTGTAGAATATACTTAAATGGAGTGTATAAATAAACTGAAAAAGGCAGTTGGAAGTTGATCGGAATGGACTGATTTCCTTCTCCTTTTTGCGGCAGACGGAGGGATGAAAGTATGAAAAAAGTTACCAGGTACAGCAGGATTCTGGCTTTGGTCTGCACTATGGCTCTACTGGCATTAACTGTGGCCGGCTGCGGGCAGAAAACGGGTTCTGACCAGACGAGTGCTTCGAATGCGGAGGAAGCAGCTAAGACAGAGGAAACTAAAGAGGCTGAATCTGAAGGAAATGCTGAGAAGGAACAGGTTTCGAAGGAATCTGCACAGGAACCGGCAGAGGAATCCGCACAGGAACCTCAGGCACAGGCAGAGTCGGAGTCGGAGACTGCCTCATCCGAGGCGGAGGCTTTGAACGCAGAGGAGCTCAATACAGGGGATCTCGGGGAAGCTCTGGCAGCGGCGCAGGGCAGCGGGGACACGTCCATTGATGACCTGCTGGTATTTGCCAGTGACACGATGGGATTCTCTTTCCTCTATGATCCCAGGCATATTGCGTATGTGGGGCCGACCGGCGCGGCGCTGGTCGCGATCGATGGAGACAAGGCGCGGACAGGGCTGTTCGTGAGTGTGGTGGATTCTGAGAACCTGCCGACTCCGGAGGAGTATTTTGAAACGGAGATCTTCAATCTGCAGCAGCGCTATCTGAATGCGATGCAGACGCAGCCCAAACTCTACGATACGGAGATTGACGGGCATAAGATCATCGGCATTCTTTACGCGTACAGTGCGCCGACGGGCGGGACCATCGACTGCACGGAGTTCATTGAGGTGAAGGGCGACAAGTATGTTTTCTATCACACCAGGGCTCCGAGGGAGAAGAGCGGACCGGAGCTGAATGCAATGGGGCTGGCGATGGCTTCGCTGGAACTTGATGCCGGCGCTTATGGTAAACCTGACGCTGTCAGCGGAAATCTTCCCAAGGATGAGTTCGATAAAGACTACGTCGGGAGCAGCGGTGACAGCCAGGCGCAAGGAGGCGCATTAGCTTCCGCGGGCGCGGCTGATTTTGAGGGGGATTACTATTTTGACACAGATGAGTCCTACCTGATTCTGGCGGATGGAGACACGACTCAGGTCTATACCGGCGGCGTGATGGAAGGCGCGAATTTCAGTGTTGAGAAAGTAGAGCTGTCGGAGAGTATCGGAGATACGATCGTGAGCCGGACCAAGGAAGTGGCGGATATGCTCAGCGTTCGGATGATCGGACAGCCGGAGGTGAAGGGAATCGAGATCGGCGACCGGAGGCTCGCCGGATTTGTGACTACCTATTCAGCCGTGGACGGCACTAAGACGATCGTAGCGGAAGAGTTTTACGAAGAGATCGGCGGAGCGACTTACTGCTGGTACGCCATTTACGATAAGGGAGATGAAGTGACGCCGGCGGCCTTTGAGAAGGCTATGGAGACATTTACTCTGAAATGATCTGAAAGTTTGGGGTGGCAAATTTTCAGGATATGCGTATAATATGTTAGAGATTGGAGCGAGGGATCACTTATATAAGCCGATCCCTCGTAGGAAGATTGAACAGGAGCGTCACACAGATTGCTTCGAATAGGAGGATACTATGGGACTTATTATTGGAATCATCGTAGGCGGAATCGCGGGCTGGCTTGCAGGACAGATCATGGGAAGCAGATTCTCAGTGCTCGGTAATATCATTCTCGGTGTTGTGGGCGGATTTGTGGGAAATCTCGTGCTGAACCTGGTCGGGATCTATAGTTCCGGCACGCTCGGAAACATTATAGTTGCAGTGATCGGTGCATGTATCTGTATTGCTGTAATGAGAATGATCAAATAGCGCCTGATAAGAGTGCGGCCCGCTGAGCGGGCACAGGAAATTAAAGACGGAGAGCGGTTTTAAAGGAGTGATCCTTTGGAACCGCTTTTTTCTTGCCCTGCAGGCAGCCCGCACACGGTGCAGCGGCGCAATTTGCGAGCCTGGGAAAATGGGGCAAATTAAAGATGGGAAATTTGTAAAAAACGCCACAATATCGCCAAAAGATGCGGTAAACTGTATTCATGAAAATGATGTTGTGAGGAGGGACCCCGGATGGCTCGGATCGATCTTGACCGGCTCTACGCCCTGTTTAATTCTGAGGCCAGCGAGCAGGACGGCAATTTCTATTTTGTCAAACAATATGACGAAAAACTGTACAGCCGTCTCTGCAAGATCGAGAGAAACGCCGTAGTCAACCTCGAGCACAGCGGCAGTGAGCTTCGCAATGCGCTGGAACACTTTCTGAGGACGGCATATCTGGATTCGGACGAAGGAAAAGCCGCCTATGAAGAAAAGAAAAAAATGCCGGCAAATCCTTTTGATTTCCTGCTGTTTTTTGAAAAGCACCCGGATCTGGGGGTAGACGTTGATACGGCTGATGTGGTGCGCCGCACAACGAATGTCTACCACCACGTGGACCTGAAGAATAAAGAATTCACGCCTCCCAAGACTTACAAGAGTCTGTGCAATGCCCTTCGATGTATGCAGGCAGTCCTGATCAAGTATTATAAAAAGCGGTATCCGGACAGGATAGATGAGCTGACAGTGACGCCTTACGATCCGGACAAACAGCCTTACGACGATAAAATGGTCTGTGCCGTGATCGATGCGCAGGAGAGCACTGCCTGCGAGAAGCAGGTCCTGTGCAGCAGGAGGAACGAGCGCCTGCCGGACATGACGCAATACTATCTGCTCCGGGTGTACCGCGCGCATGATATTTCCGAGGGAGCGATCCGGGACGAGAAAGTGCTGGGGAACCTGTGGGCCAATACTTTGCACAGCATTCCGAATATTGTCAGGTACAGCACTCTTCGGGTGGAATACGGCGGAGAAGACCCCATAAGGGAGAAGAAGTATATCATTTCCTATGATTTCGGCACATTTAAACCGCTTCCTCTCCACACAAAGGTCGTTGAAAAGCTGAGCGGCAGGCAGAGACTGATGATCATGCGCGACATCGCGGCCGGCGTCGGCGTACTGCACCGAGCGGGGATCTACCACCGGAATCTGCAGCCGGGCAGCGTGTTTGTATTTTTTGACAGAAAATCTGATTACGTGCAGGCCAAACTGGTCGGCTTCGAATATGCCAAGATCGAAGGAGATCTCAACACGGTGATCAATTATCTGCAGCAGGGGCGCAGCGGAGATTCTTCTCCGTATTTCTCGGAGACAATGAAGGGCGGACTTGCGGATTCCTATCTGGGCAGCAGGATCAGCTGGCAGAAGGAAGATATCTACTCCATGGGGGCAATATTCTATCTGATCCTTACCGGGAAGGAGCCTCCGCTCACTTTTGATGAAAAAGCATTTTCGGATATATCGGATCCGGACCTGAGGAACCTGCTGGCTTCGATGCTCAGCGCGGATACCGGGCTCAGACCGGACGCGGACGAAACAGAGCAGGAACTTCAGAAATACATGTGACTGCATGGCGCACACAGGTGCGGAAAGGGTGCAATTATGAAATATCAGATCAATCAGAACAACTACCACACATTTGAGATCTTCGAGGTCAATAAGATGGCGCCGCGCAGCTATTTTATTCCGTATCCGGACAGGGCGCAGGCGGACGCCGTGTCTGCCAAAGAGAAGCGCTACGCTTCGCCCAAGGTCCTGTGCCTGAACGGGGACTGGGACTTCAAGTTCTATCCCAGGCCGGCAGAGGTGCCGGGTGTGCTGGACACGGAGAAAACGGATTTTGACAAGATCGACGTCCCAGCCTGCTGGCAGTTCCGCGGCTATGACAAGCCTTTCTATACCAATATCCGCTATCAGTTTCCTTTTAACCCTCCCAAGATCCCGACGATTGATAAGGTCGGGAGAGTCTTCTCCTGGGTGGGCGTGGACCAGAAGATCTCCCCGCGCTACAAGGATCCGGGCGAGGAGTACAACTTTGTGGGAATCTACCGCAGAGAGATTGAGATCGAGGATCCTGACAAGAATTATGTGATCTCATTCCTGGGCGTCGCCAGCTGCATGGACCTGTATGTGAACGGCAGCTTTGTCGGCTATTCCGAAGGCGCGCACAACACCGCCGAGTTCGATCTCACCGGCCTTCTCGCGAAGGGCACGAATGAGATCGTGGTCGTGGTGCACCGCTGGTGCAACGGCACTTATCTCGAAGACCAGGATATGTTCCGCAATAACGGGATCTTCAGGGACGTGCTGCTGCGGATCAGTGACCCGACAGATATCTGCGAGATCGACGCGCAGACAAGCAAGATGAAAGACACTTATCTGCTCACGCTCACTGCCAAAACATTGAGCCCCACAGATGTAACTTTTACCATCGAGGGACACGGGATCAGCAGTACGCAGACCATAAAAGGAGCAGAGGGAACGGCTACGGTGATCTTCGATGAACTGGACGTCAGTGAGTGGAATGCGGAGGATCCCGTACTCTACAATATTTACTTTGAGACCGAGAGCTGCTGCGTGAAGGAGAAGATCGGATTTAAGACTGTCGCGATCGACGGGGATCTCTTCCTGGTGAACGGAAGAAAGATCAAATTCCACGGCGTGAACCACCACGATACGAGCTGCACGAACGGCTATACACTGACTCCCGATGAGATCGAGAAAGATGTGAAGATCTGTAAAGAATTCAATATCGACATGATCCGCACTTCCCACTATCCTCCGGATCCGCTGCTTTTGGAACTGGCGGACGAATACGGCCTCTACATCGTGGATGAGAACGATCTGGAAACGCACGGCACATTTGCCCACCAGCTTCCTCCGACTTACAACACGATCAGCCACAACAAGAAGTGGGAGTCCCACTACATAGACAGGATCGCGCGACTCTATGGCCGCGACAAGATCCACAGCAACACATGCATAGTGATGTGGAGCCTTGGAAACGAAGCCGGCGGCTATAACAACACAGACGCCATGTACGACTATCTCAAGCTCCGCTCAGACCTGCCGGTCCACTATGAGAGCGCGGTCCACTGCAAGAGGATCGCGTACGATGTGGGGAGCGAAATGTATCCTTCCGTGCAGATGGTGCACGATGTCGGCGAGCACTGCCGCAAGCAGAAGCAGCTCAACGACAGGCCCTATTTTATGTGCGAATACGCGCACGCCATGGGCGTCGGACCCGGCAACACAGAGGCCTATTGGCAGGAGATCTACAAATATGATAACCTGATCGGCGGCTGCGTGTGGGAGATGGTGGATCACGCTGTTCTCCACGAGGACGGCAGCTACACCTACGGCGGCGACCACGGCGAGTGGAGCCACGACGGCAACTTCTGTGTGGACGGCCTTTTCTACCCCGACAGGACGCCTTCCGCGGGCGCGAAGATCATCAGCTTTATTTACCGGCCTATCCGTGTAAGGCATATTTCGGGAAGCACTTTCGAGCTGTTCAATACAACAGCTTTCTCTTCGGGAGACCGATATGAGCTGACTTTCACATGGAACGACGGGACCGTGAATGTGGTCACGGCAGACGCGGGGCCGCTTGAGAAGACGATGATCGCGGCTCCTGAGCCGGCAGCTGTGGACGGAAATCTCTCCGTGATCGTTTCGACAGTGGACAAGAAGACCGGCAGAACTGTCTCGGAAGAGCAGATTACGATCAGACAGAGCGTTCCCGGCGCCACAGGAGATCACCTGCTGCCGAAGAACTGCAGTTTCCATAACGGGCGCCTGACCATTGAACTTCCTAATGGAAGGTTCCTCAGGAGCAACTCCGAGTACACAATTTTGTACAGGGCTTCTACCGACAACGACACGGACGTGAAATTCTCCAACACGATGGAGCCGTTCATGGCGCAGAAAGAGAAAGTGATCTCAAGCGGACCGATCCTTAACGGCTACCGCGTCGAGACCGAACTGGAGAACAAGACCGGCAAGTTCAACGTGACGGACAGCTACGAGGGAACGGAAGACGGGATCCTTGTCACCAGTACGCTGCACTGCGTATCGGGCGGCACGATCGTCCCGAGGTTTGGCAAAACATTCCGCCTCGACAAGGTATTTGACGATGTGAAGTACACGGGCAGGACGGGCGAGAGTTACTGCGACATGAAGGACCAGTTCCCGATCCGCACCGTGGAGTGCAAAGTGGCCGACATGACAGAGCCCAATATCCGGCCGCAGGAGAGCGGAAACCGCTGCGACTGCACGGAGGCAAGTGTGAGCGACGGCGAAGTGACGGTCACATTCGAAGCTGTGGACAAACCCTTTGAACTGGGGATCAAGCCCTATTCCGACTGGGCGCTCTGCAGGATGAAACACCGCGAAGACGAAAAGAGGACGGGGACATATGTGACGATCCAGGCTTTCCAGCAGGGAATCGGCACAGGGGCCTGCGGGCCGGGCGTCATGCCGGAATATCAGTTCAGCGCGAAGAAAGACTACACGCTGAAATTCCTGATCCGCGTGAAGTGAGACAGAGGTTTACATTTGAAGGAGAAGATACTTTTTTTTGACATAGACGGAACGCTTGTGGGGTTCGACGGCAAGATGCCTGCTTCCACGCAGGAAGCCCTCAGAAGGGCCAAGGAGAACGGCCATAAGCTGTTTCTGTGCACGGGAAGATGCCGGACACAGATCTATCCCTGGCTCTTGTCCGACTATCCTTTCGACGGGCTGGTCATGTGCGCCGGCGCCAACGTCTACGTGGGAGATGAGCAGATCTACCACAAGACTTTCGGACCGGAGAAAATGAAGGCGCTGGTCACTTTTTTGGAAGAGAGCGGGGCTTCTTATCTGGTCCAGAATGAACACGGCGTCGTGATGACAGAGCGGTGCCTTCGCTCAGAAGCCACGATCATGAACGAGATCTTCGGACTTGAGATCGAAGACGGCAAGTACAAGGAGGCATTTGAGCGGGTCCTGGGAACCATGGAGATCGACAATTCGATCGCCGCGGAGCCCGAAAAGTTCGGAAATATGGAGACGCTCGTCTATCACAATTCGCCCCTGACGGTCGATGAGATGCAGGCGAAGTTCGAACCCCTGGGCATCAAGGTCACGCTCGCCAGCATTCAAAAACCCGACCCCTACGAAGGGGAAGTCACCGTGCTGGGCGTCACCAAGCGCGAAGGCATGAAAGCTGTGGAAAAGCACTACGGCCTGACCAGGGAAGATACAGTGGCCTTCGGGGACGGCCCCAACGACCTGCAGATGCTCGAGTACGCAGGGACAGGCGTATGCCTGGGGGACGGCGCACAGGCCGCCAAAGACACGTCGGACTACATTACAGATGCGCTCGCGGATGACGGCATCCTTCACGCGATGGAGCATCTGGGGCTGATCTGAACCTGTTCTGAATCAGGCCGGGGACCGCGATTATCACTGCCCGATACTTGACAACGTCCGCTAAAATGCCTAAAATAGCGATTGTTACGGTTTACAGTAACAGGCGGACGCTGAACATGTGTCAGTAGCAGGCCGATCCCGCACACCGGCAGAGAACCCGTTCACCGGCTGAGAGACGGGTGTGTGCGCGGCGATGTGAATTTCAGCATGGGAGTCCTTCACGAAAAGCGACTAAGGCAGATCGCAGGTGACAACGCTTTTTACAGCGCATCGGCGGTTTCCGGGAGCGATAAGTGAATGCCGCTGCGGCAGTACAGAGCAGCACTGAAATGAGAGCAGGCGACGGATCATTGATCTTGATGATCCGAAACGACGGATCGCAAGTCATTGATCTTGATGGTCCGCGATGAATCAGCAGCCTGAACGTGGGTGGTACCGCGGGAATTTGTCCTTTCTCGTCCCATATCCGATTCCGGAAGAGGAGTCGGATGTGGGACGTTCTTTATGCAGTCAGTAAACAAAAATATGACTATTCGGCCGCCTATGTGCCCGATAGATCAGAGCAACGAAAAAGGAGAAGTCATGAACAGGTTTGAAGAGATCCGGAAGAAATTCCTGGAAGAAGCCGAAGGCCGCACAGACTCCCGCAGCATCTATGAGCTTCGCAAGAAGTATCTGGACCGCAAGGCGGGCGAAGTGGCCGCTATGATGAAAGAAATGCGCAGCATACCCAAGGAAGAGAAGGCTGATTTCGGCAAGAACGTGAACCTTCTCAAGGAGTGGGTCCTTGAGAATCTCACCAAGATGGAAGAGAAGGCCAGAGAGGCCGAACTGCAGCACCGCTATGAGAGCGAGAAGATCGACGTCACGATCCCTGCCAAAGAATATGTCCGCGGCAATCTTCACCCCATTACACAGATGAAGAACCAGATGGTCAATATTTTCGCAGGCATGGGCTTTGAGATCTATGAAGGCACAGAGATCGAGAACGATTACTACAACTTCACAGCCCTGAACACTCCCATGGATCACCCGGCCAGAGACATGCAGGATACTTTCTACCTGTCTCCCGAGTACCTGCTCAGGACCCAGACTTCCGCAGGACAGATCCACGTCATGGAGGCCAAGAAGCCCCCGATCAAGATCCTGTCCCCCGGCAAAGTTTTCCGCTCCGACGATGACGCGACTCATTCCCCTATGTTCAGCCAGATGGAAGGTCTTGTAGTTGACAAGGGCATTACTCTCTGCGACCTGCAGGGTATGCTGGACGAGTTCGTGCAGCAGGTCTACGGCGAGGGGACCCGCACGAGACTTCGCCCTTCCTTCTTCCCTTTCACAGAGCCCAGCGTAGAAGTTGACTGCAGCTGCTTTGCATGCGGCGGCAAGGGTTGCAAGCTCTGCAAGGGCACCGGCTGGATCGAGATCCTGGGCGCCGGCGTTGTCAACAACAAGGTCCTTGAGAACTGCGGCATTGACCCCAACGAGTACAGCGGATTCGCTTTCGGTATCGGTATCGAGCGCGCGGCTATGCTCAAATACGGCATCAACAACATCAAGCTCCTGTTCGAGTCCGACCTTCGCGTCCTTGAGCAGATCAATGACGCCTGACGCGGGAAAGGAGGAAAAGGATTATGATCGCACCACTTAGCTGGTTAAAAGATTACGTAGAAATCGACTGCACTCCCCAGGAGCTGCAGGACAAGCTTTTCTCCTGCGGCTTCGAGGTAGAAGAGCTCCATGAAGTAGGAGAGGACATCTCCAAAGTAGTAGTAGGTCTGGTCGAGACCTGCGAGGCCATTCCGGACACGCACCTGCACGTCTGCACAGTAAACTGCGGCGAGCACGGCACATTCCAGATCTGCTGCGGCGCCGATAACGTCGAGGCAGGAAAGAAATTCCCCGCAGCTCTGGTAGGCGCAACTGTTTACGCGACCAACCGCGAGCGCACAGCCATCGAAGGCGTTATGACCATCAAGAAGGGTAAGCTTCGCGGTTATGAATCTATGGGCATGCTCTGCTCCGGCATGGAGCTGGGCGTCAGCGAAGATATGTATCCCGGCGCGGGCTACAACGGACTTCTGGTCCTGCCCGATGACGCTGAGACCGGCGCGGACGTAAAGCCCATCCTGGGTCTGGACGACTGGCTCTTCGACATCGCCATCACAGCCAACCGCCCCGACTGCCAGAGCATCTTCGGCATCGCGCGCGAGGTCGCCGCTGTGCTTGAAAAGCCCCTCAAGATGCCCGCTCTGGACTACACCGAGACGGACGTCAAGCTGGACAACTTCAACATCACTGTTGATGCTCCCCAGCTGTGCCCCCGCTATATCGGCCACTATGTCTATGATGTCAAAATAGCGCCCTCCCCCGCATGGATGCGCCGCCGTCTGGCGCTCGTGGGAATGAACGCTATTTCGAACATGGTTGATATTACCAACTATATTTTGACAGAGCTCGGACAGCCCATGCACGCGTTTGACTACGCGTATCTGCACGGCAATTGCATCAACGTCAGAACTGCCAAAGAAGACGAGAAGATCGTCACTCTGGACGAGCAGGAACTTACTCTGAACAGCTCCAATCTCGTGATCTGCGACGGCGAGCGCCCTGTAGCGCTGGCAGGCGTTATGGGCGGCCTTAATTCCGAGATCCTCGACACTACGGAATCCGTTATGTTCGAGGCCGCGAAGTTCGCCCGCGACAACATCCGCCGCACTTCAAGAAGCGTCGGCAAGAGAACAGACTCCAGCGCCCGCTTTGAAAAGGGCGTCGACGAGTACTCGACCGTCATGGCCATGAAGCGCGCGCTGCACCTGGTCGAGGAGCTCGGCTGCGGCAAAGTATCCTCCACGCATTTCGACGTCAACACCGGAAACAGCGTAGAGCCCCGCGAACTGAGCGTCGAGATCGACCGCATCAGCGGCGTTCTGGGCATCACAGTTCCGGATGAGGATATCGTACGCATCATGAACAACCTGGACATGAAGCCTGTGATCTCCGAGAAGGACGGCAAGCGCATGCTGACTCTCCAGGTCCCCGCTTACCGCGACGACATGGAAGGCTATCAGGACGTGGCCGAAGAAGTCATCCGTCTGTACGGCTATGACAATCTGGTCCCCACTTTCCTCAAGAAAGCGGAAGTCACCACCGGCGGCTGGAATCCTGTTCAGCGCCGTGAGATGCGCATTAAAGAAGTACTGTGCGGTATGGGCGCTTACGAGTGCATGCACTATTCCTTCTTCTCACCTTCCGACCTGGATCTGCTGCGCTATCCCGCAGACGCGCCTGAGCGCAATGCGATCCGCATCATGAATCCGATCAGCGAGGAGCTGTCCCTGATGCGCACCACGCTGAGCGCTTCCATGATCCACGCTGTAGTCCGCAATCAGAAGAACGGCCGTCTGTACGGCAGACTCTATGAGATCGCCAAGGTCTTCGTGCCGAAGTCCCTTCCGCTCACCGACTATCCGGATGAGAGAGACCACCTTGTAGTGGCGTTCTGGGGCAAAGCTGAAGACTTCTACACCATCAAGGGCGCAGCGGATACGGTAGCGGAAACTCTTCATGTGAAGTTCACGTATCAGGCGGGAACCACAAGCTTTACGCACCCTTACCAGACCGCGGACGTGATCTGCGATGGACAGAAAGTCGGTTACATCGGCAAGCTGGCTTACGATATCGCGGAAGCAGAGAGCATGCGCACAGACCTGTTCCTTATGGAACTTGATCTTGCGGCGCTGTATCCTCTGTGCGGCAGCACACCGGCCTTCGAGCCCCTGCCCAAGTTCCTCGATGTCTCCCGTGACCTCGCTCTGGTCATGGATAAGAAGATCACCTGCGCGCAGGTCGAGGACGAGATCCGCGCGGCGTGCAAGTATGTCCGCGACATCAAACTGTTCGACGTCTACGAAGGCGCTCCGATCCCGCCGACCATGAAGAGCCTGGCGTTCACCGTCACCTTCAGGGCGGGCGACGAAGAGTTCTCTGCCGAAGATCTGGACAGATTTGTGGCCAAGATCCTCAAGAAGCTCAACGTTGCATTCGGGATCTCGCTGAGGGCGTGATCGTCTAAGAGCAGCGGTTGGCTTTAACGGTTACTGAATAATATTTAAGCCGCAGCTCCGGAAAATGTGTTTTTCGGAACTGCGGCTTTTTGTTGTCAGAAGTTCATATTCGGCAAGGGGGATTTTCAGAATCTCTTCTTCAGCCACTGCGCGATGTCTTCGAGCACTTTCATACGCGCCTTTTCCTGCAGGACACTGTGACGAAGGCCGGGGTAGACGATGGAGGTGACGTCCTTGTAACCTGCCTTGCAGAGCAGTATTGCTTTTGTGTCGCCGTATGTGCCGTTCGCGGCGGTGACATCGTTGGAACCGGTCAGAAGAAGGACCGGGGTGTCTGCAAGGGGAGGTACGATGTTTTCCAATGTTTCTTCGGTAGCCAGATCTGCCTGCAGCAGGATAAAATCGCGGAAGAAGCGATTGCTGTAATCCGGTCCCTTGAAGGGGAGACGCGCGATCCACTTCCACTTGGAACGGTCTGACGTTATAAAGGAATACGGACTCTTTTCAGCGGCGAAGGGCGCGTTCAGGCGCGCGAAGACCTCAGGGTAGAGCATCAGGTTCTGGCTGGCTTCTCCATATTTGCTGATGGAATTCTCAGCCAGAGGAAGAAGCCTTTTCTTGCGCTCCGGAGGCATGACCTTGCAGGAGGGACCTGTGTAAATAACTCCGTCCCACTTTTCCATTTTCTCGTAGATCGCGATCTGGGACACGGTCGTCCCGAGACTGTGGGCGAAGAGGACAACGGGGAGGTCCGGGCGGGACGCCCGAAGCATGGAACAGAGCTGCGCGCCGTCCAGCGCGTAATTTCTGAAGAGATTGCCGTCCCCGTAAGAAGCTCTCGTCCTGCCATGCTGCCTGTATTCATGGAGGGCGACGCTGAAGCCGGCCTGATTTAGATATTTTGCCATTTCTTCGTAGTAATCGGCAGTCTCGGCGAGCCCCGTCATGATCTGGATGACAGCGCGGGGAGTATCGGCTTTCCAGACCTTATACCATATTTTTTCACCGTCGTGTGATGTGAAATCCATTGATGTCCCTCCCGGTTGGCCGGAGTCAACCGCCATAGCGACTTGCTTCGCGAACCTTAACTTTGCAATGATTTTTTAGTTTACCACAGAAAAGGAAAAATAAATATGAAAAGTATTGAGCAGCTCAGAGAGTTCTTCAGCCATGACCGGTATGCCACAGAAACTACAGGGATTGAGATCCTTGAAGCGGAAGACGGATATGCCAAAGTTGGCCTTGAAGTCCGGGGAGGACATATGAATGCCGGAAACCGCGTGATGGGAGCGGTCTACTATACAATGGCGGACTTCGCGTTTGCCGTGGCTTCCAATCCTGACGCGGGCGACGCGCCGATCACGTTTACGCTGTCGAGCCAGATCAATTTTCTTACGCCGGCAAAAGGAAAATATCTTACTGCCGAGGCAAGAGCAGTAAGGAAGGGCAGGCGCACAAGCTTTTACGCGGCGGAGATCCGGGATGAGCTCGGTACGCTGATCGCGACAGTTTCTTCCAACGGGTATAGGATGGACAGCTGAGCGGGGCGGCGCGAGCGGCGGGGCTGAATGCGGCGAAGCGGCTCGCTGCGCGAGCCGAAGAATTGTTGGGAGTTGGATCATAGCAACTCTGATTTCATCCGCGGCCTCCATGCGGCTTTTCATATTTTGGCAAATTCTATCAAAATCAAGACTTATTTTTGGGAAGTTGGACTATAAATAAGCTTTCATATGAGGTGGCCTCCATAACGCTGCATTGGCATGCGCGCAAATGGAGGCCGCCTTTTTGTGTCACAGTAAAAATAAACCACCTGCTCTGCAGGTGGAGGGAAGATCTTTAGATTAAAGCAAACTCCCGTGTTAGATTAAT
>JBGUJH010000062.1:0-17225 GCA_045113775.1 Lachnospiraceae bacterium | reverse complement strand
TGTTACCTTGTTTTTCGTCAATCCAAAGTATACAGGTAAATCCACGGTGCTACAAATGTGAGGTCACTTCATATTATCTAATATAGGCAAAAGTAACAGGGTACCACAACTCTGTGCAAACTATAAGTATGTGTTTACAAAACCCTATATTGGTGGAATATCCACCAGTATAGGGTTTGAGAAAAGGCATCGAAGTTTTTGAACCGAAAAGCTGCCGCGCCATCGCCTGATGACACAGCAGCCGCAACAGTCAATTCTTGATGCATAAAACATTAATAATATGCATAAATTTATGCATATCCCGGCTTTCTTAAATCACCCGGCCGGCTGACCTCCCGGCATCAAGCCGCGTCATCGAGCACTTCTTCGCCCTGTTCGGGTGCGGACTCTTCAACAGGCTCTTCGCCCTGCTCAGCAGCGGGCTCCTCAGTCTGCTCCTCAGCTGCGGGCTCCTCGACCTGCTCCTCAGCTGCGGGCTCCGCAGCCTGCTTGCCGATGTACTTCACGCCCTCAGCGTAAATGGTCTTCCAGTCATTCTTCATGGAAACCGGAACCCAGTTGAACTCTGCACAGAGGTCATACATCTTCTGCGCCTTATCGATATTTCCGTTCTCGCGCTCGAGATCATCGCAGCACAGCATGAATGCAAGACTCTTGTAAGGGTTCTTGCCGATCGTGTAGTTTGCCATCGCCGCGTCTCCTGTCGTGTTGCCAAAAGACAGCACCGGCTGGATACCGATCTCCTGATTGATAACAACAACTTTGTTCATCTTCAGGTTCTTGATCACAAACTCGCCGCCCAGAATCAGGTCGTCGCCCTGCACAAAAGTATAATTAAGTCCGTCCTCTCCGCCCTGCTGCGTGGACACAACAGTTTCATCAGATCCGATGATCTGGTTGTTGGGAAGCTTAAGAGGACTGTTGTCCATAATTCCGCGGCAGATAAAACGGTCCGTTCCGCTGATTACATAAACTGTGAAATCATTGGCCTCCAGGTAATCAATGACCTGCAGCATCGGCTCATAGAATCCGCCGCCGCGCGTCATTCCTTCGTAGCTGGGCATGGGCAGTTTTTTGAACTCCTGGATGTACGCATTGAACTCATCCAGCGTCATTCCCTTAAATGCGGAAGCCACTGCCTGTCCGTGCTCCACGGGAAGCTCCTCGTACTTGGTCCCGTTCGTGTTCTGGTCCACGATCTTGTTCGCGACCATCTTTTCGAACTCAGACGCCTTGTCCTTGTACTCGGGGTCCTCCAGCACGCGATATACGAGCAAAGTATAGTCAAAATAGTTCGGATCCGTCTCGCAGAACAGCGTCCCGTCAAAATCGAACACCGCGATACGGTTCTCGACAGGAATATAATCTGCTCCGCCTTCCTGCGTGATCGCTTCCATATAAGGAACCAGCTGCTGTCTCAGCCCGGATTCCTCATTCCAAAGAGAAAGCATCTCAGCGGCATCGACCGCCTGCGCGCCAGCCTCAGTTCCGGCAGCTTCAGTTCCGGCTGCCTCAGTGCCTGCAGCCTCAGTTCCGGCTGCCTGGCCCTCACCTGCGGCACCTGCCTCTGCTGCTTCACCGGCTGCTCCGGCCTCACCTGCCTCTGCTGCCGCTCCGGCCTCGCCTGTCTCTGCTTCTTTATTTGTTCCGGCCTCAGCTCCGGCTTCCACTGTCTCCTCTGTATTCTGGCTTGTCGCCGCGCCTGTCGCGCCGCCGCAGCCTGCCAGCATGGAAGCTGCCAGCGCCAAGGATAAAACCACTCCAAATGACTTTTTCATTTTGTACCTCCGTATAGATGCATTTTTTAAATTTTTATTGCCTTTTTTAATGATCAAGATTACCTACGCAGTGACCTGCAATATTCCACGCGCATATTTTTTCAGCGGAATCCGCTCCCGGCGGCCACTAAGCAGCTGAGCCTCGACGGGCCGCCGCTAACCGGCTGAGCCCCGCCGGCGCCGACGCGCCCGCAAACCTCCGCAATTCACCCGCTCGCCTTGAGAATGAGCCCCCACAAAAACACCGTCGGAATCGAGCACAAAGTCGACGTGATCACCATCTTTGTGGCAAAATCCGGCGCGCAGTTATATTTTGACGAGAGCATGCTGGTCGTGGCAGGCGCAGGCATGGCCGCCAAAAGCACCGCCAGATTGGGTGTGATCCCAGAGACCACTCCGCATCTGGCCAGCCCGAAAACTATCATTCCGAGCACGCCCGGCACGATGAGAAGCCGCTCGACCGTATAGCGGATCACGATGGGGTCCACCAGCTGCGACAGGTCGATGTCAGAAAGGATCATCCCGATCACCATCATGGACAGGCCCGTGTTGCACCTTCCGACCGTCTTGAGCATTTCATAAATCAGATCCGGTACGATGGCAACGCCCGCCAGAAGATCCGCCAGCATGATCACAATGCCGGCCATGCACGCGATGACGCACGGATGCGTGACCACCTTGCGCAGCGTCGCTTTGCGGTCCGACACCCCGCTGAAGATCGCGATCCCGCGCGACCACATGACCACCCTCACCGGGATCAGGTACACGCTGGCCAGCATCAGGCCCATCGGCCCGAACACGCCTTCCGCCACCGGATTTCCCAGAAATCCCGCGTTGGACACCAGAATCCCGTACGTCAGGCACTTCTTCTTGTTTTCTTCGACATTCCTGTACGCCGCCCTGGCATACAGCATGCACAACACTTCGGCGCCCACCGAGATCAAAAAGATCGTCACGCAGTCCCGCAACGCGCTCTCCGGCAGATCCTGCACAAACGACGTCACGATATTGCAGGGCAGCACGACATTGATCACCAGGTCCGTGATGCTCCTTTGCCCCTCCCGGCTGACGATCCCCTTCTTCCGGGTCACGAAGCCGATTCCGATCAGCGAAAATATAATAAACTGAAGCCGCAGCATTGCAATCATGTTCGTCTCTCCACTAAACCATGCCTCTCAACTCCTTGATTCTACCACTGTTTTGGCAAAACATCACCCCTCGGAAAACTACGATGCCCCTTCCTCAGATATCTCGATCAGTTCTGCCGCCACCTGCTTATTCTTTACCCGGATCAGATTGTCCCAAGCGTCCTCTTTGCCGAGAAGATTGATTCCGCCATGCCACACAATCTCGCGGTCGATGACCGCATAATGCACACTCTCATCTTCTGTTGTCCGCACATAAATTCCATTGTTCTTCATTTCATCAATGAGAATATGCAGCTCCAGTGTATTTTCATAGCCCTCCGCTTCCGGATCTAACGTGATTACCGTAACCGTAATGCCGGCCTCCTGTCTCGCCTTGACCAGGTCCATGAATCTCGTTGCTTTCTTTCTCGTGAGACTCGGACTCGCGACGATAATTTCCTTATTAGCCTCGATCAAATCTCTCTCAAAAGCTTCCGTATAATCGCGACGGTCATAAATCGCGTTGACCTGCTTCTCATGAAGTGCGCTTGTTGACATCACTTTGTAACCCAGGTTTTTATATGCCGCCAGCCTGCTCCGATACTGCCTGTCAAAGAACCCTATGTGCGGATCCACATAATCGTAAACCATCACTTCTTTTTTGCCTTCGTAAACCCGGTTCAGTCGACCTACGTATTGCACCAGCCTCCCCTCGAACTTAATAGGTGCTGCCAGCATCAGTGTGTCCAAACGGGGAAAGTTGAAGCCTTCTCCTATTTTTTGACCGGTCGCGACAAGGACCAGAGACTCCGAGCGCGGCACCGACAGCATTTCCTGTATGATGTGCTGATTTTGCTTCTCCGTCTGGCCGCCGTAGACCAGAAAAACGTGATCTGCTTTCTCAGTCAGAAGCCTGGACAGGATCTCTGCGTGACGCTTCAGCTTTGTGAGCACGACCGGTGTTCTCCCTCCTGCGACCACCTTGCTGATATCCCCCACGATTTGCTCATTTCTGACATCGCTCTCAGCAATTAAAGCGTCCGCCTTGTGAATATCCAGCTTTTCTCCTGTAATATTAACAACTCTCGTAAAGCGAGGAATCACGAATCGGTCAAGTCCCTGCTCATCCGCTTGTTCTTTGGCAGTATACTTGTGCCGGACCGGTCCCAGAAGCATATAAATGATGTCGTCCAGTCGGTCACTACGGCTCGGGGTCGCAGAAAGTCCGTAGATATATTTTGCCCGAATGCGCTGCATGAGAGCCTGTCCCTGCGCTGACGCAATGTGATGGCACTCATCTATCAGCACCATTCCGTACGAATCAATATTTTCAAAAAATTCCCCTTTGTGATATGCAGACCCGATCAATGCAAAATCAATGATTCCTGTCGTCTTGTCCTGTCCTGACTTCAGCGTCCCGATCACGCTGTCCCGAGTCTTGGCCCGTCCAGTCTTCGTATAGTAAATCGGCGGCTTCTCGTCAATCTCCAAAAACTTTTCAAATTCACTGATCCACTGTGGAATCAAGTCTGCCTTGTCCAGCAAAATGAGCGTGTTCACTTTGCGTTCGGCGACCATGTACGCTGCCAGGACAGTCTTCCCAAATGCCGTTGGCGCACTCAGTACACCGTTCTCAAACCGCTCCAGACGCGCAGCAGCAAATTCCTGCTTATCCCGCAGTTCTCCCACAAACTTCACCCTGATCGGCCTGCCAAAATATCGCTCATCCGTGACATCACATTCAATCCTGCTCTCGCCGGCTTTGGCCTTTATCGACTCAAGAAGTCCCAGTGGAACTTTGATATACCCATTCACTTCGTTCCACATCGAGATTGTCCTTAAATTGTAGTAATTGGAGCGTCCATACCTCTTATTGTCATAGAATTGAGGATTGTCGATTGTCGCCATTCCCTTAATCTGATTCTGAATTCTGGGAAGCAAGTTCAAACTATCGACATACACCCCATCATCCAGTACCAGGTGAATTGTCCCGCCGATTACATCTTCCTCCCGGAATCGGTCATCTTTTTTCCAGGGCCTGACCTCCCTGTTCCTTGCGGAATACTCCGTCTGCCCATTTGAGTAACCGGACTCGCCTTCAGTGTCGGCCCGATTCCACTCCAGCAGCTTCTCCTCGATCTCCGCCTCAGTCAATTTTTTGACAGCCCGCAGCTTCTGCCACTGATCGGGATACGCGTTCCACGCTTCATCCACAAAAGCACTGTTCCCCTTCTTTAGTGCCTGTCCTTGCAGTGGCAGCGCGACCAGATTCCCCAGCTTGCTCAACACGTCCTGCGAAGGATACATCCGGTCGTAATACTTGAACGACGGCAGATTGATTGACGCCGCCCCCCTATCGAGCAGCGCATACCCAAATGCGCGCGCCAGCGCAGCTGGCACTGCACTCCTAAAGAAGATCCAGATGTGCGCACCTCGCCCCGACCGTGACCTCTCCGTCAAAATATCTACCCCATTAATCTCACAGATTCTCCGCAGCGCATCTACCTCGCTCTTCCACAGATCATTCGTGTTGGCATCGTCGTTCTTATACGAATCTTTCTCATGATTATCGAAGTCAAAAACCAAAAACCTGCAAGTATTATTAGGAAACAGGGGATAAACCCCTATCACATCCGTGCAGTCCTCTTTCACCCCACGCAAATGCTGCGCGATCATCCACAGTTCCAATGGCTTCCACGCCTTATACTCACAATCCTCGTCACAAAAAGTCTTCTCATCTCTCGCTTTCGGGCAGAGTGAATTGTTCCATCTGGCTGCACACTGCGGAAAATACCCACCATTCTTACCGCGCTTTGCATATACGTCTGTCCGGCCCCAGAAATAACTGTAAAACTCCCTTGCCATTTCCTCTGTCGGATACAAAGGCAGAATTCTTGCCCCCTGGTCCTCGTCATACTCGTCCGGCAGCGCCTGCTCCTCCAATACATTCCTACCCTCAAAAGGGATGCCATTCTCCTCGAGCAACGCCTTTAACGCATTATTCTCATGCTGCAGATCGCGAACCACTTTCCTCAGTGAATCAAGATTGTGCTCATTAATACGCATACCAGCCACCTGCTTTCTGCTTTTATTTTTCGCCTTCTACCTCGTGCTTCGCCTAAAGCTAAGGTGCCTGATAAAGACATCAGTTCCAACGCTCTGGCAAAACAATATATCGTACACTCTGCAACAATAAAAATTTATATTTCCGGACCCTCTGCTGCCCGAAAAAAGTTTCGATATTTTGATCAGTATCTGCATGCCCGCATAGCCTCGAAATTTTCATTATGCCATTTATTTTCCCTATACTGGTGGAATAACCACGAATATAGGGTTCCGTAACAGCATACCTAAAGTCATTAAGGGTTCTGAGTACCCTTTTACTTTTCCCTATATTCGTGGAATAACCACCAGTATAGGAAAATTAAACAACATATGCCGTTGTAAAAAACCGGCAAAGGGCCCCGTTCTCCCAACCGCTTTCCCCGTCCTTGAAGCTCTCAGCTCAATCGTTTTCGATGCATATTATTAATCCCCTTTGCATAAAAACCCCCTCTGCCTATCAGATTTTTCAGCAGAGGGTAACACAACATATAAATATATCCCGTCAAAATATGCAGAGTATTCACTTTTTATGCAATTTCATCACGAAACTCAAGCCACTTCGTTTACTAATACAGCGCAATCGGCCCGCCCCAAGGACATTCCCTAATACGGCGCACCATGCTCGCCGTCGGCCGCTGCGCCACCTGCAGAGGCGGGGATCTCCCCCTGTGTTATACGCCCGGCTCCACATTCAAATCATCCACCAGCTCGACCAGGGACCGGTACACATGATAGGTCAGCATCACCTTGTCGCTCTCCAGACATTCAAAAGCGATCCTCGCTTTGAAAGGCCCCAGCTTGCCGGAGACCACGTTCTTCTCAGGCAGCCCGGAGACCCCCCAATACTGCGGTGTCCCGATGATCTGCGGATACATGGCGGGGAGATTTTCTATGGCTTCCTTCAAAATCTGCTCCCCTCTTTCGAGGCCGACCGAATAACTGATCGGGATATCGACTACGACCACCGAGTTCTCACGGCTCTGGTTGGTGATCGTCTTGATCGTGCTGTTGTTGATGATCCTGACATCCTTGGTATTCTCATCCATCAGCTTGATGGTCCGCATCGTGATATCCGTCACGATTCCCCGGAAGTCGTCGATGACCACTACATCCCCGACCGTGCAGTCCCCTTCAATTATGATGAAGATGCCCGCCAGCACATCCGCGATCAGACTGTTGGCACCCAGCGTAAAGATCAGCGCTGTCGCGCCGACGCCGCCGACCAGGGTCGTCGTGTTGACGCCAAACATGGAAAGCGCGTATATGATCAGGGCGATCGCCCCAAGGTACTTGACGGCGCTGTCCAGCATCCGCATGAACGTCATATCCCTCGGGCTCAGATACCTGCTCAACCGCTCCAGCAAAAGATCGATCGTGTGCCCTGTCGCAAACAGCACACTGAGCAGCATGATACAGGTGGTGACCGTAGCTGCGTTGACCCCCCGGCTCCATGTACCGCGCACAATGTTGTAGGTGAGCCCTGCCGGATTCCCTTGTGTGACAAAATACAGCACAGCCGAAAGCAGAAACACCGCGATCATAAAGTCGCGGAAGAACTCCTTCAGTACCGGCAGCTCTGCTGCCGCATGGACTTTTCCTTCCGGATTTTTCTCGAAAGCCTGCTTTTGATAAGCAAGGATCCGCTTGACCAGAGGGCGGTATACTGCCAGCAATGTCACCAATGACAACAGCACAGTGAGAATAAATACACCTCCTATAAAGACCAGAGCGGTCTCATTCTCACTGCCGACGATCACAAAACTGTCGTCGTAGGCAAAAACTACCGAGTAACACTTATTGCCGTCAAAATTGACGATCCCTTCATATCCGTCGTAAAGAAGTTCCGGGTGTATCCCATGGTCACCCGCCGGATCACCGATCCATTCCTTCCAGGTATTGCTGGCAACAATCCTCCCTTCTTCCGTATTCTCCACCGCGACAGCGTGCAGCGTGTCAAGCAGATGCAGATCTCCTATCGATTCTTCAATCCTGCTGTCCTTCAGCAGCTCATCCATCCTGCTCTGCTCTGCGCAAAGCTCCACCCATCCGATCGTCCTGCCCTCGTCATTTACCATGACGGCCCTGTAGCGCCTGACCAAACGGTCTTCTTCCTCGTTCTGCGGATCCGACTCAGAATCTTCACTCTCCTTGCCGGCGGAAGGACTTGAAACTGTTGATATTTTGCTCGTGTCTACTGCGTTGCGAAGCAGCTCATCCGAGGCGAGCAGCTCTCCTTCCGCATTGAAAACCTGCAGTCCGTCGCCGCCCAGGGCGCGGTCCAGGCTGTACAGCGAATCTGTATCGATCAGCTGCGGATTCGCCGTGAGCTCTTCGACCGCTATACCGGCCCGCGACAGATACAGCCTATCGAACATATCTTCAACCCTTGACGCTCTCTCGTACTCATAGTCAAAGTTCTTTTTCAAATAAACTGCCAGATCGGTGGCTCCCTGCTGCGCGAGGTTCACACCGCTGAGCATCTGGATCACGATAACGCTCCCGAGAATGAGAAAAACATCGACGACCATGACGGGAATACTCTTTTTCACGGCGGCAGTTTTTTGCTCTTCCGGCTCCAACCCCGGTATATACAGCCGCGTTCTCCACAGGCTCCTTGCCAACAGTGCCATGATGGCTACGCACAGAAACCACAGAGCCCAGCTTCTTTTGCGGCCGAACCGGAACAGATCGGAAGAATTCGAAACATTGATCACCAGATCCCCGTTGTCTGTATACGCCGCGCAGTATAGAAGATACTTTCCGATCGGAGTATCGCCGGCCCCCGAACTCAGCATTAACTTAAGCGCAGCCTTCTCCCCTGATTTACGCGCTTTCTCTTCAAGTGCCGTCTGATTGATTGCGCCGCTTTCGATCATGCTGCCGATCATACTGCGCAGCTTTTCTTCATCGTCATCTTCGGGGTAGATTGACATCTCCCCGTCTCTGACTACGCATATGTATCCCGGCAGGCCGGCTTCCACCTGGCTCAAAAAATAGGACTCGCCCTCCTCTACCGTTTGCGCGGTCACCTCATTGATCGAAAACTCGAGCACGATGGTCCGCCCGTCGGCCAATTCCTCCCAGACGGTGTAGGTCTCATCCTTTCCGCCCAGTGCATCAGCTTTGGAAACGACCTTCACGCTGTCCGCCCCCATAATCCGCGCGATGTGGGCCAGTTTTTCCGCCTCGTCACTGTACTTTTGATCCGCGGTATAAATATAGGCGGCCTGCTTCGCGCGCTGCTCGAACACTTCTCTCCGCCACCAGTTTTCGCGATTTTCCGATTCCTGAAGGTCAACCGCCCTCATGCGCGGATAGTCATCAAGGCGCTGGGAAATATAATCCAGCCTGCTGACCGCATTCATGATCCCTCTCGCCGGAAACATCAGCAGCAGAGACAAAAGAGCGCCCAACGCGACAAACAGGCACATCTTGATCATTATTGTCTTTTTATCAGCGTCTTTTCCCCAAAACATATCTTTCGCTCCGGCTCCCTGACTCCTTTGTATTCCACACACAGCATCGTCACGTCATCAAACTGCGGCTCATCTCCGCCGAACTCCTTCACCGCACGATTCATCGCCGCGACGATCTCCTTAGGTGACTCGTCGCCGGTCCGGCGCAGCGTCTCAAGGATCCGCTCCGTTCCGAACTGCTCCATGGAGCTGTTGACGGCCTCCGCCACTCCGTCCGTATACACGAGCAATTTTTCTCCCGGCTCCAGCTGCAACTCGTAATCCCTGTACCGCGCGCTGCTCATGGCGCCGATCACCAGTCCGTGCCTGTCCTTAAGCATTTCGAACTGCTTTCCGGCCTTTTTCAGCATCGGGTATTCGTGCCCCGCGTTCGCCGCCGTCAGCATTCCGGTCGAGATTTCCAGAATTCCGAGCCAGACCGTTACGAACATCTCCTCCGGGTTGCGCGCGCAGATCTGTTCGTTTGCGGCGTACAATATTTTGGCGGGGCTGTATTCTCCGGTTGACGAGTGGCGAATCAGTGCGGACGAGACCATCATGAACAGGGCGGCGGGCACTCCTTTGCCCGACACGTCTGCGATGACCAAACCCAGGTGATCCTCATCGATCATGAAAAAATCGTAGAAGTCGCCGCCGACTCCTTTGGCAGGGAACATCGACGCGGCGAGGTCGAACTCCGGCCGGTCCGGATAATCCTTGGGCAGAGCGCTGACCTGGATGCGGCCCGCCAGCGCCAGCTCGGCACGGGTCCTCTCCTTCTCAAGCGCGAGCGCCTGTCGCTCCCGCACAGCCCTCACATAGTGCGCCGCCATCGCCAAAATATAGACCGCTCCGACCCCGGCAGTCCCCCACAAGGGATGCGTGACAAAGCCTGCCCGATACAGATTGATGGCCAGTACCGGACTCATGGCGGCGAGCGCTCCCGCGCTCAGCCCGGCCGGCAGCACCTCCATATACAGAAAAGCAGCCATCGCAGCCGCGCACAACACAAAAAGCATGGCGATCTGTGGTGTTTCGGGGATCTCTTTTTTGACAGAATTTTCCAGAAAACTCTGGATCATATTGGCCTGAATCTCCACGCCGTACATCTGCTCGCCCTTGTCGATCGGCGTAAAGTAAGCGTCCTGCAGCGCCGCCGCGTAAGGCCCGATCAGCACGATGCGCCCCGCCCAGTAATCGGCCGGCACTTCGCCGCGGATGACCCGTGCGATCGAGACGCCGTCATAATAGGCGCCCGGCCGCCCCGTGTACGGAATATAGAAGAGGCGGTCGACGGCCGCGGGAGCGGCGCCGGTGGGCCCGGTGCCTGCAGGGGCTGCGACTGGTTCCGTGCTTGTCGGGGCGGCGCTTGGTTCCGTCGCCGTCGAGCCGTCGCTCGCGGGCTCGGCGCCTGTAGGGGCTGCGCCGGCCGCCTGCTGCTGCCGGTACATCTGCGCCGCCCGATAACTCATAGAATAGACGCGGGAATCATCCGGCTCTACCGGTCCGCCCGCCTCCTGCGAATCATCGGACTCCAAAGCATCCCCCGGCTCCACATACAGCACTCCGTGCCGCATCACTCCGTCCCCGTCGCTGAACGCGTTGATGTGCCCCGGCTCCGTGCAGGCCCGCAGCTCCTCATAAGGCTGCAAATACCCCACAACTGCGGAAGTATTGGCCACCACAGCATGTCCGTCCACCCAGGTGACCTGCTCGCCGAACTCGGCCATCGAAGCCGTGATCACGTTTCCCAGCTCCTGCGCTGCCGCCGCGAGCCGCAAGTCCGCCTGCTCAGAGGTGTGCCCCGCGTAGAGGACGTCGATTGCTGTGACGGCGGGCTTTTTTGACGGATCTGCTGCCAGCGCTTCCAGCGCCGAAGCCATCACGTTCCTGTCCCAGGTCTGGTAGGGCCCCAGCTCCTCCAGAGCATCCTCGTCAATTCCTATGATCACAATATCCGCGCTCGTCACGCCGGGCTTCTGGTACAACGCGTCCTGCGCCCATCGGTCCACGCGCTTCAAGGCGCCCGCCCCGATCAAAACAGTGACCACAAGAGACGTGATCAGCGAATATAGAATCTGTTTTCGTTTCTCCATATCGTCCCCCGTCCGTCCTCCGTGTTCATCCGAACCAGTCTCGAGCTGCCTGGCAGCCTTCCTGCCTCTATTTTGCCTTGTCCCATCCGATGATCTTCTTGATCGCCCGCTTCGTGCGCTGCTTTGACAGCACATAGAGCCGCCTCATCGGATAAGACTTTACGCGCGCGCGGACATAGCGCAGGTAGTCCTCGTCTGTTACTTTGTACTGCTTTCCGTCACGCACGAACTCAGTAAGCACGCCCAGAACAGCGCTGTCCGGAACGATCTCGTCACTATATGTGTTGTCGCCGCGGATCAGGTAAGTCCCGTCGTCGTTGACCTCGATCACCCTGTGCAGCACATAGCTCTTGCCTCTGCGGTAGAGCGCCACATCGAGCGGCTTGAGCCGCCCTTCCTTGGGCACGATCACGACCAGATCCCTGTTCTGGTACAGCATGGGATTCATGCTGACGCCCTTCGTCTTATATACCAGTTTCCCGTCTTTTTCCAGAATTTCCTCAAAAGTGCTCATCAGTCACACCCCTCGCCGGTCAAAAACAGCTAAAGTAATTTCACCTCTCACAGGTCAAAAAACAGCTAAAGTAATTTTACCATTTTTGCGCCGTGCCCGTCCTAACAGTTTGAAATTTTACGTAATGCCAATCCTGATAGTTTGAAATTTCTGCGTAATGCCAGTCCTGACAGGTTGACATAATTTTGCAATGAATAGTTTGCGTAATTTACTTAAACGTTTTATGATAGTATATAACAGTAACTATAATGATTAATGTTACATTATCAGGGAGGTATTTATGAAAAGGAGAAAAACAGCAATTCTTCTCGCGCTCGCTCTGAGCGTCACAGCTGTCTTCACCGCGTGCGGCGGTTCCTCACAGAGCAGCTCAGCTCCGGCCGAGCCCGCAGAGCAGACAGAAGCAGCCGAGCCGGCAGAAGCCGCTGATCAGACTCAGGCGACCGACGCAGGCGCAGCCGACCAGGCACAGGCGACCGACGCAGGCGCAGCCGACCAAACACAGGCCGGCGCAGACGCAGCCGCTGAGCCCGCAGCGCCCGCCCAGGAGGCAGCCGCTCAGCCCGCAGTCGACAAGTTCCACGTCGAACTCGAGGAAGTCGGCAGAGTCAGCGACAAGAATAACTACAGAGTCACTTACGACAGCCTTGTTCACAACGAAGGCGACCACGTCTCATTCTGCGATTTCAAAGGAAATCCCGTCGACGACCGTCCCCTTATGAACATGGAATATCTCGGATGGGGCCTCTACAGCGTCACCGTCCAGATCGAAGGCGACGTCAACAGTACAGGCCTTGTGGATGCTGAAGGCGAAGTCCTGATCCCGTTCAACGCGGCGATCATCAAATTCCCGAACTCCCATCCCAATGACGTGCGGCCTCGCTATGTTTTGGTACTCACAGGAACAGAGCAGACCACTAATCAGGACGAGGCGCTGTTCTTTGTCACGAGCCGCCAGTTCGCCATCACAGCCAACGATGACGACGTATTCTTCAAAGGAACCCTTAAGATCTTCGATATTGAGACCAAGCAGTTCGTGAACGGCCTTGAGTACACGCACGGTACAGACTCTGATTTTGCGCAGGTGGGCGACAATATTTTGGTAGATGTGGAAGACAAAGCAGTCCTCTACTCCCCCGACGGCAAAGCAGTCTACACCGAGCAGGGTTCCCTCAACTACAATAAGACATACATTTCCGACCGCATCGACACGACCACTGTGTTCATGGACGCGAACGGAAGCGAGATCTCCAAGACAGAAGCCATCACAAACGTGGTCGACTACTATTCCGAGTACTTCCAGGTGTACAACAACGGCAAGTACACAGTCATAAACGCCAAGGGCGAGACCGTTCTCGGCACCGAGTTCACCTACATTTACGGCGAGGACAAGGACCGCTTCCGTGTCAAAAACGACGGCGACACCAACTACTCTCTGGTCGCCCGGGACGGCTCCGTCATCGCTCAGGGTCCCAACATGTTTGAGGGCGACCCGCTCGGATACGTCGACTTTGGCGAGAACAAGAACTACACCGTAGTCACTCCCGGTAGCCGCGTAATCGAAGGCCTCGACAGTGATTCCGACAACCTCGTCTTCACTAAGGACGACAAGGCCTCCTACCTGGTCCTCAACACCGGCGAGTTCGTCTCCGCTGACGGCAATGACCTCGATGACGTCGCCAAGGGCGTCATCTCCCTCGAAAACGCGGACGGCAAAAACGCCCTCATTGACGCCTTCACCGGCCAAGAGCTGATGGGCTTCGAGTACGACGAAGTCGACGACGTCAACGACGACTACATCTACTATGAGGACGGCGACGACATCGTGATCCTCAAGGTGGTCATCGTACCTGAGAGCTGATCCACTGCGCCAACAGCTGAGCCGCTCATCCGCCAAAATATCGCAATCCCGTTTTTTTGGCGAACCGGCGCTCCCCCAACATTTGCTCAAAAAGGCCTCTGCAATTCGTTGCAGAGGCCTTTTTCCGGTCATAATAGAGCGGGCAAACGATACTTGCATAA
Organism: Lachnospiraceae bacterium; assembly: GCA_045113775.1. Classification (GTDB taxonomy): domain Bacteria; phylum Bacillota; class Clostridia; order Lachnospirales; family Lachnospiraceae; genus CAG-791. The sequence continues at coordinate 3,128 of JBGUJH010000062.1, read as the reverse complement.
AAACCTGCATATTATGCATAATTTGCCCGATTAAATATACATGTTTCCGAACCCTCTGCTGAAATAATCAGGCGTCAAAGCATGACCGCGCTGCATATTTCTATATTTTATGAAAATAATATTAATAATCCGAAGTTTCTCACCGCTTCTTATTATCGTCATGTCTTTCATTTTTTCCCTATACTGGTGGTTATTCCACGAATATAGGGTTCCGCAAACACATACCTGAAGCCACAGAGGGTATGAGTACCTCATTGCATTTGCCTATTCTGGTGGTTATTCCACGAATATAGGCAAAATAAAAGACATGTGCGGACTCCCGGACACGGCAGGCCCCACCCGCAAATTCTATTCAAAATATCGAACATCTTTCATTTTTTGTTCAGCAGAGGGTCTCAAAACATTATTATTTTTGATACGCCCAGCATGCGATATATCGTTTTCTCAAAACACTTCTTTCCCACCTGTGATAAGATTTACTCATCGAATAACGACAGCCGCCCAAAAAGAAAAGTCCTGCGGTCACTCCACGCAACGGGCAGAAAGCGCAAAAATTTGCCGATGAACATGACATTCCCAAGGCCTACGGCTCCTACGAGGAACTGGCCGCGGATCCCGAAGTCGAGGCCGTCTACATCGCGACGCCCAACAAGCTGCACTTTGAAAATGCGCTTCTTTGCCTTAATGCAGGCAAACACGTCCTCTGCGAGAAGCCTTTCACGACAAATGCCGGCGACGCGCTGCCCACGCGCTGCAGACCATCGGGATGCAGATTGACAGACAGGGGGCGCTGTATTTTGACAAGGCTTCTGTGTATCTGCCCGATTTTCTGGGCGCCTTTTCGATGACTGTCCAACCGGTCGGCGGCGAGCCGTACACAGTGGAATGCCCGCCCGACGTGAACGGCTTCGAGTACGAAATCCGGGAGGTCTCCCGGTGCGTGAGGGCCGGACTGTCGCACAGCGACATCTTCCGCCCCGAAGACAGCGTCGCGGTGCTCCGGCTCATGGACGAGATCCGCGAGTCCTGGGACATGAAGTTCATGTTCGAAAAATAGCGAATCTCGGGACATGAAGTTCACGTTCGAAAAAAACGTTAAAGGGCAGGCTTGAACCTAAACTGTCCTTATAGTCCAGCAAAGGTTCATGGAGCTATATGGGTTGTTTCCAATCCCTTCTTGAGTGGTATATCCACTGAAGAAGGGAACAAAAAGAGACCTATGACTTAGTCACAGGCCTCCATTCAGTCCGTTGCACTTTGGGCTGTTGTTCTTTGAGCTGTTATACTTTCACCTCAAGGCAGCTTATTCCCCGCCGCCTTATACAATGAATACCACTCGCTTCTTGTCAGCTCGACTTCCGCTGCTTTTGCCGCGTTTTTCACCCTGGCTGGATTCGTCGTCCCGAGCACCACCTGCATCCGCGCCGGATACCGGAGCAGCCACGCATACGCGATTGCGTCCGCATGGTCAAAGAAATTGATTCCCTCATCCGTACGCCGCCCTTGCGTGAACCTCAGCCGGATGCAGCCGGGTCGCTGACCGACGGCGATGAACTCAGGAACAGGCGATTGTCACCGAGCCGTCGGAGCACATATTGTAGCATCCGCCTGAGGACCCCGCAAGGGTTCCCTTCGGCGGCTGATTCTGACCTCCGGCTCCGAATCTTGGAACATGGCATTGACGTGATATCGGCACGCTCTATCCTTTTGTACGAAATTCACAAGAATGCATATTTTCGGATTTTCGGTCCCTATCATCATTCAGTTCTCTGCCCAATTGTGTTACCATCCTTCCATAACATATCGATCGGCCAGCCGCTTCTCTGCGGCATTCTAGCCGGTCACATATACTTATCATCGTTTTTTTGCTATACTAACTAAGGAGTGCTTGTGGATTACACTTCCCAATCAGGACCAACATACCTTGGAAATATCATCAGTGCTGCCGACAATGAAGCCATTTACGACGAAAACGTCAAACTCATCCTTGCCGACAAGAGCGTCCTTTCATGGATCCTCAGGCGCTGCACGAATGAGTTTGCATCTGAAAGCCTTGACACAATACGTGCCTGTATAGACGGGGAACCCGCAGTCGACCAGCTGCTCGTCGCCCCTCACCTCACTAATATGCAGAAGAGACATACAGACCGGTTGGAGACTCTCTCCCAAGAGGACACCTCGCCTTCTGAAGGGAAAATCACCTTTGATGTGCGCTTCAAAGTCCGCGTTCCCGGATCAGATACCCGCATCGAGATGATCATAAACGTTGAGGCACAGAAAGACTATTATCCGGGATATCCCCTCGTTTCCAGAGGAATATTTTATGCCTCTCGCATGATTTCCGCCCAACTGAACAAAGACTTTGTTGTTCCTGATTACGGCAGAATCAAAAAGGTGTACAGTATCTGGATCTGCTTCAATCCTCCGGAATATATGAAAGACTTGGTGATTTCTTACGAAATCCTTCCGCAAATACTCCATGGCCATAAACCTGATCGGCTGACAGGTTATGATCTAATGCGCGTCGTGACTATAGGCCTCGTCGATAATATTGACAGTTATCAGCATGCTGATAAAACTATCAGAATGCTCTCCACTCTCTTCTCTGTCGAACTGAATGCCGAACAGAAGAAGCGCAGGATGCAGGAAGAATTCCAATTTCAAATGACTCGGGAAATCGAAGAAAGGAGTGCCCTAATGTGCAACGTCAGTGCTCTCATCGTTGAAAAAGGCTTGCAAAAAGGCATGACAGAAGGTATGCAGAAAGGCATTAAAGAAGGCATGCAGAAAGGCATTAAAGAAGGCATTAAAGAAGGCATTAAAGAAGGCATTAAACAAGAAAAAGCGAACTCTTTATTAACTGCTGCGCAGCTAAGTAAAGAATATGGAATCCCTATGGAGACCGCTTTATCCAAGCTAAAAGCCCGAAAGGAATGGGAAGATTCAGCTGTTGACAGAGTTGTACAGCTTGTATACATGGGTTAACACATCAGGCTTGGCAAAACACTGAGCCGCTCACAAAAGTGATGCCATACAGTATGTAAGTCAGGACCACCGGCTTAGCCGGTGGCCTGCTCAACCCCTATAAGGGGCTATTACCTGCTTGCGCCCGGAAGGCGCACTGAACG
>JBGUJH010000061.1:0-17640 GCA_045113775.1 Lachnospiraceae bacterium | reverse complement strand
TCCCCCGCTGAGTTATATGATGCACACGCGTGCGGAAAGGTAGATGTTGCCTTACAGGCAACCCGCACGCGGCGCAGCGGCTCGCTCTGCGAGCCTTGAACGATCAAAGCTTTTATCTCAGAGAGGTCTTCCCCCTCAAGATAAAACTATGATACAGTTGTTATGAACTTCAGCAACACTAAGCAGTAATGGTTCATGGCCTGCGGAGCGGGCCATGAGCAGTAAAGCGAGATATCCCCATGCCATCGACTGAGAACAGCTATCCCGGAGCACTTCCGAAAGGGACAATACTGAATGAGCGTTATATGATCCTCGAGACGATCGGCCGGGGAGGCTTCGGCATGATCTACAGAGTTGAGAATCTTATAAACAAAAAGGTCTATGCCGTTAAGGAATACTTCAACCTTGACTTCATGCACAGGAGTGCGCAGGACAACAGGTCAGTCATTTATGAGAAAAGGCATACAGAGCAGTTTGAGAAGGAGAAGAAACTGCTCCTGAGCGAGTCAAATATTGTCAGGGATATCGGCGAAGACAAGAGTATAGTCAGGATCTACGAGCACTTCGAAGAGAACGGAACGGCATATATTGTCATGGAGCTGGTCGAGGGGAGGACACTTCTCGAAGCAGTCGCCGAAGACGGTATATGGTCGCCGGAGACCGTGATCAGGAAATTTAAACCCCTTATGCTGACGATGGAAAGGGTCCATGATAAGAATGTCCTTCACCGTGACCTGAGTCCTGATAATATCATGGTAAGGACGGACGGAACCCTTTGTATTCTGGATTTTGGCTCAGCTAATAAGAATACCGGCGGAAAGAAAAAGCATACAAAAGTAGATAAAGCAAATTATTCGGCTTTGGAACTGAGAAGCGATTCTATGCAGCCGGGCAGGTACACAGATGTATTTGCGCTTTGCGGTACTATGTATTATGCAATGACCGGAAATGCACCTGCTGACGTGAGCGGCCGCAGGCTCGAGATCGAGGAGCTCGTACCGCCGTCAAAATACGGAATAACGATTTCTGAGGATGCCGAGAGGATCCTCATGAAAGGTCTGGAACTCTGGCCTGAGGACAGGACCGGGGATATGGAAACTCTGTTCAGGGAGTTCGATGAGATCTACCCTGATCTTACACTGCAGCAGCAGAGGAGACTTCTTCTGCGCAGGCGAATTCTGACGGCAGCGGTCACTGCTGCAGCAATTGTGTTTATTGCCGCCGGCAGTATTTTGTTCTGGTACAACAGGAACAGGATCCGTCTGGGCATCATCGCATCTCTGAAAACAACAGTGTCGGGAGAAAATCTGACAGCCCCTGAATTTGAAGATACGCTGGATACGGTAAAAGAGAGGTTCAGCGCACTGGGGGGTGAAAACGGCTATGTGATGCAGACCCGGGAAGACAACACGGCCGTCTTTGAGGTGGCACAGTCAAGTTATAACGGGATCGATCCCGACTGGATAACAGAATATCTGATCTGCCGGCCGCTGAACCTCTTCCTTTACAGTGAAGAGACAGATACAGGAAGACCTGCTCTTAAGGGACAGCTGCTGCAGGAGAGCGACGTGGATAAGGCTGTGCCCGAGGAGAAAGGGATACGCATAGATCTCAGCACTGCCGGCGCCGATAAGTTCAAGGAAGTCCTGGGAGGAGGAAAAAAGCTGCTCTTAGGCTTTGACACTGACCGCTACGAACTTTCTCTGAAGCTTGAAGCATACGCAGATCAGGCCGGCTCTATCCTGGTATACCGGGATGACGATCATCCGATCCCGGATTCCCTGCTCATAAATGCGTTCACACATGCGCCGGCAGCTTCCGCTCTTGAGTATGCGTGTGAGAAGGCAGTGAACTGGGAAGAGCCCTCTGCATCCCTCATGGCGGGGAAAAACCAGGTGGGTGAAAAGGAGATCCCCGGTACTGCCACGCTGATCTATTACAAGTCGTTCTTTTATGATTCGAAGAAAAAAGGGGAAGAACTGCAGTTCCAGTATATTCTCAAGAACAGGCTCGACAGTCTGAGGATCCCTTACGCGGTAGGCAAGGAAGCGTTCGACGGCGAGCTCTATGTAGTCAAAGTTACGAAAGGAGCTCTCTGGTATGAAGAGATCATGACCCTGGGAAAAGTACTCGGACTCATTCCGGGGGATGAAAACGGTGCGTCTGATAATCTTATTTCCGATTCAGAGATAGAGAAAGACCCCGGCGCGGGACCGGGAATAGCAGTCAACTTGGACGATACTGAAAGAGAAGAGTATTCTCAAATGCTGAGCGGGATGAAGAATAACGGGAAAAAGAGCACATTTCTGTACTTTACGGATTATTCTTCCAAACTGCCGTTTGTCAGCTGCGGGATCGATGAGGCAGCGGATACGCTTCAAAAGGAAGGCCGCCTGTTTTTTGACAGATTCCTCTTTGACGGGGCAAGGGAAAATACAGCCTCTATGACTGATATCTGGTGCGATTATGTGGTCTGTTCCATGATCGAGAATCCGGATCACAATTATTCTGTACATGACATTCAGACTATGGACAGGGCCGGGACCCCGCTCATAGAGAGCAAAGAAGCAGGGCCGGAAAGGCTTTTTTCCGATCCGGACAGGGAACAGGTCGAAAATACAGCTGCATTTCTGGAGGAGAACAAGGGGAAGGCTGACTGCTCATACCGATATCATCTGACGGAATTCGGAAAAGATGAGCTTGAGCTGATCCTTAATAACTGTGATCCCGGCAACATCAATGAAAGCCTTGACAGACTGCGCCTGATCCTTGAATCCAATCATCTGGAAAACGGCGCGTTCTCACGGCTGAGCGTGTATTTTAAACTCGCTGACCGGGGCAAGTCACTTTACACTTCCATGAAATACAGCACACAAAGCGGTAAGATGGAGCTGGACAGATTTGTGATCTACGGGATCGATTCAGATGAAAAGGAAGATCTTGTGGAAGCTGTCTACGAACGGATCAGCAGCGACGAATATTACAAAAAGCTTCTCCATAAAGAAAAAGAAGAATTGTTTCAGTGAATTTCAGACACTGAAACAATTCTTTTTTCAGACATATGAGGCTTGCACCGCAAGCCTCAATTCTTTTTCCTATTCTTCCATGCCCATCAGCTGATACCACGTCTGGTCGGCATTCTTGGACAGCCTGTACAAATGGTACAGATGGAAATTCTTCTCTTCAAGGGCAAATTGATTGACTTCGTCCATGAGAGTCATCATGGGATCGTCGGATCCCAGGAAACGAATCACGAAATCGTCAAAATCATCATCAGGATCGAGAGCCGTATAACCGCATTCGCGCAGGATCGTATTAAGCCTTTCCCGGGTGATCTCCTGATCGGGACCGAGCCGGCAGCTGCTCCCGAAGAAGATCAAAAAGCAGATCAGGGTAGTGCGGTCAAGGTCTAGGGCACCCTTTATATACTTTCGAACAGCGTTTTCGCCGGAGCGGTCTTTCTGGTACCCCTTGCCGGGGCTGTCCTTGGAATAGGCTTTGTCGAGCTGCTCCTCAGTCTCCTCAATCGTCTTTACAGCCCAGGCGATGATTTCATCGTCTGACTTATTCTTGAGGGAGCGGTCATATTTCCTGGCAGAGGAAGCGAATTTCTTTCTCATGGCCGGAGGGATCGATTCCGGATTTCCGTAGTATTCGAACTGCACCTGCATCCAGTCAAGCGATACGTAGCCAAAATAGAAATAATTGAACGCCTCAAATAATTCTCCGGGTGAGATCGCTGCATTTTCAAATTTGTCCCGCATTTCTTCTTCAGAGAGTTTTCCCCGTTTGAGCGCGGCTTTGATCTTGAATACAGATACTCTGTCAAGAGTTTCTTCATATTCCCTTCCGGTCTTCTCGGCTCTGATGAACTGCTCTTCGATAGACTCCAGATAGTACAGAAGGTATTTACAGAAATAATACCTTGTCTTTTCACGGACACTGCTGAATGAACTGATATTTCGCTCAAGCCACTCCTGGAACACAACTTCATCAGAGTTTCTGATTGTCTCCTGCATCATCCGGGTAACATGACGTGTGACTATGTGTCCGCCGCGCAGCTCAGAGTTTTCATTTATATATTTTCGCAGAACACGCATTGTGATCTTCTTGTCGGACAGATCGGAATCCTGTTCGGCGATCTGCTCCCTGTAGCTCTCGCATCTGGACTCCAGCTGTTTCCACGCTTCGTAAGAGAGACCGTTGTAAAACGCGTAGATCAGAGTCGCTTCCCAGAAATTCCGTGCGTACAGACGGGCGCAGCCGCACTCGTCGAGCTTGGCGTTGAGCTGATTAAGATCATACCCTTCGATAAAGCCCAGAGCGATTATGCGATATCGCAGGGGAATCTTGGAAACCTCTTTATAATTCGGCTGCATGCAGCGCTCAAGAAGCGTTGAGCCGGAATTGTCATCGAGAAGATGTTCAATGATCTTCTCAAAAAGAATACTGCTGTGAGTGGAATTGGAACGGGGCACGGTTTTTCCTCCCTAAATGAAAAGATAATAATATAATAGCATCCGCATAATCAAAAGAAAACGCAGAAGAACGTGAAAAAGCGAAGAGCCGCCGCATCTGCACATTTCTCACAAAGCAGCATTCCCTTACATTTATTATGGATTTATGCATACTGACAAATTGCAATTGTCATGGGCTTTGAAAAAGTGTATCATAAAACTAGTTATCAGGAGGGGAATAATGAAGGATTGGGTTACTATATCACAGAGACTCATCATGCTCGGACAGCTGGGATTATCGCTTATAATGCCCGTGCTGATCTGCCTGGGTATCTGCTACCTTCTTATTTCCAAAGCGGGGCTCGGACTTTGGATCTACTTTCCGGGCTTTATTTTTGGCCTTGGCGCGTCCTTCATGACTGCCTATAAGTTGTGGCAGAGCGTCATAGCCAAGGAGAAGAAAAAGGCGGAGGAGGAGCCGCCCGCTTTTAACAGTCATTCCTGAATAATGCAGGGAGTGTCATCCGCCTCAGCAGGCGGCGGTAAAGATAAGAGGACTGAGAGTTGAAACTGCAAAAAGCGGTAAAGGATGAGACGATTTTTGTGGCGCTGGGATCAGTGATCCTGAGCGTGATCATGATATTGGTATTCTTCGGACTGAACAAAGCGTTTCCCGAGCAGGTGCCCATGGGGCTGCCTGTGATCGCGGGCGCAGTCGGAGGCTGTGCAGTGGCTGTAGGCAATTTTTTTCTAATGGCACTCACTGTGCAGAAAGTGGCCGGAATTGAGAACTATGACCAGGCATATCGGTCTATGCAGGTCAGCTACAGGTACAGGACGTTCCTGCAGCTGATTTGGTGTGTCCTGTGCATGGTTCTTAAATTCATAAACCCTGTGGCCGGAATCCTGCCCCTTCTCTGGCCCAGCCTTCTGATCAAAGGCAGGGGGATCATAAACGGGGTCAAGAATTAAAGGAAGGAGGTGGATGTGTAGAGATGGAATTTGATATTTCCGGAGCCAGAATATTTTTACGGATACACACGGGAATCCCCATTCTGGGAGATTTCCTGTTGACTGAGACTATTGTGGTCAGCTGGGTCGTAATGGCGATCATAACCGGATTGTGCATTTTCCTGACAAGGGATCTTAAGGTAGAGAAGATCTCCAAGCGTCAGGCGATCGCGGAACTTATGGTAGATTCGGCGACAAACCTGGTCAGGAATAATACGGGCGGAACCAAATTTGACCGCCTGATTCCTTTCGTAGCAGCACTGTTTGCTACCAGCGTCGTGTCGAACCTGATCAGTTTGACCGGAATATTCAGAAGTCCGACAGCAGATCTTTCAACAGAGGCAGCATGGGCGGTCGTCGTTTTCATCATGATCACGACAGAAAAGATCAAGGCAGGCGGTATTCTGGGATATATGAAGGGGTTCACAGAACCGATCGCGGTCATGACACCGTTCAACATTCTTTCAGAACTTGCTACACCTGTCAGTATGGCCTGCCGTCATTTCGGCAATATTTTGTCCGGCGTTGTTATCAATGGACTGATCTATGCGGCACTGGCAGTGGCGTCTTCCGCATTATTAGGGCTGATCCCCGGTGCTGTTGGCGATTTCCTTAGCCATATACCGATCTTGAGCGTAGGTATACCGGCAATATTGTCATTCTATTTTGACTGGTTCTCAGGCGTGATGCAGGCATTTATCTTTACAATGCTGACGATCATGTACATTGCGAACGCGGCAGAAGGGTGACGGTTCGAACGGAGTTTTCAGAAGGCACATTATTTCTGAATTTCCAGATCTATTCATTTCAGAATTCTTCGCGTCACGGACGCGGGAAAAAATACACCAACCAATCACAGGAGGGAAATCATGGATTATACAATTCTCGCTAAAGGTATTGCACTTGCAGGATGCGCAATCGGTGCAGGATGTGCACTGATCGCAGGTATCGGCCCTGGTATCGGTGAAGGTAACGCGGTTGCCAAAGCTCTTGAAGCGATCGGACGCCAGCCTGAATGCAAGGGCGATGTCACAAGCACAATGCTGCTCGGCTGCGCGATCGCTGAGACGACCGGTATTTACGGTTTCGTTACCGGCCTGCTTCTGATCTTTGTAGCTCCCGGCATGTTCATGGGTTATCTTGGATAAATCCTGGCTGTTACTGATAGTCGCAGTCCCGAACGGGACCGCACAGCCACAAGGAGGCATAAATGGATGGTAATACACAGGCACTTGTGACGATCATTCCCTGGACATTTATCGCGCAGATCCTTAACCTGTTCATTCAGATGTTCCTGATCAAGAAATTCCTTTTCAAGCCTATTAACGAAGTGCTTCAGAAGAGGAGAGAACTGGCTGACCAGGAGATCAGGGAAGCCAGAGAAGCCAAGGAAGAGGCGGACGGTCTGAAGGCTCAGTATGAAGAGGGTCTCGCTAACGCGAGAGCAGAAGCTGCACAGATCGTGCAGAGCGCTCAGAAAGAAGCACAGATCAGGGCGGATGAGACTGTTAAGCAGGCTCAGGAGCAGGCTGCAGGCATTCGCAGAAAAGCCGAGGCGGATATCGCACAGGAGAAGAAAAAAGCTATCAATGAAGTCAAGGACGAGATTGGCGGCCTCGCGATGGATATCGCAGGCAAGGTCGTTGAGAAAGAGATCAACGAGGCTGATCACAAGAAGCTCATTGATGAATTTATTAAAAATGTAGGAGAGGCATCATGACGACACCGACAAGTCTGTACGGGCAGAGCCTGTATGATCTTGCCGCGGAGGAGGGTCTCTCTGAGGAAATTATGAATGAGATGGAAGCGGTGAACGCGATCTTCAAGGAGAATCCTGACTATATCACCCTTCTTCTTGAACCCTCAATTCCCAGAAGAGAACGCCTGGGAATGGTGGAAGAGGCGTTTAAGGGCCAGATCCATCCATATCTGCTCAATTTCCTGATGATCCTGCTTGAAAACAGTTTACTCAGAGGCTTTAATTCCTGCTGCCGCTCATACCGCAGTTCCTATTACAGGGATAACGGGATCGATGAGGCAGTGGTGACGAGCGCTGTAGAGCTTACAGATGAACAGGCGCAGTCTCTGAAAGCCAAGCTGGAAAAGATCAGCGGCAAGAGCATTATTCTCAAACAGAAAGTCGACAGCGGCGTACTCGGAGGTCTCAAGGTCGAGATCGGAGGAAAGCTTCTGGACGGCACCGTCATGGGCAGGCTTGCCGACCTTCGCAAAAAGGTCAGTGAAACAGTATTGTAAAGGAAAAAACTAATGGAATTAAAACCAGAGAAGATATCCCAGGTGATCCGCAGTCAGATCAAGAATTATCAGAATGCGATCATACAGAATGAGACCGGAACGGTCCTTACCGTCGGAGACGGTATCTCCAGGGTTAGCGGCCTGGTGAACTGCATGGCGGGTGAGCTTCTTGAGTTCGAGAACGGAACTTTCGGCATGGCGCAGAACCTTGAGGAGACAAGTGTTTCTGTAGTCCTTTTCGGCGAAGATAAGGGAATCAGCGAAGGCCAGACGGTCAAGAGGACCGGCCGCGTTGTTTCAGTTCCCGTAGGAGAAGCTATGATCGGCCGCGTTGTAAACGCTATCGGACAGCCGATCGATGGTGCAGGCCCTATTGATACCACAGAGTTTCGCCCTGTGGAGTCCCCTGCACACGGAATTATTGAAAGACAGCCGGTTAAGGAGCCGCTTCAGACCGGAATCAAGGCCATTGACTCCATGATCCCGATCGGCAGAGGCCAGCGTGAGCTGATTATCGGCGACCGCCAGACCGGTAAGACGACCATCGCGATCGACACCATCCTGAACCAGAAGGGCAAGGATGTCATCTGTATCTATGTGGCGATCGGACAGAAACGTTCTACAGTAGCCGGTATTGTGAATGAGCTGCAGATCGGCGGTGCCATGGACTATTCCATCGTCGTTGCGGCGTCCGCTTCAGAACCTTCGCCGCTGCAGTACATCGCTCCTTATTCGGGCTGCGCGATGGGCGAGTATTTCATGAACAAGGGCAAACACGTGCTGATCATCTACGATGATCTCTCCAAGCACGCGGTGGCATATCGTGCCCTGTCCCTGCTGATCCGCCGTCCCCCGGGACGTGAAGCGTATCCCGGAGACGTTTTCTATCTGCACTCAAGACTTCTTGAGAGGGCAGCCAAACTCTCCGAAGATCTCGGCGGCGGTTCACTCACAGCGCTTCCCATCATCGAGACACAGGCAGGCGATGTTTCCGCTTATATCCCTACCAACGTAATCTCGATCACTGACGGCCAGATCTTCCTTGAGACAGAGCTTTTCCACTCCGGAATCATGCCGGCGGTCAACCCCGGTATCTCGGTCTCCCGAGTCGGAGGAAACGCGCAGATCAAGGCCATGAAGAAGGTCGCAGGAACACTGAAACTGATCTATTCCCAGTATCGCGAGCTGCAGAGTTTTGCCCAGTTCGGATCCGACCTCGACGCCGACACAAAGGCCCGTCTCGCACAGGGCGAGAGAATCGTCGAAGTCCTCAAACAGGACAAATCGCAGCCGGTACCTGTAGAGAAACAGGTCGCTATCCTCTATGCGGTCGTCAGGGGCATCCTCACTGATGTTGAGGTCACTGACATCGCTGAATATGAGCAGGGGCTTTACAGACGTCTTGACGATGATCCGGACGGCGCAGCCGCTATGAGAAGGATCCGCGAGACCGGAGCTCTGGATGAGGAAGCCGAAACTGCACTGAAGGCAGCTCTCACTGCCTATACGCAGGAGTTTATAAAGAACAGAAACAGATAACGGAGGGACTAAAATATGGCAGCTGCTAATATGAAAGCTGTAAAACTCCGGATCAAAAGCGTTCAGAATACGATGCAGATCACAAAGGCCATGCAGCTGGTCGCGGCCTCCAAGCTCCGCAAAGCCAAGGAGAAGGCGGACAAGAGCAAACCTTATTTCAAGATCATGAGGGAGACGCTCATTGAGATCGCCAGAGGAAATACTGATTTCCAGTCCCCTTATACGAAGCAGGTCAAGAATGACAAGTGGCTGTATATTGTGATCGCAGGTGACAGAGGACTTGCAGGCGGCTACAACGCCAACCTGTTCAAGTTCATGGAGAGTGAGACTAAAGGCCGTGATTTCATGGTCCTCCCGGTCGGCAAGAAATCCGTAGAGTATTTCCGCCACCGCGGCGTGGAACTCTTTACCGAAGAATTCGCGGAAGTTGCCAGGATCAGCATTTCCGAGTGCTTTGGTATTGCCAAGGTAATCTGCGACGCTTATTCCAAAGGAAAATTCGGACACGTTCTTCTGTGCTATACAGACTTCGTTTCCATGATGACACAGACTCCTCGCTCAACATCGCTTCTTCCTCTTTCTGATTTTGAAGAAGAGGCAGCCGTGGAAGGAGAGGAGAAAAAGCCTGTGCGCGATCTGATTCTTTATGAACCGGACAGCGAAACTGTCTTTAACGCGATCGTACCTGAATACCTTGCGGGGCTCTTGTACACCAGTATCAACGTATCGGTGGCAAGTGAGCTGGCAGCCAGACGTACCGCTATGGAAGCGGCTACTGACAATGCCGGTGAGATGATCGAAAAGCTGAGCCTGTACTACAACAGGGCAAGGCAGGCGAGCATCACGCAGGAGATCACGGAGATCGTGGCTGGCGCAGAAGGGAATTGATACTAAAGGAGTACATATACATGAGTGAGAAACATACGGGAAAGATCATACAGGTCACAGGCCCGGTTCTTGATATTAGATTCGGGGAGGGCGAACTGCCCGAACTGCTCAATGCCATTGAGATCTCAGTGGACGGCCGCAGACTGATCGCCGAAGTTGCTCAGCAGATCGGAGACGATGTCGTAAGGTGTGTCGCAATGAGCTCTACGGACGGACTGGTCCGCGGCACAGATGCAGTCGACCTCGGCGGTCCTATCACTGTTCCGGTTGGTGAAGAGTGCCTTGGGCGTATTTTTAACCTGCTCGGCGAGCCGGTCGACAATCAGCCTGCACCGGAAGTCAAGGAGCGCTGGCCGATCCATCGCCCTGCTCCTACCTTTGAGGAACAGACACCGGCGACAGAGATCTTTGAGACCGGTATCAAGGTCGTAGATCTGATCTGCCCTTACGCTAAGGGCGGTAAGATCGGTCTGTTCGGCGGCGCAGGCGTCGGCAAGACAGTTCTGATCATGGAGCTGATCAACAACGTCGCCAAAGCGCACGGCGGTATTTCCGTCTTTACAGGCGTCGGCGAGAGAACCCGTGAAGGAAATGACCTTTACGGCGAAATGAAAGAAAGCGGAGTTCTTGGCAAGACCGCACTGGTCTACGGCCAGATGAATGAGCCTCCGGGAGCGAGAATGAGAGTAGGACTTTCCGGCCTGACAATGGCGGAGTATTTCCGCGATGTCAAAAACCAGGACGTGCTTCTGTTCATCGACAACATTTTCCGTTTCACACAGGCAGGTTCCGAAGTTTCGGCGCTGCTCGGCCGTATGCCTTCAGCAGTAGGTTACCAGCCCACGCTGGCAACGGAAATGGGCGCACTGCAGGAGAGGATCACATCCACAAAACGCGGTTCCATCACATCCGTTCAGGCCGTCTATGTCCCTGCGGATGACTTGACTGACCCCGCGCCTGCAACAACATTCACCCATCTGGATGCTACAACGGTACTTTCCCGTGACATTGCATCCCAGGGTATCTATCCCGCTGTGGATCCTCTGGATTCCACAAGCCGTATCCTTTCTCCCGAAGTCGTAGGCCAGGAGCACTACGATGTCGCGAGAGGCGTACAGCAGGTCCTCCAGCGCTATAAAGAGCTGCAGGATATCATCGCGATCATGGGTATGGATGAACTTTCCGATCAGGATAAGCTCAGTGTTTACAGAGCAAGAAAGATCCAGAACTTCCTGTCTCAGAGTTTTTCTGTCGCAGAACAGTTCACGGGTATGCCCGGCAAGTATGTCCCTCTTAGCGAGACACTCCGCGGCTTCCGTATGATCCTTGACGGTGAGTGCGATGACCTTCCTGAGAGCGCATTCCTGTTCGCCGGAACCATCGATGATGTCTTTGAAAAGGCGAAATAACTATAAACGTAAATGAAGGGAGGAAGACGCTATGGCAACCTTCCGGTTACAGGTCGTCTCCATGGATGGCCTTGAATATGACGGAGAGGTGCAGCAGGTCAAACTGCGCACTATACACGGCGATCTGGCCATTTTAGCCAGGCACATGAATTATGTGACTGCTATCGGAATGGGCACTGCCAAAGTGACGATGGCAGACGGCACGGAACGCCAGGCCGCTTGTATCGGCGGAATGCTCTCTATGATGGACAATCATTGCCGCGTGATTCCCACGACTTGGGAATGGGGAGAAGATATTGACGTCGCGAGAGCTATGGATGCAAAGAGGAGGGCGGAGGAGAAGCTTGCCCAGAGCAATCTGGACGAGATTTCCAAAGTCAAAGCGGAAGCCAGGCTGTACAGGGCGCTGGTCAGGATCCACAGTGCAGGTCGTTTACATTAACCGATGAAACGATTCAAGGCTGTCATACTGAGAATTTAACGATTCTCAGTATGGCAGCCTTTTTTGTTCGGTATGAAAAACCCCGGCATTCAGAGTGCTCTGAATACCGGGGGTTAGCATTGATGTTTATTTGATCATGGAGTGCCATTCCTGCAGGGAGCGGATCTCGCTGTCGCCGTGTTTCTTGACGTAGCGGATACCCTCTGCCGCGGCGCGGGCTGCGTCAATCGTGGTGATGTAGGGGACGCGCGCCTTGATCGCGTTCTTTCTGAGGTAGCTGTCATTGTGGATGCTGTCCTTACCGACAGGGGAGTTGATGATCAGCTGGATCTTGCCGTTGGTGATCAGGTCGATGATGTTGGGGCGGCCCTCATAGAGCTTCTTGACGCGCTCAGCAGGGATTCCCGCCTTCTGGATCAGGTCGCAGGTACCGCCGGTAGCGAGGATCTTGAAACCGCACTCCGCGAAGATTCCCGCGACTTCGGCGACCTCGGGCTTATCTTTCTTGTTGACGGAGATCAGGACTGTTCCCTCAGTGGGAAGAGTCGCGTTGGCTCCTTCCTGTGCCTTGAAGTAGGCCTCACCTGTCTTGGATGCCATGCCGAGGACTTCGCCGGTGGAGCGCATCTCGGGACCCAGTACAGGGTCGACTTCCTGGAACATGTTGAAGGGGAAGACCGCTTCCTTGACGCCGTAGTAAGGGATCGTGCGCTCTCCGAGTCCGGCTACCGGTGAAGGCCTGCCGGTGATCTCGGAAGTGATGATGTCCGTGGCGATCGGAACCATGCGGATTCCGCAAACCTTGGATACCAGCGGAACGGTACGGGATGCTCTCGGATTCGCCTCAAGCACATAGACCTTTCCGTTCTCGATGGCGTACTGCATATTCATAAGGCCTACGACATGCATTTCTTCTGCGATCTTGCGGGTATATTCCTTGATCGTCTCCAGATTATCCTGCGGGATATGTCTGGAAGGAATGATGCACGCGGAGTCGCCGGAGTGAATGCCTGCCAGCTCGATGTGCTCCATGACGGCAGGAACATAAGCGTGCGCGCCGTCACTGATGGCGTCTGCTTCGCACTCCATAGCGTGATTGAGGAATCTGTCGATCAGGATCGGGCGGTCGGGCGTCACACCGACAGCGGCGAGCATGTAGTCCTTCATGGAGTCATCGTCATAGACAACTTCCATTCCGCGTCCGCCCAGGACGTAGGAAGGACGGACCATGACGGGATAGCCGATGGAATTGGCGATCGCTGTCGCTTCTTCCACAGTGGTGGCCATTCCTGACTCCGGCATGGGAATGCCGAGTTTGTCCATCATGGCGCGGAAGTGATCGCGATCCTCTGCCAGGTCGATGACTTCGGGCTGGGTCCCGAGAATACGGACTCCGTTGGCCTTGAGGTCGGCAGCAAGGTTCAGAGGCGTCTGGCCGCCGAACTGCGCGATGACGCCGACAGGCTTTTCTTTGTAGTAGATGGACAGAACATCCTCCAGGGTAAGGGGCTCAAAATAGAGCTTGTCGGAGGTGTCGTAGTCAGTGGAAACTGTCTCAGGGTTGCAGTTGACGATGATGGTCTCAAAGCCCAGCTCATGGAGAGACTTGGCCGCATGAACGCAGCAGTAGTCAAACTCGATACCCTGGCCGATCCTGTTGGGGCCGCCGCCCAGGATCATGATCTTGGGACGGTCAGTGGAAACGGGATCGTTATCCGGCGCGTTGTATGTGGAATAGTAGTAAGCGCTGTCCTGTGTGCCGCTGACATGGACTGCATCCCATGTCTCGACGACGCCGAGCTCTTCGCGCTTATGGCGGATCTCGCTCTCAGGGATGTCAAGGATCTGGCTCAGATATTTGTCAGAGAAACCGTCCTTCTTGGCCTGTATGAGAGCCTCGGCAGTGAGCGGACCGCGGAGCAGGGCTTCTTCTTCCTCCACCAGTTCCTTCATCTGGTTGATGAAATAGTGCTTTACACTGGTGAGATCGAAGATCTCATCGGCAGTAGCTCCCTTGCGCAGGGCTTCATACATGATAAAATAGCGCTCGCTGTTAGGAACTACGAGGAGCTTAAGGAGTTTCTCCTTGCTGAGCTCATGGAAGTTCTTTACATAACCCAGGCCATAGCGGTCTTTTTCAAGGGAACGGATTGCCTTCTGGAAGGCCTCTTTGTAGTTCTTGCCGATGCTCATGACTTCGCCGACCGCGCGCATCTGTGTGCCGAGGTGGTCATTGACGCCCTTGAATTTTTCAAATGCCCAGCGGGCGAATTTGACGACTACGTAGTCGCCGTCCGGAACGTATTTGTCAAGAGTTCCGTATTTGCCGCAGGGAAGCTCGCTCAGTGTGAGTCCTGTGGCGAGTTTGGCGGATACCAGAGCGATCGGGAAACCGGTTGCCTTGGATGCCAGAGCGGAGGAGCGGGATGTCCTGGGATTGATCTCAATGACGACTACGCGGCCGCTCTTGGGATCGTGGGCGAACTGCACGTTTGTGCCGCCGATGACGCCGATGTGTTCGACGATCTTGTAGGACTGCTCCTGGAGCTTTTTCTGCAGATCTTCATCGATCGTGAGCATGGGAGCCGTGCAGAAGGAATCACCTGTATGGACGCCGACGGGATCGACGTTCTCGATGAAGCAGACGGTGATCATATTGTTGTCCTTGTCGCGGACAACTTCAAGCTCGAGCTCTTCCCAGCCGAGGATGGACTCCTCTACAAGGACCTGATGGATCAGGCTGGCCTGGAGACCGCGCGCGCAGACTGTGCGGAGCTCATCCTTATTGTAGACAAGTCCGCCGCCGGCGCCGCCCATAGTGTAGGCGGGGCGAAGAACAACGGGATAGCCGAGCTCATCAGCGATCGCAAGCGCTTCCTCTACCGAGTATGCAACTTCGCTTCTGGCCATCTCGATGCCGAGCTTATTCATTGTTTCCTTAAATTCAATTCGGTCTTCTCCGCGCTCAATAGCATCGACCTGAACGCCGATGACTTTTACGCCGTATTTATCAAGAATTCCTTCTTTATAAAGTTCTGAACACAAGTTGAGGCCGGACTGACCTCCGAGATTGGGAAGAAGAGCGTCAGGACGTTCCTTGGCGATGATCTGCTCCATACGTCTGACGTTAAGAGGTTCGATATAGGTTATGTCAGCCATCTCAGGGTCTGTCATGATAGTTGCCGGATTGGAATTGACCAGGACGATCTCATATCCGAGGCTTCTGAGTGCCTTGCAGGCCTGCGTGCCTGAATAGTCAAACTCACACGCCTGACCGATGACGATGGGACCTGAACCGATGATCAGTATTTTATGAATATCAGTACGTTGTGCCATAAGTCCTCTCTTTCTGTAGTTCTGCTAAACCCTTAATCTCATAAATTGTAAAGGAATGCCGCGAGAATTTCCACTATTAATTTAGTTAATATTTGTAAAATATAAATTAAATCTGTAATAAAACAAGAAAACAATATTTACATTTTTGTTACAAAATAGTAAAATATAATATCATTACAGTATTATTTGACTCATTTAAGGAAACTCGTTCTAAACAGAGGGATTCGGGAAATGAATACAATACGAAGAGTCATCAGTATGATCGCTGTACTTCTGATTCTTGTATCGACGGCAGGACAAAAGACTTATGCGTCGGAAACGGCTATCGGAGAGGACCCGGAACCGGACGCTAATGAAATAACAACGGCCGTAGAAGCAGAAGGCACAGAAACAACAGCGGCACAGGTCGGTGAAACAGAGACAGGAATGATCACAAGGGAAGCCGGCTCTTTCATAGTAGAAGCGGAGTCAGCAGACAATTTCAGGTATGAAAATGGTCATCTCTATGTCTATGGCGGAACAGTTTCAGTCAAGACACGGCAGGATGCCGAGTTCAGCACGGAATCGATCGAGGTATCGGGATACACAGTGCTGGTTCTTGACGGAGTAAGGATCAAGACGGCTAAAGGGGCTGCGATCAGAATACTGCCCGGAGCAGACGCGGAGATCCGTCTTGGCGCGCCGGAAAAAAATACAGAAAAGGAGAAAGACAGCCTTTCACAGCGCGGATCGAACTACGTGGAAGGCGCGGCCGGTTTTGCGGCCATAGAGGCGGGAACACTTCCCCGCGGGGACGGAAGCAGATCGTTGTTATCCAGTCTCAGGATCACAGGCGAGGGAGTCCTCACTGCTGTGGGCGGTACGGACGGAGCTGCAATAGGGGGAAGCCGGGGGCAGAATGCCTGCGGTATTATCGTCGTTCAGGGAGGAAATATCAAGGCAATCGCAGGAACCCATGCCGACGCTGTCGGATGCGGCGCGCAGAGCGCTCAGGATCCGGTCTATGCGCCCTTGATCTCCGATCGAGTCAGTTCTCTGACTGCTCTTTCTGACGGTCAGGGAAGACCCATAGCAGCCGGTTATGACAACAGTAAAGACGCTGCGGAAACGGAAGCAGAGGGGGAAGAACAAGCTTCTCAGACAGGCGCTTCTGCTCCGAAAGGTTTTACACCCGCGTCAATAATCACGGCATCCTTTGCTGAACCCGGAGACGGAAGTCTTTCCGGACTTGAAAATGTGAGAGTCAGAGCCACAAACGGCCAATTTGAGGCTGCATTTGACATGCCCGAGGGATACAGGAGCTTCGCTGTAAAGGTTGCGGCGGATTATGATTATATGATCGAACAAGGCGGACGTTCTTTTGCCGATGCCGGAGAAGAAAGCTTTTCAGGTGAGATCGAGATAAGCGATGAGAGGGATATCCTGTTCCGCGGTACAAAAGATCAAAAGGCTGAACGTATTTTCCTGGCACCTGTCCTGAAAACCCCTTCTATTGATGTGGAAGTGACCGGAAAATGGGAAGATGAGGACAACAGGGACGGAACAAGGCCGGGCAGCGTCAACGTCACTCTCTACGCAAACGGACGCGAGACCGGAAGAACAGTCACGCTCAGCGAAGAGAACGACTGGAGCGGCACATTTGACGACCTTCCTGTTTATTCAGACTGCGTCAGACAGTCCTATTCAATCGAAGAAGGGCGTCTGGAAGGCTATACAGGCCTGATAAGCGGATCAGACGCAGAGGGATATATGATCACCAATGCTCATGAACCTCTTCCTGAGGGCAGAAGCTCAGAGGAAGAGATATCCCTGAGAAGCCAGCCCGTTCAGAAAGGCGTTATTGTGGCAAAGGTGCTCACGACAAAGGTATCCAGGACCACACCCGTAAGGACCAGCACTACGATCAAAAAGAGCAGATCTGCCAAAACGGCCGACACGACCGGGTCGGGCAACATATGGGGGGCTATGCTCGTGGCAGCGGCCGCAGCCCTCTATATATGGATGAAGATTGAACAGAGGAGAGAGGACTGACTCACATAATGACATGAAAAATTCATATTTTATTAAGAAAATAGCCTGCAGGACTCATTGACTTGCAGGTTATTCTGGTGTAAAACATGAAATTATCTTAAGTGATGATCCATTATTAGACGACTGATTATTTAACTCGGCTGGGAAGTCTCCCGCCTCTGCAGGCGGCGAGTTGTAACAAACCTTACTCGGTGGCGGGAGACAATCCCCGACCGAGTTAAATGATGCACACGCGTGCGGAAAGGAAGATGTTGCCTTACAGGCAACCCGC
>JBGUJH010000060.1:0-18032 GCA_045113775.1 Lachnospiraceae bacterium | reverse complement strand
AAGGCTCGCAAAGCGAGCCGCTGCGCCGCGTGCGGGTTGCCTGAAAGGCAACATCTACCTTTCCGCACGCGTGTGCATCATATAACTCAGCGGGGGATTGTCACCCGTCGCTGAGAAAGTTTGTTACTACCCGCCGCCTGTAGAGGCGGGGGACATCCCCCCTGTGTTATAATAAATGTACCTGAAGCACACACCCTTCAGACGACAAAGCAAACACAATTTTTTCACAATCATCCCCGTCAATACACCCCCTGATTTTACGTCTTTTAGATTGGAATCCGAGCCCTGTACTCACTCGGAACGCTGCTCACCGCGCCGGATCAACAGCTCAAGCCGGAGCACAGCTCACCGCACCGAGTCACCGGCTCAGAACAAATCGATGCACCGCTCCCCGCAGCGGCCTTCGAACAATACTAAGAAAGGAGAACAAATGAACACCGGCAAGAACAGCTTCTGGGAAGAGCACCGCAAATGGATCATTTTCGCAGCCGCGGTACTTTTGGGCGTCGCAATCGGCGTCGCGGCTTATACCGGGATCACATCTCCGAGAAAGACTGTCACCCATATCACAGCAGTCTACACCGGCGATACCAAGGCCGGCGTTGTTCTCGATGATAAGAACCCCGGTTTTAAGGTGACCGCCTATTACAAGGACGGACATGAGGAGATAGTGACGGGGTGGACGATCAGCTCCCCGCAGACTCTCGAGGACGCGAAGAAGAGCGTGGTCACGATCACTTATGAAAAAGTGAGCACCCAGTGCGCAGTTCAGTGCAGCACCGGAATGATCCAGTCGATCACCGCGGAATATGACGGCGATACCAAGGCCGGCACGCAGATTTCAGACACCAATCCGGGACTTCACGTCTTTGCGATCAGAGACGGCAAAAAATCGCCCCTTGAGAAGGGATGGCGCGTCGCCAATCCTGCTGTCCTTGAAAAAGACAAGCTGTCTACCTTCACGATCAATTATGAAAACTTCTCCTGCACGCTCTCCATTCAGTGCACTACAAAGAGCATTTCACGCTTGAGCGCCGCTTATTCGGGAAGCACTGTGGAAGGCACCGAGATCGGAACCGGAAACGAGGGGCTCGTAGTCACCGCCAAATATGCCGACGGAACTGTCGAGCAGGTAAGCGGATGGACGCTCGCTGAAACTGTAGTCCTTGAGCCAAAGCAGCGCTACGTGCTCGAAGTGCACTATGAAGACAGCGTCTGCACAGTAGAAGTGACCTGCACGACGCCCACTCCCGAGGAGTTCCAGGCCGGCTGCATTTCCGCGGGGTACTATTCCCTCTATCACAATCCCGCCAAGTACGCCGGAGCCAATATCGCTGTGCAGGGGACGATCAAAGAGATCCGCCCCAAAGAGGATGGAAGCGTCGACGTGTTCCTGGAGATGGAAGGTGACTTCCTCGGGCTGACCAAGGGCATACTGTGCGCCACTTACACCAGTACGCTCCATGGCAATCTCCCCCCTGAAGGTGTCCCTGTAACAATTTACGGCATGTTCAAGGATGTGAGCGCCCGAATGATGGACGGTTCATCGATGACCATGCCGGTAATGAATGCCGAATATGTAGTGCGCCGCTGAATCACAGCAAAACGCCTGCAATGTTTTGCTTCTATGCGCCGCTGAATCACAGCACAGCGCACGCTGTATTTTGCCTCAGCCTGATGCTGACCTCACAGCACAGCATCCGCGAACTTTTGACTTCTGTCCGCCGCTTCCCTGTAGAATGCGCCCGCGGACGAGACGCCTTCGTAAGGCGCCATATAGAAAACTCTGAGAAAATAGAGATTGATATTCCTGCGCACCTCATCTGACGGTTCTGCCGCGATTCTCGCCTTTAAAAGGCGGATCAGAGAATGCCACTGCGCTTTGAAGTTCTCATACGCGGGCAGATCAGGAATTCCGAGCCATTTGTCAATTCTGACTTTGGAAAGGCCTCCCTTCACGCACCCCTCCGGGACGATGAAGTAGGAGGTCTTTTCTTCGTCAAATTGCCTTCCCAGCGGGAACAGTCTGCAGATCCCCGGACGGTGCGAGTGGATCATACATCTGCCGTCAGTCCCGAGAAAAGTACAGCCCTGCGTATCCCCCCTCATCATGAGGTGAGGAAGGATCACTCCTTCCTCCACGTGCAGGTCTATATTCACGCCCATCAGTTCTTCAAAGGATTTTCCGAGTCCGTAAGTCAGCTGCCACACGTCATAGGGATCCAGAACGATCGTATCTCCCATGCCTCTGCAGCAGGCGCCGCAGCCGGCGCACGCGCTGCTGGAGATCCTGACCATGTCCTGGGGACCATACAGTCTCTGACCGGGTCCGCCTGACTCCTGCCGGGGGGCATACGTTCTCTGACCGGATCCGCCTGTCCCCTCTCTCATCAGCCCTGTCCTTTCCTGATAAGTCCGTCCAGGTCGTCATAAGTATACTTGAGCAGGCTGTCCAGAGTCTGTTCAATCTCTACATTCTTTTTAATGACGGGTTCTTTGATCAGGACGCCCCTTGCCACGACCATCCGGGGCTTTCTGAGCGCGCGAAGGCTCTCCACGGGATTTCCTGCCGTGATGAGGAAATCAGCCGCTTTGCCCGGCTCGATACTGCCCGTCTCGCCATCGATCCCGGCGATCTTCGCGTTACCCAGAGTTGCGCTGTAGAGTGCGAATGTCTCAGAGACGCCGCAGTAAGTGCTGAAATACTGAAGCTCTCTCCACATATCGTAGTGCGTAACGTAAGGGCAGCCTGTATCTGTGCCCAGGCCCACCGGTATTCCCTCTTTGAGGGCTCTTCTGGCGCACTCGATGATTCCGCGAAGCACGATTCCCGCATTGTAGCGGTCCATAGCGCGCACGTTGGTCTTGGACGTGCTCAGGAGTGCAAGAGGAATGACGGGAGAGATCGTTGTCACGAGAGCCGACCCGTTCTCCTTGAAAAGCGCTATCATTTCATCCGTAGGCATCGCGCCGTGCTCGATCGTGTCCACGCCTCCGCGAAGTCCCGCGATCACGCCTTCTGTGCTCTCTGCATGTGCCGCCACAGGGAGTTTGAGATCGTGTGCAGCCTTGCAGGCCGCCTCAATGATCTCCGGAGACATCTTGAGAACGCCGGGTTCTCCTTCTTTCTCCGCATCCATGATCCCGCCTGTGATCATAAGTTTGATCAGGTCCGGCCGACCGGCCGCGATCTTGTGGACATACTTCACTGCTTCTTCCGGAGAGGTAACAGGATAAGCCAGAGATCCCGCCACATGTCCTCCGGGCACTGAGATCCCCGTGTTGCTCGTGAGGATCCTGGGGCCTGCCATCGCCGCTCCGGCTGCGCTTCCGCGCACAAGCGCTCCAAGCCCTTCCGGCGCCGCGGCGCCCATGGGGATCCTGGACATACCGGTCCTGGCTTTGCGGACCATGTCTGCAAACTCTTTTTTGCCGGTCGCCTCTTCCGATTTCCATTCCTTTACTCTCTTGCGGTATCCCTCTTCAATCTCGTTCCGAAGTTTTCCGTCATAATCAGAGATACCGCCTACAGTACGGATCGTAGTCACGCCGCTGTGAAGTGCTGTATTGGCGTATCCCCTCATCAGAGCGCGCACTGCTTCTCCGGTTAAAGCGTTGGATGTGGCCAAATTGACAAGACGCACATAGTCTCCGGGCTCCTTCTTTCTGCCGGAGGGCTTGCCCCCCGAATTCAGATGTACATGGAGGTTGATCAGTCCCGGCATCAGATAACAGCCCTTCAGATTTACGATCTCACATCCTGAAGGAACGAGCTCCTCTGCAGAGAGGATCGCGGTGATCCTGCCGTTCTCTACGATTACAGTTTTTCCCTTCTGCGGCACCATATCCTTGGTTCCGTCAAGTAAAATTCCACCAATATATGCAGTCTTCATATTTTACCTTCCAAAATAAAGTGATCTGAACAGATAAATATACAATACCACAAATCCCTGACAATATAAAATCCCCTGAAAAGAAACAAAGCCCCATTCCGGGCTTCAGCCTCAGAACAGAGCTTCATCTCTTAGGGGATGTTAATAATGTATAGGGGGGTAATTGATATATGTGTCAGCTCCCTGCTGACAATGGTTATGATACCCGAATCCCCTCTGAATAAATAGCCAAATAAACGACTTAAATTAGGACATTTCCGACTTTATCGCAATAATTTGGCTCCTGATATCCGCATTTTCAGGTCAAAACAGTCCTGTGATCTTTCCGTCTTCGTCGACATCGATCTTGAGTGCCGCGGGAACCTTGGGAAGGCCGGGCATGGTCATGATCTCGCCTGTGAGGGCTACGACGAAACCTGCGCCTGCCGATATTTTGACGCCGCGGACTGTAATATCGAAGTCCTTAGGCGCGCCGAGCTTCTTGGGATCGTCTGTCAGGCTGTACTGGGTCTTGGCGACGCAGATCGGGCAGTTTCCGAAGCCCATGCTCTCGAGCTGTTTTGCCTGCTTGGCCGCATCCGCTGTCATCACGACGCCGCGTGCGCCGTAGATCTTTGTGGCGATCTGGTTCAGCTTGTCCTCGATAGTTCCTTCCAGTTCATAAGAATAGTGGAAATCGGAAGGCTGATCACACAGACGGATGATCTCCTCTGCGAGGGCCTTGCCGCCTTCGCCGCCCTTTGCCCATACCTGGGACAGAACGACGTTCACGCCGAGCTCCTTGCACTTGTCTTCCACCAGCTTGACTTCCGCAGGTGTGTCGGTGGGGAACTCGTTGATAGCGACTACGCAGGGAAGGCCGTACACGTCGCGGATATTGCTGACGTGCTTGAGAAGGTTGGGAAGACCCTTCTCGAGGGCCTCAAGATTCTCAGTGCCAAGGTCGGCTTTGGCAACGCCGCCGTTGTACTTAAGGCTCCTGACTGTGGAGACGATGACGACCGCGTTGGGACGGAGGCCTGCCATACGGCACTTGATGTCCAGGAACTTCTCAGCGCCGAGATCTGCGCCGAAGCCCGCCTCAGTAACTGCGTAATCCGCCAGTTTCATAGCCATCTTGGTAGCCGTTACGGAGTTGCAGCCATGCGCGATGTTGGCGAAGGGACCGCCGTGCACGATCGCGGGAACGTGCTCCAGAGTCTGGACGAGGTTGGGCTTCAAAGCGTCCTTCAGAAGCGCCGCCATAGCGCCCTGTGCGTGCAGGTCGCCTGCAGTGACTGGCTTCTGCTCACTGACTTTGCCGTATGTGTAACCGATGACGATTCTGGAAAGTCTCTCTTTGAGGTCAGTGATGTCGCTTGCCAGGCACAGAACTGCCATGATCTCAGATGCTACAGTGATATCATAACCGTCCTCGCGGGGTGTTCCGTTGACTCTTCCGCCGAGGCCGTCCACTACGAAGCGGAGCTGGCGGTCGTTCATGTCGACGCATCTTCTCCATGTGATCTTGCGGGGATCGATGTTCAGCTCATTTCCCTGGTAAATATGGTTATCGATCATTGCTGCCAGCAGGTTGTTGGCTGCGCCGATGGCGTGGAAGTCGCCCGTAAAGTGAAGATTGATGTCCTCCATGGGAACGACCTGTGCATAACCGCCGCCTGCCGCGCCGCCCTTGACGCCGAAGACCGGTCCGAGGGAGGGCTCGCGAAGGGCAACCATTACTTTTTTGCCAAGTTTCTGAAGGCCGTCAGCCAGACCGATGGTAGTTGTGGTCTTGCCTTCTCCCGCGGGTGTGGGGTTCATAGCAGTCACAAGGATCAGCTTGCCGTTTCCGCGCTTTGAATCTTTGAGAAGCTTGTAGTCGATCTTCGCCTTATACTTTCCGTACTGCTCCAGATATTCGTCGTCAATCCCTGCCTTTGCCGCGATCTCTGTGATCGGGAGCATCTGACATTCCTGCGCGATTTCGATATCACTCTTGTATCCCATTTTTTTCCTCCTGAGTATTCTGTTAATGCAATGCAACTTTTAACTAAATGATTAATTATTCAGCACCACGTCCCAAATGCTTCGCATAAAAAGAGCAGTAACGGTAATACTGCGGTCTCTGCCCTACTACACATTACTGCCCAGACGGTCGGCTTTTTTCAAAATCCGGTTCCCCTGTGGTGCTCCACAATACCCGTCAGTAACCGGACTCCTTTTATGTACTATCTTTATTACCAAATTGTGACGGTTCTGTCAACCGTTCTCTGCCACTTTTCTGAAGCGTTTGGCGTATTTTTCATAAGCTTTGTTGTATTCGGAATTAAATCTCTGGTCATTACCCGAACGAAGCTTTGTGAAATATGTGTGCCCGTTGTCAGCCAATTCGGGGTATACACGGATCAGCGTTGCTTCGCCGATATTCGTGCTGACGTCGGCGATCCTCTTCATATCCGACATCAGGTTCTCGAAATTGGAGTCCGCGTAAATGTCACACTCTCCGCGGCCCATCCTGTCCAGATGGTTCTTCTTGAGCTTAGCTACCATCTCTGTGGCCACTTCCTGAAGCGGTTCAATGGTAAATGCAGCTATTGTATCTCTTTTCCCAAACGCGAGATCCACCGCGTCAAGGATCTCCCTCAGAAGATCCTCCAGGACCTTGATCTCACCGAGAGCCGTATCTGTAAACGTCCGGCCATTGCTGTGCATAATATTGGCGTTGTCCGCGATATTCACTGCATGGTCGCCCAGACGCTCAAATTCCGCCACGACCTTGTAGTACTGATCGAGGATCGCCGCATGCTGCTCATCCCTGACATGAGGGAGGTATTCCACTATATAGCGGCTGATGCGGTCCGTGAGCATATCGACATTCTCTTCCTCCGCCATGATCTCATCATAGATCTTCTGGTCGTAGTGTTCGAGCAGTCCGAAAGCCTTCTCAATATTCGCTCTGGCCAGCCTGTACTGCACCATCAGGGTATCATAACAGCTGCCGAGCGCCAGAGCCGGCGTATCGAAGAACCTGGGGTTGAGGGCGTCCAGGTTATCCTGGTACTTGTTGGGCTCCACCTTGTCGTCCGGAATCATTCGGACGCTGCTTCTCTCAAAGAAGCCTATAAACGGAGCCAACATGATACTGGCCGCAATGTTGAAGATCGTGTTGGCGTTCGCGATCACGCCGGAATTGACCACGGTCTCCCAGATCCAGTCAAGGAATCCAAGACTGTGCAGAATGGTGACACCGATAAGGATCAGCGCCATCTTGCCGATATTGAAGATAATATTTACGATACCGACTCTCTTCTGGTCTGCGTCCGCGCCTATAAAGCACACTATACCGGTCGTCACGCTGTCGCCGAGATATACGCCGACAATGACCGGGTATACAGCTTTAAAAGTCAGTACTCCCGAAGCCGAAAAGGCCTGCAGAATACCGATCGTTGCTGACGAACTCTGTAATATGAACGCAACTGCGGCACCTGTCAGATACCCCAGGACCGGATTATTGCCGAGCTTGGTGAACAGTCCTTCTATGACGCCCGATTCTGTCAAAACATTGACCGCGTCTGTCATATTGATCAGACCTGAGAACAGGATACCGAACCCGATCGCAATGTTACCGAGGGATCTCGAGCTCTTGAGCCTGCCGCTCATGATCAGGATGATACCTATGATCAGCGCGATCGGAGCCAGAGAGGAGGGCTTGAACAGCTGCAGCCAGGAGGTCGCCCCTCCCGTGTCCAGGTCCAGAAGACGAATGATCTGGCCCGTGACGGTAGTACCGACGTTCGCGCCGACGATAAT
The DNA here is from genome assembly GCA_045113775.1 of Lachnospiraceae bacterium. Lineage (GTDB taxonomy): Bacteria > Bacillota > Clostridia > Lachnospirales > Lachnospiraceae > CAG-791. The sequence goes on along the minus strand of JBGUJH010000060.1, from coordinate 10,347 downwards.
ACCAATGGACTGGTGAAGCGTGAGCAGGCCCGCGCCTACCAGACCGGACGTGATGACGATCGTCGCCGTGGATGACTGAATGATCGCCGTGATTCCAAATCCCAGCAAAAATGCTTTGATCGGATTGTTTGTGACAGATTCCATGGCCTTCTTGAGTGTTCCCGAAGAACTCTCTTTGAGGCCGTCGCCCATAAGCCGCATTCCGTAAAGGAACATGGCCAGGCCGCCAAAAAGTGTCAAAAAGTCAAATATACTCATGAATATACCTTTTTACTTTGTTTTGTTTCTATACCCTGTTTTCCATTCTAGGGATTGATCTACACAATTGCAATGAGCAAAACCCCCAAAATAACAAGTATTCCGAGGCAAGTCATGAGCAAAGCAAACGTAAAATTGCGAACTATGGGCCTCACAGCCTCCGCTGTGCCCTCCCGGAGCATCCTCATGCGGCTCATCCGCCCGACTCCGGCAGTTCTCACTTTCCTTTCACGAAGCACGGAACGGCGCAGCGTCAGGATCAGGCAGTCCGTGCTGACACTGACCGCGTACGCCGTCTTCTCAAGCAGAAGAAGTCCGATCCTGCACACCGGTTCCAGCACTTTGTCCTCGCCGAACACGGAAGCCACTGCGATGAGCACGCCCGGGATCCATTTTGTAAGAGCAGGCCTGTAGAGACCTTCCTCCAGGTCCAAACGCTCCGGCCACCGGTTGATATAGGAGTCTTCTTTGTAGAGCAGACGCCGTACCACAAAAAGGTATACAACTGCGCCGATCGCCAGTGAGATCACGCTTCCCTTGAGATTCTCGGGCGTGAAGGCTGAAAATTCCATGATATGGCCGCTTCCGGTGGCAAAAGCGAGAAGCCTCTTGGTCACAGGAGGCATGCCCAGGATCACCATGAACAGGGAGGATCCCAAAATAGCTGCAGTACTGACGCCGTTCATGCACTTGTCCGAGCTGTCGAACCTCTCCTGCACGTCCTCGTACCGGTTCTTCTCCACAAAGACGCAGATGAAGAGCTTGAGCATGTAGGCGAATGTCAGGCCTCCGGAGAACAGGAAGATCCACTCTCCCATCTGCAGGAGATCCTCGATATTTCCTGCTGTCACTGCGTCTATAGTCCTAAGACCGCTGTGCTGCGCCTCTTTCATGACGTGAATGGCCTCTACAATTCCTTCATGGAGAAGCGTCTTGCTGATATAGCCGTTGAAAAGCGGAACGCCGCTTATTCCCAGACCTCCCAGGGCAAACGCTATTTTGAGCGGGGTCTTATTTCTGCCCCAGCCGCGGATATCATCAAGAGTCAGCTTGTGGAGATTCATGACTACAACGCCGGCGCACATGAACAGTGTAAGCTTGAGCAGCGAATGGTTGATCATATGCTGTACCGTTCCGGACAGAGCTGTCATCACTGCTTCTTCTTCCCCCACCGCTCCCATGAGCACTGTCACAGCTATGCCGGTCAGAATAAATCCAATCTGGGACATAGACGAGCAGGCAAGTGTCCGCTTGAGATTGACGGAGAAAAGCGCCAGGACCGCTCCCAGAAGCATGGTGATCAGGCCTGCGCCCAGGACGATCAGGCCAAACCGGTAATCGCCCGCCAGTACGTAAAGCGCCGTCATCAGAATTCCGTAAACGCCTACCTTTGTCAGGATACCTGACAAAAGCGCGGAAGCCGGCGAAGGAGCCGCCGGATGGGCCTTGGGAAGCCAGATGTGAAGGGGGAACATGCCCGCCTTCGCTCCGAATCCGAGCAGGATCAGGACGCCCGCCGCAAGTACCTGCGGCTGCGCCAGGCTGTCTGCCGAAGCGCCCTCCCCCCGAAGAGCCGTCGAGAGTTCCGCAAAGGACAGCGTTCCCGCCGTGTGTTCCAGCAATACCAGTCCCATAAAGAGGAGAAGACCGCCGATCACCGCCACAAACAAATACGTATATCCCGCGCGGATCGCCGCCTCAGTCTCCTCGTGGATGACCCACGTAAAGGACGTGAAAGACAGAACCTCGAAGAAAACGAAAGCGGTCATCAGGTCCGCCGAGAGCATGACGCCTTCAACAGCTCCCAGTGTGAACAGGACAAAGAACTTGTATCGGCCCAGATTCTCTTTCTCGTGGGCAAAATATTCCGGGGAGAACAGTGTCGTCCCAAACCACATGATCGCCGTGATCACAGCGTAGACCGCCCTGAAACCGGTGACACACAGGGTAAGGCCGCTTCCCGAAAGGATTCCGGGGAACACCAGAGACTGCCCGACCGCGTTCTGCTCAGAGGGATAAAGTGTGTCGGAGCCCGCGGAGCGCGCCAGCACAAGCGTCAGTCCCAGAACTGCAGCCGTCAGGAAAAGAGCCGCATACTCTCCGGCTTTCTCATTCCATCTCCCTATTGCAGCAGCTGCTGCGGCTCCTATAAACGGGCCAAAGACTATTATCGCAATCAACATCCTGTTCCACCTGTGCTTGTTTATCAGCCTATAGCCGCCCCTCTCCGATCGCTGTCAGAATTGCCAGGATCGGGCCAGGGAAGAGACCGATCAGAATATTGCATGCCCCGAACACATAAATGGGGATCAGCATGAGCGGTCCTGCTTCTTTAACATCGCTGTCCTTGTAGAGGTCCTTATCCGTCACCGGGAAGAAGGCTCGTATACTTATATTGATCGAATACATGGCGCACAGAAACGCCGCAATGATCAGTGCTGCAACTCCCGCGTAGAAAAGATACGGCAGGAGCATGGAAACTGCGGAATCCGGGACTGCCTCTTTCGCAGCCGTCGTGGCGGCGTCCATACCGGCAGTCATAAGCTGCCACTTTGAGACGAATCCGCACAGCGGCGGGATTCCCGTCAGTGAGAGCGCGCAAAGCGTATACGCGGCAAACGTGTACGGCATGCGGCGCCCGACTCCGTTAATCTCGTAAATGTAGGCCTTATGGGTCCGGTGTATAAAAGCGCCCGCGCACATGAACAGGCAGATCTTAATGATTCCGTGAAAGACCAGGTGCGTGAGCCCTGCCTTAAGTCCCTGCGGCGACATGGACATGGCCGCCAGAAGCATGTAGGACAGGTTGCTCATCGTGGAAAAAGCGAGCCTCCTCTTGAAATGGCGCTCCCGCAGTGCCTGTACAGCTCCGAACAGGAGCGAGAAGATCGCCAGGGACAGGCAGATGGCCTGTGCAGCTGTTCCCCGCAGATAATCCGCGCCGAACACATAGTAAGTCATTCTCATGACTGCGAAGACACCCGAATTGACCACCGCTACGGCGTGCAGCAGAGCTGTCACAGGGGTAGGCGCGACCGAAGCCGTCGGAAGCCAGTCATAAAGCGGAAATACCGCTGCTTTGGCCCCGAATCCTATAAATCCGAGAACAAAGGCGAACTGCATCATAGCCGGATCATAGGTCACAAAGATGCTTCCGCCGTAGCGGAAAATGCCGTCCATTCCATACACAGTGGTGAGCACTACGGCTATGAAGCCCAGCGACGCTCCTCCGATCGTGTACGCCGCGTACTTCCTGCCCGCGAACATACTCTCATGTCCGCCGTAATGGGATACGAGAGGGATCGTCACCAGCGTCAGCATCTCGATGAACACGTACATCGTGATCATATCCGCGGAGTAGCACACTCCGAGGGTCACGCCGTACGTCATGACATAAAAGGCAAAAAAGCGATTGCTGTTCTCGTCTCCCTTCATGTACTCAAAGGCGTACAGAAGCACCAGGGGCCACATGACAGAGATCATGACCGCGAACACATTTGCCATGCCGTCCACGCCGAAGTTCACCGCGAATCCGCGGGTGAAACTGTAAACCGTAACAGAATAGCGCGGTGCCCACAGCGCTGCTGCCCAGACGCAGGCTGATGTCACGCAGGCAACCGCCTCGCACCATATGCTCCTCTTTATATCATTTTCAATTGGCCTGATCAGCATTGCCAGCCCGCCGGCAATAGGCAGTGCGATCGGAACCAGCAGAAACAAAGGACTCAAGATCTATCTCCTCCCGCTCATAATACCAGTCCGCTCATGAATGCATTTCCGAATATGCCGACCAGGAGCGATCCCGCGCACAGAATAAACATAGGGATCAGCATCAGCGCATTCGGCTCCGCCTTCTCCGCGTCCTCATTTCCGGTCACTCCTCCCGGGAAGAAACCGTCCACCATGACAGGCAGCAGATAGCCCGCCGTCAGAAGCGCCGAGATCAGCAGAACGACCGGTCCGAGCACCTCGAAGATCCCGGTCCCGCTGTCCATAGCGGCCGTCGCGATGGCCCATTTACTCGTAAATCCGCCCATGGGAGGAATACCGACGAGGGAGATCGAAGCCGCCGTAAAGCACAGCAGAGTAAGCGGCATCAGACGCCCGATCCCCATCAGCTCCGTAACTCTGCGGAGCTTCAATTTGTAGATGAACACGCCGGCGACAAGGAACAGGCAGCCCTTGGCGCAGGCATGGCTGAACACGTGCAGAAGGCCTCCTCTGAGCCCCTCATCTGTCAGGAGGGACAGGCCCAGCATGATATATGAGATCTGGCTGACCGTCGAATAAGCGAGCCTCTTCTTGAGGATCTCCTCGCTGAAAGCCATAGTCGAACCCATCAGGATAGTGAGCAGCGCAAGGCACATCCACGCCAGCTGTACCCAGGTTCCCCTGATCGTCTCTGCCCCCACGGCAAAATAGACCAGCCTGATCACCGCCAACACGCCGCCCTTGGCGATCATGGCGGACAGAAGCGCCGACGCGGGAGCCGGTGCGATCGGGTGGGCAGTAGGAAGCCAGCCGTGCAGCGGATACATACCGGCCTTGGCGCCAAATCCTACAATTCCTGCCAGTACTGCCGCATAGAGAATGTTCTCGGCGCCCGCAAGTTTTGCCGGATCCAGGAATCCTCCATAGACGAAGAGATTAGGTTCCGCTGCAAAATGATAGATAAAGAAAATGGCAAGGAGACCCATCATAGCGCCCGCCACCGAATAGAACAGGTACTTTAGACCCGCGGCGACCGCCTCTTTAGTTCTCTCATGCAGGACCAGCGGCATAGATGTCAGCGTCAGGAACTCAAAGCTGAGATACAGCGTGACAAGGTTTCCCGCGAAGCACTCCGCGATGAGCGCTCCCATTGAGATCAGGTAGAACGCGTAGAAACTCGGGATCCTCTCCTCCATCTTCATATATTCAAAGGAGTAGAAAAGGACCACCGTATACAGGAGCAGCGCGACCGCCAGGAAGCACCTGCTGATCGTATCCGTCCGGAAGATGATCGAAACGCCCTCCGCCATATTTCCCAGCCGCAGCAGGTCTCCGTTCATAGCTGCAAGGACAGCCGCGAGGTCTGTCACGATCACCGTGCACGCATATAATATTTTCCTGACGCGGTCGTCGAGCGTGACCACTGAGATCACCGTTCCCGCAATCACCGGTATCAGTATTGCCGCGATCATTAACATATCATTAACCTCCCTCTTTTGACTTACCTCACATGAACATGCCCAGTCCCTGCCCGATCAGCTGCGCGAACACCCAGCTGAAGAGCCCCATTGCCAGGTTCCCCAATGTGAGGACGATCATGGGAATATTGTAGTCCAGGCCATGCCTGACCCTCATCTCCGTGTCCTGCGCGGGCGTGTAGATGCGGATCAGAGTCCTGATAAAGTACATAGCATTTAACAGCGAACTTGCCGCCAGCGTCAGCATGACCAGGATCAGCTTGATCCCGCCCTTGTCCGCTGCCGCCATAGCAAAAAAGAGCTTGGACGAAAATCCCGCGAAAATAGGAATTCCTATCATCGACAGACTCGGGATCAGGAAAAACAATCCCGCATTAGGATCTTTGAGCGCGCAGCCCTGCAGGTTTTTGAACCGCAGGCTGTCTCCGGAAACATCAGCCATCCTAGGCGTCGTCAGGAACAGCTGTGATTTGGTCACCGCATGGGCCATGATGTGGAACACCGCCGCCGTATAACCGGCCGTTCCGCCCAGTCCGATCCCCATATAGATGTACCCGATCTGCGCGGCCGACGAGAACGCCACCATTCGGTTGATATTTTCCGCCCGGATCGCCGACACAGAGCCGAAGACCATACCGCACAAACCCAGTACGAACAAAATATTGCGAATAGGCATGTCATTAAATATATCGATACCGATCACTCTCCAGTATATTTTGATCAGCAAAAAGATATAGCTCTTGGATACCAGCGAGGAGAGCAGCGCCGCCGAAGTAGGCGTCGCCCAACCGTAAGTGTCCGGCATCCAGTAGTGGAAGGGAAAAAGGCCGCTCTTGATCGACAGCCCGATCGTCAGGATTCCGGTCGCCATGATCATCACTGTCCTCGCGGCCGGATCGTGATAAAGCACTGCGATCTCATTATGCATGGGCACCATCAGAAGGTTTCCCGTAACGTCATACAGAAGCACTACACCGAGAAGGAACATGCCCGATCCCACCAGGTTCAGGATCATGTAGCGCACTGCCGCCAGCGTCGTTCTTCCGATCTCACGCACGATCAGCACGCCGCAGCTCGTGAGCGTCAGGATCTCCAGGAACACATATCCGGAGAAAATATCGTTGGTCCAGGTCATCGCCATCAGCGCTGCAGTCATCAGGTTGACGATCGCGTAGTAAATATTGACCTTGCTCTCGTCCATATCCTCACGCACATACTGCTGGCCGGCCAGCACCGCGCACAGCATCACGGCGATAAAGAGCAGCGCGAGCGACGCCTCCAGTGTGCCTGCCCGCAGCTCATTTCCCCAGGGCGCCGGAAACTCTCCCAGCACATAGGTGAAGGACGTCCCGGCCTGCACTGTGTACCACAGGACCGACGACAGCATGGCCACGAGAACACACTCGTAGACGATCGTGTATATTTTGGCTGTTTTACCCCGCAGCATCGTGCACAAGACCCCTGAAAACAGGCTCAGCACGACACTGAACATCGGGAAGTTTCTGATAAAGTCCACTCTCGGATCCTCCGTTTACCGGTCGTCCTCCAGGTGATCGGCTATTCTGTAGATCTCATCCAGGTTCAAAGTATGGTAGCGCATATATAGACGCACCGTGAGTGACAGCATGATCGCGGTCACCGACACAGATACGACAATTCCCGTAAGGACGAGCGACGCCGGCAGAGGGTTGATATAGGCCTCCGTGCTCTGAACGCCGTTCACGATGATCGGCGCTTTGCGGCCATCAATGTAGCCCATAGAAGCGAGGAACAGGAAAACGCCTGTATCCATGACATTGAGCCCGATCAGTTTTCTGAACAGATTTCTGTGAAACAGAAGCATCGTAAATCCGATGCCGAACAAGATGACAGCCACGGCTTCCGTGCTGTTGGCAATCAGGTTTTCCATCTGCTGTTCCTCCTTACTTGTGCCCTCCGATACTGCCCCTTCGGAACAGGCTGTAAAAGCCGTACATAGTGCAGGCCACTACCAGTCCCACCGCGATATCCAGCGGCAGGATCAGCCCTCCGCTCAGGATGGCGCCCGGCGTTCCCTTGGGAATATGATTTTCCATCCCGTTCGCGCCGGTAAAAAAGACGTATCCCTTTGCGAAACTGTAAAATCCCAGTGCAAAGAACGCGATCAGGTTCGACGCTCTCTTAGTTATGATCCTGTCTGAAGTTTTAAAGCCATACGCCGCCGCGCAGATCATCATGCCCGACCCCAGCACAGCTCCGCCGGAGAAGCCTCCCCCGGGAGAGATCTGTCCGTTCAGCAGTACATATGCTCCGTACAGGAACAGACAGGGCAGAAGAACGCCCGCCACCAGCCTCATGATGGATTCCCTGTACAGTTCGTGATATTTTTCATCGCGGATCGTATAGAAATCCTCAAACTGCGTGCGCATATTTTTCTTATCTCTCATCAGCAGCACTGTCACGCACATGAGCGCAGTGAACAGAACATGGGACTCTCCCAGCGTATCAAACGCCCTGTAGTCCAGGATGATGCCTGAGATTATATTGACTGCGCCCGTCTCCTGAAGACCGTTCTCTATATATCTCTTCACTACCCTCGCGCTCTCCGGGTTCTCGACGCCATAACGCGGCAGATAGGAGATCGTGAACAGCAGCACGCCGATCAGGGCGGCGCAGCTGACCACCGCAACAGCGGTATAAAACACATTAAATCCCTTGTTCTCCGTACGGATCAGTCTCTGCGCCCACTGCGAACTTCGCACATAGCTCTTATAATATTCTTTCTCTGTTTTGACCTTTTCTCTCGGACTGTCGTGGACTTCTTCCCCGTCCATCACGCTCTCGAGGATGTCATGCTCCGCATTGCCGAGATCCAGCTCATTTTCAAACTCTATGAACTTCACTTTGCGTCTCCCGTTTTTCCGGCGCTGCTCACCGCAGTTTCAGAAACTTTGGCGGTTTCCTTTCCTGCCTGCCCGGCAGCATTCACGGCTGTATTCGCGTTCGGTTCCGATGTCATTGAAGCCTGTGCTTTTCGGGCTTCCTGCTCGAGCGCTTCCAGCCTGAGGTCCTCCGTATGGATCCTGCGAAGGGTCAGCATGAACAGCACGCTGCTGACACCCGCACCGACGGCCGCCTCCGTGATCGCCAGGTCCGGTGACTCCAGAAGGACCCACAGAATGCACATGATCGAACTGTAGGACATAAAGATGATCACTGCCTGTAGAAGACTCTTTCCCAGATTTACTCCTATCGCACAGACGATCAGCAGAATAAGCAGCATAATTCTTGCGATCTCAGTCAGTCCCATCGCTGCCTCCTTTCATCTGCGTTCTGCCGGTATGCTCCGGCACTTCAACAGGCTTCTGCACATTGCCTTTTTTTACGTAATGGCGCAGCACCGGGTTGGTATAGTACTCCACCTGCCCCAGAAAATGCGTGGAAACCGGCGACGTAAACCACAAGAAGAAGACGAGCACGATAAGCTTGAGCGTATCCATTTGCGGCCCGCGCGCCACTGCAAGCGACATGATCACCAGAAAGATTCCCGCCGTGTCGCCGATTCCGGCCGCGTGCATCCGGTTCAACACAAATCCGAATTTGTACGCCCCCAATACAGCCGCGCCAAAAGAGCACAGCCCCAGTACGATCAATATCGCCGCTATCGCAAATCTGATCCATTCCAATGTCATTGTTTCCTCCATGCAGAATCGCACGTGTCTGCCTAATCGGTTTCCTTCTCGTGGGTGGCCGCTGTCTCCTCATCCAGTTCCGGCGCCTTGGGCCTTGAAGGCACAAACATAGACGCCATCATCAGGACCGCCACAAAACTGATCATCGCATAGATCAGCGCCACATCCGCCAGATACCCTTCATCCAGCAGCACCGACAAAACAGCGATCGAGCAGATCGTCATCGTACCAAGCATGTTTACAGACATGATCCTGTCTGTGCTGCGCGGCCCGATGATCGAGCGGATGACCATAGCCCCTATGAGCAGGATGAGCACGATCAGCGCTCCTCCGTATAAAATCTGATAAGCCTGTTCTACCGTCATCACAGTTTCACCTTTCCAAGCAGCTGCACAAAAGCAGAATCTTCAAGACCTTCTGCATACTCCCTGCGCAGACAGTGCACCACAAAGCGGTCCCCTTCCTGAATAAGCGTAAATGTACCCGGAGTCAGCGTGATCGAGTTGGCCAAAAGCGCATTCTGAAAGTCGGTCGGAAGCCCGGAGTGGAATTCCACAATGACCGGCGCCGGCTTCCCGTCGGGACTGTAAGCCAGCCGGCCTACTGCCCACGCAGCCTTGAAGATCTCCTTCACCAGCACCAGTGTATAACGCAAAAAAAGCGGAAAATTCCTCCAAAAGCGGCGCTCGCTCTCAAGACTGTATCCCAATACCTTTATCGCAAATAAAAGTACAAGTGCAGTCAGCGCGGCGCCGAAAAGGAGGATTTCCGCATTCACCTTCCCGTTCCATATGATCCACAGAAGAAACAGCAGTATTGCCATAACGTCTCCCGTCTTTATGATTGATGAAATATCGATTGCATTTATTCTAATGCTCGAATATGGAAATTTTCACTCTTTATAGCATACTCCTAAAAAATAAAAAAGCAATAATTACGGCTGTTTTCAGACTTTTAAACTATGTCAAAGGGCCTGTTCTACTGACATATAAGTACATTCAAGGCTCGCAAAGCGAGCCGCTGCGCCGCGTGCGGGTTGCCTGAAAGGCAACATCTACCTTTCCGCACGCGAGTGCATCATATAACTCAGCGGGGGATTGTCACCCGCCGCTGAGAAAGTTTGTTACTACCCGCCGCCTGTAGGACGCCACTGAAAAAGTGGCTCAGTAACTAATATCTGATATAATTGAATAGTAAAGTACACAAGATGTTGGAGGTGCATTATGCTG
>JBGUJH010000059.1:0-30756 GCA_045113775.1 Lachnospiraceae bacterium | reverse complement strand
AAGGTAGATAGGCGTGAGGTGTAAGTGCGGCAACGCATTCAGCTGACACGTACTAATAGGTCGGAAGCTTATCCTTAAGTTCTTGGTGAGAGCGAAAGCTCTTCGGTGTTCAGTTTTCAGGGTACAGACTAATTTTTGAATAATATAAAGTGAAAGCTGTCAGTATTTTGCTGACAGCTTTTTTGTGAACTTTCTCGGGTTTTACATGAAAAATATTGGTCTCAGAGGTGATTTGGCATCTGATGATCAGTCGGCTATAATACTAATAACAGGAACTTGCAGAAGGCTGCTGCCACCGACTTAAGGCGGCGTGTTTCAACGATGATGATCAAAAGGCAAAAATCATGAGAAGATTTCTTATATTATTATTACTGACAGTGTTGATCAATGGCTGTTCCGGACAAAATGTGAAGCAGCCGGAGGTGCCTGATGTGCTTGCTTTATGGAAAAAAGATATCACACTGCAGGATCCCTGGGTGCCCACACAGGATCTTGGCAGCTTCCCATACAAGGAAATCACAGTTCCTGCCTCTGAAGCGGTTCCGGTAGAAATCACGCTTGAGAGCTTGGAACTGGCGTCTGATCAGATAGATACGGCCCAAGGGGAAGTGAAGTCTTCATATGATCAGGCGGACATGGATGATTCAGAAAAAGAAAAATATCCCAAGGTCTGGTCTGACCTTAAGAAGTATAATGAGTTTGCCAGGCAGAGCGCAATTGATGAGATCACCGAAGGCGAGACGAGATTTAATGCGTACAGAGATGGTAATGCAGACCATGTGTTATCATTAATCTCTGCTACGGGATTTGAACTGAAAAGGTCAGATTCCGGGATCGTGAGTTATTTCAGGTCTGTTCACCGCAAAAACTTGGGGTTTGAGCCCGATTATTATGAAGTTTACGGGAGGACGATCGATGCTGCTTCAGGGCGAGTGCTCACGCTCAACGATATTTTGACTGATACGAGCGGGCTTGCGCCGATGATCTGGGATGGACTGGTGAAAAGCGGCATCCGTACGGATTCTGATCCGGACAAAGAAACTGTTATTGAGCTGCTTGAGACGGCGATACAGGGATGCCGGGATGACGGCAGTTTTGGATGGGCTTTGGATCCGACAGGGATCGAATTTGATCTGATTGAATCCCGTTCAGACGGAGATAAGATAATACACACACGTGAAAGGGCATTTATTCCGTTCAGCGTCTTTGGCCAAACGCTTCGGGATGGTATTTACGGGGAATCTGATGCTGAGACGGATAAGTAAACGAAAGAGAAGAAAGTAATGCAGAAATATTTTGATATTAATGAATCGGGATACAGCATCCGGTGCAAGCTGTACTGCAGCGATGTGCATAATATAAAGAAAGCGGTGATCTTCGGCCACGGATTCGGAGGCCACAAAGACAACAAAGCGGCTGAAAAATTCGCGGGTAAGCTCATATCCAAACATAAGGAGTTTTGTGTTGTGACCTTTAACTGGCCCTGTCACGGCGATGACGCCCGCAAAAATCTTCTTCTGGGCGAATGTGATACTTACCTGACGACGGTGATCGAATATGTAAAGAGGGAGTTCCATACAGACGAGATCTACGGTTACGCGACCAGTTTCGGCGGTTATCTCTTCCTCAAATATATCGCTGAGCACAGAAATAATCCTTTCCGCAAGCTTGCAATACGCTGTCCTGCCATAACGATCTATGACTCCATGATCCACCGCATCATTCCAAAGGATGAATATGACAAAATATTGAAAGGCAAGACTGTACTGGCGGGCTTTGACAGAAAGATCAAGATCGGTAAGCCGTTCTTGGAGGAGCTGAAGGCGGCAGATATCACGGGATACGATTATATGGATTATGCCGATGATATCCTGATCATACACGGAACTAAGGACGAGATCATTCCATTCGAAAAGTCCGCTGAATTTGCTGATCAGAACGTCATCGAATTTGTGCCGATGACAAACGGAGACCATCGTTTTACAGACCCTAAGATCATGGACCTGACGATCCATACGATCATTGAGTTTTTTGAGAGCTGACAAAGTCAGCGATATTATGTGCAGGCCGCACAGGCATGGAGAAGAGTATGAAACTTGGCTTTGATCCCCTGTATCAGAAATATACTTCTAAGAGATATCCTGTTTATGCAAGGAACGGGATGGTAAACTGCTCAAGCCCTTTGGCAGCTGCTGCCGGGCTGGAGATCCTCCAAAAGGGCGGAAACGCGATGGACGCGGCGGTTGCAGCTGCCGCAGCGCTTACCGTTGTGGAGCCTACAGCGAATGGAATCGGCTCAGACGCCTTTGCTCTGATCTGGTCCGAAAAGAACGCAGAACTGTTTGGACTCAATTCCAGCGGACGCGCTCCGATGCTTGCCTCCATCGATAAGATCATGGATGAGAAAAAAGATGCAGCAGGCAGAATGCCCCGGCGGGGCTGGACGCCTGTCACAGTTCCCGGAGCTCCCAAGGCTTGGGCGGAGATCAGCAAACGGTTCGGAAATCTGTCTTTATCCGAGGCGCTTGCTCCTGCTGTGCGTTACGCGCAGGAGGGATATCCCTGTGCACCTTATCTGTCACAGACCTGGAAAAACTGTTTTGAGGCTTATAGAGAGGAGTTTAACGGGGAGTGCTTCGATGCATGGTTCAAGACTTTTGCACCCCTTGGAAGGCCGTATAATGCCGGAGAAATGGTAATGCTTCCAGACCATGCCCGGTCTCTGAAGCTGATCGGTGAAACTGACGCGGATGCCTTTTATACAGGTGAACTGGCCGGGAAGATCGATGCAGAGAGCAGAAAATACGGCGGATTTCTGCGCTATGAAGACCTGGCAGTTCACAAAGCAGTCTGGGTCAATCCGGTCAGTATAAATTACAGGGGCTACGACGTCTGCGAGATCCCGCCCAACGGACAGGGGATCACTGCGCTTATGGCTCTCAATATCCTCAAGGAATTCAAATTTTCTTCCAGAGATATTCCCGAGACATGTCACAGGCAGATCGAAGCGGTCAAAATGGCTTTTTCGGATTCCCTTCACTATGTCACCGATCCGGCCAGAATGGTGATTGACTATCATTCACTCCTGACGCCTGAATACGGCGCAATGAGAGCTATGGAGATGACAGACAGGGCAAGGATCTGGACACACAGAATTCCCCCGCGCGGCGGCACGGTGTATCTGTGCTGCGCTGACAGCGAGGGAAATATGGTCTCCTATATTCAGTCCAACTATATGGGGTTCGGGTCCGGTATCGTTGTGGACGGGACCGGGATCTCTCTGCAGAACAGAGGGGCTGATTTCTCCCTGGACCCTCAAGACATCAATTGCCTGATGCCCGGTAAGAGGACTTATCACACGATCATTCCCGGATTTCTGATGAAGGACGGGCTTCCTGTGGGACCTTTCGGTGTCATGGGCGGTTATATGCAGCCCCAGGGACATGTGCAGGTCGTTATGAACATGATCGATTTTCACATGGATCCCCAGCAGGCTCTCGATGCGCCTCGATGGAGGTGGTTAAGGGACGGCAGTGTCATAGTCGAGAGCGGCTTTGACGCCGGGACTGCCAGGGCGCTGCAGCGAATGGGACACGATGTAAGGGTCGATCTCAACACGTCATCTTTCGGCAGAGGACAGATCATACTGCGCATGGAAAACGGTGTCCTGGTGGGCGGTACAGAGTCGAGAACAGACAGTAATATTGCCTGTTATTAGCCCGAATTTCCCTTTCAGTGGCTCTCAGGAGGGATTTCCGCTGCCTCGTTTATCATCTTTATAATAGGCCTTTTCAATGGCTTCTGCGGCCTTTCTGCGCCTCTCGTCGTGGAGATTCGTGTACTTTTTGACAGTCTCCAGGCTCGAGTGGCCAAGAGCATCCGACGTCACATAGATGTCGCCGGTCTCTTCATAGAGGTTGGTGGCAAAGGTGCTTCTGAGCTTATGAGGCGTGATCCGTTTCATGGGAACTGCCGAGGCCGTGTATTTTTTGACCAGACGCTCAACGGCGCGAACAGAGATGCGCTGACCTTTTCTGGAGATGAACAGCGCGTTCATATCATCGGAAGAGACCTTGCGTTCGTTTTGGATATAATCCTCCAATGCCTCGCGCACAGGTTCATTGAAATATACATATTGTTCCTTTCGCCCTTTGCGATAGATCTTGATCCGCTTTTCATTCCAGTCGATGTCCTGCAGATCAATACCGACCATTTCGCTGACGCGGATCCCGGTGTGAAGAAGGAGAGTGAGGATCGCCACATCGCGCAGCTGCTGTCCTTTGGCAAATTTGAACTGTGTCTTTGTCAAAGAATCGCCGGTCTCAGCGCCGTGAAGAACTTCTCTGACTTCTTCCTTTTCAAGGTATGTGATCGCTTTTTCCTCGATCTTGGGCATATCCACGAGCTCTGCGACATTTTTCTCTAAATGATTGTGCGCGATCAAATAGCGGTAAAGCGCGCGCAGGGAGGACAGCTTTCTCGCTCTGGCAGGAGCCTGGTTGGATTCTTTGATAACCTTGTTGTTGTTCGGATCAGTTCTGTTGTAGCGCATCAGATACATGAGATAATCCTGTATGTCGTCAGCGGTGAGAGATCCGAGTGTCTTGACAGAGATCTGCATGACAGGGATACCGAGGGTCTTTTCCAGGTATTCAAAGAAGACCTTTATGTCGCCTACGTAGCCCAGGACTGTGCGGGGCGCCTTGTTCTTGGTGACAAGGTATTCATTTGCAAATCTGCGGACGAACATGGGAAGATCGACAGTAAGGTCGTTTATTTTTTCGAGAGTGCGCGTATTTTTTTCATCGCGGTAGACTTCCATAGGAGAGCTCCTTGTTTTGTAATGATTGTAACAATGTGCGGAAGGAACGGTCAAAAGCCTGTTCCACGGCATATTATAGCATAGTTACGACGTTAAATCCATATTTAGCGGCGTAATAGATATAATAAAACTACTGCTCCGCCAGGCATTTGTAAGTATAAAACAAAAGAAAAACAGCCCCATCCATACGGATGAGACTGTTTTTATATTTGGAATGATTTGATCGTGCCAAAAGAATCTGATCAAAAACCGACAATGATACCGCCTTTCTCAGCATAATAACTGCAGAGTCCCCTGGTCGGAATGATCTTAACGATCTTGCCCGGATATTCTGTCTCGACCGCTTTCATCAGATTGTGCGCGAACAGCTCGTTCTGGCAATGTGAAATAACGATGCTTTCTTTGTCGGCAACGCGCTCTTTAAAGTCATTAAGAATGACCTGCAGCGCTCTGCGGCCTCCCTTAGCGACCTTCTTCATCTTGATCGTTCCTTCCTCACTTGCGATACCGACGCCCCAGAGCCCCAGATGTCCCAGAACTATGCCGGCGATTTTGGGCATCCTGCCGTTATTGACCAGATTGTGATATGAAGAAAGGGCAAAGATAAGCTTATGATCCGCCATAAATTTGTGGATCTCCGTCTTGACCTCGTTAAAACTAAGGCCTGCTGCGATCAGCGCCTGGAGCTTATCGATAGCCATGGAAAGACTGGGACCTGTTCCGCGGGAATCCAGGATCTCGATATTTCTGTCCGGATTGTTCTCCAATACCATTTCCTTAGCTGTACAGGCGCTGTTATAGCTGCCTGAGAGGTTGGAGGAAATAGTGATGGCAAATACATCCCCTTCTTCACCGAACTCCCTGATCCAGTCAGCCGGTGAAGGACAGGAAGTATGGCTCCCCTTGCTGGCGGCCATTGCTTCGACCAGCTCATTCACATCCAAATTCTCGTTGTCCACAAAGTCCTTACCATCCACAGTGATCACGAACGGGACAGTATTAAAATACAGATTAGCGGGTTTGTTGTCGATGTCGAAAATGTCGCAGCTGGAGTCGGCTATTATTCTAAATGCCATAGAATCCCTCCTATCGATTGAACATGTATCGTCAGTTGACAGTTTAATTTAAAAACTAATTTGCGAAAGCGGCCTGTGCGTCCTCGATGTCTGAAGGATTTGCGTCAGTATCTTCGTTCTCGTCAGTCTCTGCAGGTTCGGCGTCAGCGACCTCAGCATCTGTTTCCGGGTCGGCAGGAATCTCTGCTTCTTTTATTATTTCTTCTATCGGCTCCTTGCTCGCAGCTTCCTTGACGGTATAATTATGTATCATTTTGACGAGCTGCAATGCTATTCCGATCTCACATCCGGCTACGAAAGCCAGTCCGGCCATAGCTGCTTTAAGTCTTTTGTCCATTTTTTCTCCTTAAAATCTTCTAAATAGATTTAAAAACAACATTATAAAGTCTTTTACTCCATTACGGGTTATTACCATTATACAATATTAGTAAACGTAAATATACAGTGTTTCTTACGAACCTGCTGACTTTAGAGGCAGGATGTTTCCACTGAGCTAAAGAAAAACCGGGGATTTCTGTTCGAATCCCCGGTTTGATGCAGATTACGGCAAATAAGGCGGTTACTGATCAGGATTTGTTTTCAAAGTCCTCAATGACCTGCGACAGGAGCTTGACCGTTCCGTCTACGCCGAGAAGGCCGACGTCAAGGGACAAATTGTAGGTATCCGCCCTGCCCCATTTCTTCATGGAGTAATAATTGTAATAGCTCTGTCTCTGCTTGTCCTTGCGCAGGATAAAATCCCTGAGCTTGTCGGGATTTGACTTTTCTTCCGCAGGAACATCCGGGTATGTGGCTGCTCTTGTCATCCGGAATTCTTCACTTGCGTGCAGGAATACATTAATGACATTAGGAAAATCCTGCAGCGCGCAGTCCGCACAGCGGCCAATGATCACGCAGGCGCCTTCTTCCTTGGCGATCTTCTTGATCGTGTCGTATTGCGCCAGGAAAACTTTCTGGCTGATCGGCATGTCGGAAAATGCCGAACCGCTGAAGCCGAAAGAATAAGTGTCCATGACAAGGTTATAAAGGAAGGAATTGGTGGGACGTTCATCCTGCTGCTCAACGATCTCAGGGCAGAATCCGCTTTCCTTCACCACCTTGGTGAGCAGCTCGTTGTCATAAAACTTGATGCCATAGTGTGCAGCCAATTTCTGTCCGACTTCCCGTCCGCCTGAACCGTACTGTCTTCCGATCGTGATAATAGTATTCATGGTCCGCCTCCTTAAGAGCTGTCTTTTATTCCCGGAATGCTTTGAGCACATTGCAAGAACTTCTTTAATATATTATACACAAACACAAAATGTTATGCAATTTATATAATTAAAACAGGATTTATAACTAAACATTGTCTAATTTGCTCAGAATATCTTCAAAATATTGGGGAAGAGGAGCTGTCGTCTCTATATACTCTCCTGTTCTGGGATGAACAAAGCCCAGGATTCCGGCGTGCAGACACTGACCCTGTGTTGAAAAAGGGGATTTTCTGCGGCCGGCATAAACTTCATCTCCCAGAAGCGGATGATGAACATATGCCATGTGCACGCGGATCTGGTGAGTGCGTCCGGTTTCCAGCCTGCACTCCACATAAGTGTACTTGCCATAACGCCTGAGGACTTTGCAGTGGGTCACCGCTCTTTTGCCGTCGCTTCTTACGGCCATCCGCTTGCGTTCCCCGGGATCTCTTCCGATAGGCTTGTCGACTGTGAACTCGTCTTCCGCGATATTATCGTACAATATCGCAAAATAGCGCCGCACGATGGTATGCTCCTGAAGCTGCTGCGCTATACTGTTATGCGCCGCGTCATTCTTGCAGATAATCACGCTTCCGGTAGTGTCCCTGTCGATCCTGTGCACGATGCCGGGACGCATTACGCCGTTGATTCCGGAGAGACTATCCCCGCAATGGTACATCACTGCATTGACCAGGGTCCCTGAATAATGCCCCGGAGCCGGGTGAACCACCATTCCTTTGGGCTTATTGACGACCAATATGTCGTCGTCCTCATAAAGGATATCCAGGGGAATGTTCTCGGGAAGGATATCGGGCACGATCTTTTCGGGAAGAACGAGCTTTATCACATCATTTTCCTTCACTTTTGTACTGGGCTTAGCTGCCCTGCCGTTGAGAAGGACCGCCCCGTCCTTGATCAGGGTCTTGAGATAACTCCTGGACTGTCCCTCGGACAGCGATGCCACTACAGCGTCAAAGCGCTCATCTTCAAGCTCTTCGGGAACTGTAAACTCATTGATCTGATCCATCTGTTCCTCCGTATCATTTATCATTGGAAGTATTGCCTCGTGAGCTCATGAACTGAAGATCCTCTTCTTTGTAATAGAAAAAAATGAGGAAAGCCAGGATAAAGACAGAGCAAGTTACATAAATATCGGCTACATTGAATACGGGAAAATCGATCAGTGAAAAGTAGATGAAATCCCTGACATATTTGAGTGTGATCCTGTCATACAGGTTTCCTGCCGCTCCGGCTGATATAAAGATCAGCACAAGTCTGAGAGGAAGGTACTTCTTGCCGTCCGGGATCATCAGATAGATAACGACCAATACGATCAGTGCAGCAAGAGAGATAAGACTCAGAATGAAGGTTCCGCTTTGGAACATGCCGAAAGCCGCTCCGCGGTTCTGTATGTAATAAAACTCAAGAACTCCGGATATGAGGGGGATCCTTCTGCCGTCCTGCAATGCATTGACAGCAAGTGACTTGGTAAACAGGTCAAATGCGACTAGCACAACGAATAAAAGAATAGCTTTAACGGCTCGATTGATACTGATTTTCAAGGCTGCCTCCGTTCTTGATATTGACCAAATTAGTCAAACCGGTCCGGTCAATTAATTGTCCGGGTCAAAACGGTTTGGCTCGGATGCTCGCGCTGCGGGCTTTGACTATCGGCTTTAAAAAGCGCACCAAACAATGTCCGGTGCGCTTCGATCTGCTTTGATGATCACAAAATACAGGTCAATTACTATTATATTATGACTAAATACCGACGTCTTGCCGGAAAATACCTGCTCAGTTTCTGGGATTGAAGTCGCCGGGGTTGTAACTGCCGGGATTATAGCTTCCGGGATTGAAACTTCCTGAACCGTGGCTTCTGTCTCCGTAAGGCATACTGAGTGAGCTGCCATCACCGCGGTCTACACCGGTATGTGTGGAGATATCTCCTGATACATCTACATTTGCAGGTGTGATCACGAATATATAATGGGAGATCTTCATCACGTTTCCGTGTACCGCATAGCAGGAACCGGATGTGAAGTCAATGATCCTCTGAGCGATCTCTACATCGAGGCCCTCAAGATTGAGGACGACTGTGCTGTTTGCGAGAAGAGTATCGGTAACTTCTCTCGCATCGTTAACGGATGTCGGTTTGATGATGCATACTTCCATGCCTGCCTCCGAATACTGTTTCTTGACCTGTCTGGATACTGAAGAAGATTCGCTTCTGTCCACAGGTGCAGACGAGGATCCGAACCGCCTTCTCGGCCTGGGGGCTGCAGCGGGCTCCTCATCATCAGCATCGTCTTTCACAGCAGCAGATGCCTGGGCCGCGCGGGGCGTCCTTGCGGGTTCGGGCTGAGCAGCAGGAGCATCGTCTCCGTAAAAATCTTCCTCGTCTTCATACTCCTCTTCATCATCATAATCGTCTTCGTCATTAAACTTCATGGCGTTGATAATCTTATCCATAACACTCATAACTGTCTTACTCCTTTATCTCAAGATTCGCTTGCGATCCGTTCTCCGAAGATGCCTGTTCCTACGCGAATATGTGTTGCGCCTTCTTCGATCGCAACCTCGAAATCGCCGGTCATTCCCATTGAAAGAACACTCATAGACACATTATCGATGCATTTTTGACCTATGTCAACTGCTAATTCTCTGAGCCCGGCAAAATACGGCCTGTTTGATTCGGGGTCTTCCGTATAAGGCGCGATCGTCATAAGGCCCGAGATCTCAATGCCTTCAAGGGGGGCAGCAGCCCTGATCAGCTCTTCTGCATCCTCACGCGCAACCCCGAATTTGCTCTCTTCACCGGCCATGTTGACCTCGATCAGAACAGGAATCCGTATTCCCGCTCTCTGCGCTTCTGCGCTGATCGTCTCCGCCAGCCGAAGACTGTCTACGCTGTGGATCATTACTGTCTGTCCGATCAACTGCCTGACTTTGTTTCGCTGAAGATGTCCGATCATATGCCATCTGATATCGGACGGAAGGTCGGGCTTCTTCCTGCAGATCTCCTGGACCTTGTTCTCTCCGAAGTCCCTCTGCCCGGCTTCATAGGCCTCTTGCAGCATCTCTTTCGGCTTGGTCTTGGTGACGCAGATAAGACTGACTTCTGATCTGTCCCTTCCTGCTCTTGCACATGCCGCGCTTATTCTCTCTTCCACGCTTTCGATATTCGCTTTTATCAAAATACTGATCCTGTCCTTTCTCAGCGGTAATAATTGTTCATATGAATGGAGCCTGCATACAGGACAATGTAGTCATATTCCTGAAGGCCGTAAAAAGAGTTAGGCTCCACGATGGCATATTCTTCGTTCTGATGGAGAATATTGACCTGGCGGAAATCCGGATATCCCTTGTTGATATAATATACGCCGATCAGTTCGTCCTGCTCGCCGATCGTATACTGTTCCGATGAATTGGGCCGGTCTATGATCTCTCCGGCCCTTAGTACACTGTCGTCGAGATAATAACTGTCCTCATTCTCGCTGTAAGGGACCGCAGGGACGAATTGTATGCTTCTTTCGTTGTTTTCCGTGTAGATCTCCAGAAGTACGCCCCTCTGGCCTCCTGCGCCCTCAAATACGAACTCCTTGGGGACGAGGAAGAATGTTCCCTTCGTGATCGAGCTGTTCGGGACCTTGAGTCCGGTCCTCTGAGAAGAGATCAGTTCAATATCCACGAACCGGTCCGAGCAGAATTCAGACATAGAATTAGTGAAGCGAAGGTTCACATAATAGTTGTCATTCTCATCGTTCCTGGAAGATACACTTGCCCAGGAGACCATCTGGTTCTCCAGGAAGCGCACCTGGATATACCCCTTCTCGACCAGCTCTTTGGCCTCCTCTGCAGAGGCTACATGAATCGCCACCGACCAGTTTTCATCTGATACGATCTTGTAAGCCGGCTCTCCCGCCGTGATCCGGCTGCCGTTCGTGATCTGGTTCTTCTTATATCCGGCCCGGTCGAAATTCTCAACAGTGAGATTCTCAAACGTTATATCTTCGCAGTTATCGACAAAATACAGGATCTCTCCCGCCTGCTCCGCATAACAGGGATGAATGGATGTAGAACTCAGGTCCGGAATCTCTCCGAGGACTTTCCGGTTCGAGATCTTCTGCGCGCTGCTCACCGCGCCGCTCTTAAAATCATAGACGTTCGCGAAACTGCCCGGGTCGAATTTCTTGGAGAAAGAGATCGCTTCGCTTCTGAACTGCTGAAGGTCTTCCTCTGACAGAAAAGGCTCTTCGTCAGGCTTGAGGTAGTCGGTGATCTTGCCGGCTTCATCCACTGAAAACGCGAGGCCTCCTACCGGGATCCTCTCTCCTTCTTTGTTATAGAAGTTGATCGTCCCTGTGTAGTCGCTGTTCACAACAATCTCATTTCGGAGCGCGATCCCCTGATAGACCAGATTGTCGGCCAGGGCTCCGGACCGGACCTGGTATACTTCCGTCTTGTGAGAGGTCAGATAACTTATAAGGCTGATCAGCACATATATGAATATGACCAGGAACATGATGAGACCTACATTGAGCCGGAAAGGCCGCCTGTATTGTACTATTTGTGTCGATGAATGTTTCTCCGTCAAATTGTATACCTCCGGATTGAACTCAGGTGGCAAAATCTCCCGTCTTTATAGACGTAAAGCCGCGATAAATCTTACATAGCGGCGGAAGCGTTGTTTCTTGGGAAAACAGGCTTCGTGCAGAAAAAATGAGCCTTGGAAATTTATGATTCCCAAGGCCCTTCCGTATCATATTGATCAAAGTGCAACCGCGATCAGTTCCTTGAGTTCCTCAGGAACATCCTCTTCGTCCATGGCGATACTGATAATGAAGCTGACTTCAAACATATCTCCGATCTTCTGGATCCTCTTGATGGTATCGGTAATATCCTGACCTTCCAAGTGAGCGATCTTCAGAAAGCTGTCAAAGTACATCTGCTCAAGGTCATGATCCTGAGAAATAATACCGCAGATAAAACCGATAAACTGGTCTGTATTCTCAATCACGAAATCCGAGACATTGATCAGACGAACGCGATTGTTGAGCTCGAACATATGCTTAGCGCTTTTATCAAGATAGCAGATATTGCCGAGAATATCCTTTACTTCAGAATTGACTCTCTCCAGAAGATACCTGGTCTTTCCTCTTCCTTTGTTGCCGATGATTAATTGAACCAATGGACTCACCCTCCTGTATGTTATGATGGGAATTCCCTGTTTTCCTTAAAAAACAGGGAATTGTTTGTTTCATTATAGTTGATTCACCCCTAAAATACAACCGCTAATTAGGTATTTGGGCCAGCAGGCTGTTCATGCCGTCGTACAGGTCTTCAAGGGATTCGGTCTTCATAACGACCGATATATAGTATTCTTCTTTCGCGTTCTGCGACAAAATGATCAGGCAGTGCCCCGCCGGTTCTGTCGTGCCCGTCTTGCCTCCGAGTACAGTGATCCCTTCGGGAGCTTCCACGTCGCCGGTCAGATAGGCGTCTGTCGCATTGACCGCGATGCTCTTGGATGAGCCGTCAGCTCCCACGAACATCGTGTTGTAAGTCGATTGGGGAAGGATCTTCCGGATCATCTCATATTTGACCGCTTCATTCAGGATCAGATAGAGGTCATAAGGCGTCGTGTAATGGTCGTCATCGTGAAGGCCGTGCGGATTGGTAAAATGAGTTCCGGTAGCTCCGATCGCCCGCGCTTCGCTGTTCATGAGCTTAACAAACTCGTCATAACTGCCGCCTATGTTCTCTGCGATCGCGATCGCGCAGTCATTGGCGGAGAACACCAGCAGATAATTCAGAGCCTGCTCGAGCGTCATTGTATCACCGGGCTCAAGGACCAGACGCTGAGCGTCCGCGCCGGGATAAGCGGCATTTTCCGAGATCGTGATCGTCTGTCCGGGATTTCCGTGTTTGAGCGCAACAAGCGCAGTCATGATCTTGGTAGTGCTCGCGGGAAAGACTCTGGTCGTGAGACCGGAACCGTACAATGTATATCTGTTTCCCAGGTCAAACAGCCCGGACGTGGGAAGCGATACATTCGCCGCATTGGTGTCTTCCGGAAGACACAGATCATGAGCGAAGGAATTCTCGCGGTCAACAGATTCCTGCGCTGCTGCCATGGGATTGAACTGATCGGACTTCATCATGCTGTCATAATCATTATCTACTACTCTGCCGCACCCGGTAAACGTGCCGCAGACCAGCACGCCCGCCAGAAGGGCTGCAAAAAGTTTAATTCTGTTACTGTGTATGTTACTTGTACATCTCACGCCACTCAAGATCTCCTCGGTCCAAAGATTTGATCAACAGCTCTGCCGTTGCAAGATTAGTAGCCATCGGAATATTATGCATATCGCAGAGTTTGACAACGTCGTTGACATCAGGTTCATGCCTCTTGGGGGTGAGCGGGTCGCGCAGGAAAATAAGCAGATCTATCTCATTCTGCTCGATCTGCGCTCCGATCTGCTGCATGCCGCCCAGATGTCCTGCCAGATGCTTGTGAATATTGAGGTTTGTTACCTCCTCGATCAGCCTTCCGGTCGTACTGGTTGCATAGAGTTTGTGGCGGCTCAGAATACCCCGGTATGCGATACAAAAGTTCTGCATCAGTTTTTTCTTGGCATCATGTGCTATTAATGCAATCCTCATCGGTCTCTCCATTTTGTACGTTCGAGCCCGCTCTGCGGGCTTTCGAGTCGTTGTGTGCAGATTGGTTCTTAAGGCAGATACTCTGAACAAGTCCGAGGCCGGAATAAAGGCATATCAGGCTTGTCAGTCCGTAACTCACAAAAGGAAGCGGGATACCTGTGTTCGGGAGAAGACCTGTGGTCACTCCGATATTCAGATAGCTCTGAAAACCTATCCATGCCGCCATTCCTGAAGCAATGATCCTGTCGTGGAGGCTCCTGCTCCGGGCTGCGGTCAGGCAGCATCTGACCGTGATCACACTGATCAGAAAGATCATAATGCAGCAGCCGAGAAAACCGAGCTGCTCCCCGATGACCGCAAAAATAAAGTCTGTCTGAGACTCTGAAATAAATCCGGTGCCCAAAAGAGTGCCGGAATCTTCGACGTGGAGTCCCTTTCCGATCAGCTGTCCTGATCCGATAGCTGTCATGGAATTCATTGTCTGGTAGGCGGTCGACGACGCATAATCTTCCGGATGGAGCCATGCGAGTATTCTCTGCCGCTGGTATTCGCCAAGGAAGGAAGAATCGCCTATTACAGACATATAAATGATGATAAACGCAAATGGTATAGCGGCAGCTGTGACCCCCGCTATGATCTTCCGATCAAGGCCTGCTACAAAAACAATCGCGCAAAAGATAAGAAAGATCATGATACTGGTTGACAGATCCGGTTCTTTAAGGATCATGAAGAACGGCGGAAGAATCAGCAATGTACTGAGCGCAAAGACCAGCGTCCGATTATACTTTTTGTCCAAATTAATTATGAACTCTGAATAAAATAAAATCAACAGGATTTTTGCCAGTTCAGAGGGCTGGAAAGTAAGGCCTCCGATGGAGATCCATCTCCTGGCTCCGCCGCCTGAAGTACCGAAGAAAAGTACGGACAAAAGAGCAATGATCGTGATCACATACAGGATCTTCCAGTATTTTGTGATCGCTTTTGTGTCGACCAGGCTCAGGACTGTCATAAGAATAATGCCGATGACGCTGCCGATGGTCTGCCTGACCAGAATAGTGTCGCTTCCTGCGACCTGGGCAACACTGTTTATGGAGACAAGACCCATTCCGTTAAGAAGCAAAACAGCAGCGAACAGGACAGGGTCAAGCCTGCCCAGTCTGCTTATATTTTGTATAAATGAATTCGATTCTGTTCTTTTCATGATCATCAGTCACCGTTCTCATAGTTGGGAATGTCTTCAGAGGAAAGAATGCCCGAGAGGGAATCAGGGTCAAAATAGTAATGCATCACCTGAGAGGCCACAAGCGCCGCGTAGCTGGAACTGTAACCGTTCGGTATGCAGACGGCGATCGCGATCTGCGGATCCTCATAAGGGGCGTAACCGAGGAACAGCGCGTGGTTGGGCGCGTTGAGAGCCTGCTGCGCGGTACCTGTCTTCCCCGCCGCGCTGACTCTGCCGGAACCATCTTCTTCACTGTATCTGACAGAATTGAACGCGGAATTATTGGCGCATACTCTTCTCATCCCTTCCGATATACTTTCCCAATAATCGTCACTGAGCTCTACAGGGTCGAGAGGCTTTGCACCGAATTCTTCAAGAATATTGCCGTCTTTGTCCTCGGAATGGTCGAGGAGCGTAAGGTCGTAAATATCACCCCGCATGGCTACTGCGGATATGTATCTGGCGAGAGCTGCCGTAGTGTATCCGTTGTTGGACTGGCCTATCGAGGCGCGAACGACGTCCCTGGTAGCTACGGAGGGATCCGCCTCCTCTATCTCGATACCGGACTTTCTGTCGAGGCCGTACATTGCGGCATACCGGGACAATATCTCGATGCCGTCGTCGTTGCTGAAACTTCCGCCCAGCTCGCCTAGCCTGTAACCCACTTCATAGAAATACATGTTGCAGGAGTTCGTGATCGCGTTCTGCATATTCATAGAACCGTGTCCGCTGGGATAGATCCAGCAGGCCGGCGACGGGTCGATCTTTTCAAATCTGTCATAACAGCTTACGGTATCCGACTTGGTCACTACCCCTTCGCTGATGCCGGCAGCGGCCGTGACCATCTTAAATGTGGAACCGGGCGCGTATCTCTGCTGCGAAGCATGGTTTAGCAGGGGCCTTGAAGGATTAGCCGAGATCACGTCGATGTACCCGCTCTCCTGAATGCGGTTGCAGTCATAGCCGGGATAACTGACAAGGGCAAGAACCGATCCGTCTTCGGGGTCCGTGACTGCGATCGATCCGCTGAACGGATAAAGGTGAAGGTCGCCCGGGGTGAGTTCGCCGTTCTTTATCTGTCTTTTGACATATTCAAAAGCCGCTCCTCTTCGGCCTGACTCAATGCTGTCTCTCTCTGACTCAGAGGGATCGAAGATCTCCTGGTCAAAAAGGATCTTGCATATGAGTTCTCCGCTTGCCGCGCCCGACTCGCAGATGTATTTGCATATGATATTTCCGAAGCTGTAATCCTCGCAAGGCTCGTCGAGTACATATTGTACAAGCGCTTCGAAAACTTCGTCCGTGTCCTCGGATTCTGTTCCGATCAGGCTCCTGTCGATCCATCCTTCCGCAGCGGCATGGTAAAGGAAATTGCCGAGGGATTCTGTGCTCCCTCCGGTCCATTCGCTGTAGATCTCATCGTCCGCGTCCACGGCGTTTACATCGATGACGCCTCTGTCAAAGAGCGCCCTGCTGATATAGGAGGAGTACTGCCGGTATTCCGCGGTCAAAGCATTGAAAGGCGTGCGCCCTGACCTGAGCTCAGAACGTATCCCTTCCTTGACGCTCTCCAGATAGGCTTCCATGATCCCGCGCATCATATCTTCACTCTCTGAGGAGTCGTCCGAATAGAAATGATCCCTGTCGATGATGTAGCTCAGTATAGAACCATAGACGTCCGCCGCGGGGATCAAAATATCGGATCCGTCAGTCTCCTCGGTGATCTCAAAGGAAGAAACACTGTCAGTGAGTTTGGATAAGATGATATCCCGCATGTTTTTTTCAAGGATCCTGTAAACATTTTTCTGAAGGTCCATATCGATCGTCAGATAAATGTCGCTTCCGTCCTCGGGGCGCACATAGGAGATCTCGCTCTTTTCTCTTCCGAGATTATCGACGCTGATCTCCCGATATCCGTTTTTGCCTCTCAGGGTATCCTCCATACTGGCTTCAATCCCGACCTTGCCGACATAATCTCCGGCGTCGTAGACCCCTTCATTCTCTTCCATTTCTTCGGCGCTGACCAGGCTGATGTAGCCCGTTACTCCCGAGAGATATTTGCTGTCGTTATATACCCGCTTATAGGTGTTGGCAATACTGATCCCGTCAAGATCGTTTTCAGCGAGGATCGCGTCAACAGTTTCAGGACCGACATTTCTGGCCAGTACGGTGGGCATGTATTTTTGGAATGCATTCAGGGCCAGACGATAACGGGTGATGACCGTATTCAGCAGAAGGATGCTCTGCTGCGAGGTGCTCATATCCTTGGGGATCTTGTAGCGGTCAGCGAGCATGAGGACAATATCTTCCGCGCTGCTCGCCCTCTCCTCCTGAGTCAGCGTGTCGATGAGAGGATATCCGTAGACGTCTGCCAAAAATCGCAGATGATCGAAGCCGTCATAATTAAATACATAGCCGGATCCACCCCAGGAGATACCGAAATCTTCCTCGACAGTCTCGCCATGATCGGAAAGGATCGCGAGAGTCTTCTGAATGATACTGTTGAGCCTGTCGTTTTCCGCACTTGTATTTCCGGTATTGTCCACGATCGTCACATTCTGTGAGGCCCGGGTATCAGCGATCACGTTTCCGTTTCGATCCAAGATCCGCCCTCTCTTTGCAGGAATACTGACAGTTCTTGTCACGCTCTCCTCAAAGGTCCGGGCAAATTCCGCACCCCGGATGATCTGCAGGTAATAAAGGCGGCCGACAAGGATCAGCGCCATCAATACGGACAGAAACGCCAGAAAGACCGGACGGTTCCTAAAATTCGGTAGTTTCATCACTCAATAATCCCATTTCTTTTAAACTGCAATAACAAAGGTCTCCGATGATTATATGATCTGTCAGGCTGATCCCGAGCAGTTCTCCGGCCCGTTTGATCTGTCTGGTGGAACTTATATCCTCTCTGCTCGGAGAAGGGTCGCCGCTGGGGTGATTGTGCAGGAGAACGATCCTGACAGCTCCTCTTCGCAGCGCCTGAATAAAGATCTCGCGAGGAGAGATCAGGGCTCCGTTAACAGTGCCTTTAGTCATGATATCTTCCCCGAGAAGCGACATTTTGCTGTCAAAATGCAGCAGTACTGTTTCTTCCGTCTCAAGGTGCCGCATGTTCTCCATGTAGTATTCAGCGATCAGCTCGGCGCAGTCAAATCTCTGCTCTCTGCGGACCTTCTCCCTCACGATCCTGCGGGCGATTTCGGAAAGGCACAGGATCTTCACCGCCTTCACCTCGCCGATTCCCGGGATCGCCCTGAGTTCTTCCATGCTGAGCCTTGGAAGTGCTGAGAGGGAATTGCACTGCGGATCGTGGATCCCCAGGATTTGCCGTCCCAGTTCAACAGCGGATACCCCTTTAGTGCCGGTCCTGAGAATGATTCCGAGCAGTTCGGCATTGGTAAGGCTCCGCGCTCCGCTCGAGAGAAATCGCTCATAGGGTAATTCTTCATATTGGTTCATTCTGCCTCCTGAAGCCTCTCCGGGCGCCGCTAAGACAGAAATGCCGAAATGATTCCGGTCAGTTCAGACTGCATAATCCCCTGTCGAGGAGATTCTGAAGTGACTTTAAAATGCCGAGCTTGGCATGAGGCCAGGTCAGGCCGCCTTGAAAATAGACGTTGTAGGGCGGCTTGATCGGTCCGTCCGCGCTGAGCTCAATGGAAGAACCTGAAACGAAAGCGCCGGCCGCCATAATTACCTGGCTGTCGTAACCGGGCATATCCGAGGGCTCTGCAGTGACAAAACTGTCGACAGGTGATGCTGCCTGTATTCCCTGACAGAACGCGATCACGCCTTCCGGCGTTCCGAAAGTGATCGCCTGAATGATGTCATGGCGGCTCTCCGTGCTGTCAGGCAGTACTTCAAATCCAAGCGGTTCGTACAGGTTTGCCGCCAGGATCGCGCCTTTAAGCGCGGATGCGGTCACAACAGGTCCCATGAAGAAACCCTGATAGAAAGAAGGAAGGACGTCCAGTGTGGCGCCGACCTCTTTACCGAGTCCGGGTGATGTCAGCCTCACCGCAGCGTTTTCCACACACTCGGCCGTTCCTGCGATGTAACCGCCGATCGGAGCAAGGCCTCCTCCCGGATTTTTGATGAGGGATCCTACGATCATATCAGCCCCGACATCAGAGGGTTCTGTCCGCTCCACAAATTCTCCGTAGCAGTTGTCCACCATGCAGATGACATCCGGCCGGATGCTCTTGATCATGCTGATCGCCTCTCCGATCTGAGCGACGCTGAGCGTTCTTCTGCTCTGGTATCCCTTGGACCTCTGGATCGTGACAAGCCTGATCTTCTCATCGGCAAGTGCCTCGCGGATCCCTTCGAAATCGAAAGTGCTGTCAGGCCTGAGGTCGACCTGGCGGTAACCGATGCCGTATTCCGCAAGAGATCCCCTGGAAGGCCTGATCCCTATGACTTCCTGAAGAGTGTCGTAGGGCGCTCCGGCCGCCGAGAGAAGTATATCTCCCGGCCTCAGATTGCTCATGAGCGCGAGAGCCAGCGCGTGGGTGCCGCAGGTGATCTGAGGCCTTACCAGCGCGTCTTCCGTGTGAAAATAAGAAGCATAGACTCTCTCGAGCCCGTCCCTTCCGATGTCGTCATATCCGTATCCGGTCGTTCCTTTAAGGTTTGCTTCGCCGATATGCGCGTCCTGCATAGCCTTTATGATCCTGAGCTGGTTATATTCCGCCGTCTCATCGATCTGCCTGAAGCGCTCAGAGAGCCTGTCCAGTACAGGCGCTGCGTAATTAAGTACCTCATCCGTAATACCGAACCGGCGGTAAATTGATCGCATATAGTATGTCTCCTTTATTTTGTGATTATTTCCTGAGCAGTCCGCTGCATATAGTCCCACAGCTCTTCCCCGCTTCCGAATTGATCGATATCCACCCAATGGACTTCTTTCTCACGTCTGAACCAGGTCAGCTGTCTTTTGGCAAAGTGCCTTGTATCCCTCTTGATCAGTCGGACTGCCTCCTCAAGGCTGTACTCCCCTTCCAGAAAGCCGAAGATCTGTTTGTATCCGATTCCCTGCATCGCGGTGCTGTCTCTCGGGATTCCCAGATCCCTGAGCTTTGTGACCTCTTCAAGGAGTCCCTGCTGCATCATGATATCTACGCGCCTGTCGATCCTCTCGTAGAGCTTTGCCCTGTCCATGGTGAGGACAAAAAATACCGAGCGGTACGCGGATTCCCTCTCCCTCTGCTGAGCATTGTGGGCGGCAATGGAACTGCCGCTCTCTTCAATAAACTCAAGAGCCCTTATGACCCTCTTGATATTGTTGGGATGGATCGCGGCGGCGGAGGCGGGATCTCTCTGCGCCAGGAGCGCATGCACCGCTTCCGGGCCTTTCTCTGCCGCCATATCGGATAGGCGCTGCCTGAGAGGTGTGTTTTCTTCCATCTGCGTGAAATCAATATCATACAGGAGGGCCTGGATATAAAACCCCGTGCCGCCGCACAGGATGGGGAGTTTACCTCTGCCCGCGATATCACGGACTGCTTCACGCGCCTGTTCTTTGAAGCGGACGACATTCCAGTTTTCGGACGGATCCACGCAGTCGATCAGGTGATGGGGGACGCCCCGCATCTCCTCCTGAGTGACTTTGGCGCTCCCTATGTCCATTCCCCGGTAGACCTGCATGGAATCCGCGGAGACGACTTCTCCGTCCATTCGGATCGCCAGCTCTACGGCGGAAGCGCTCTTGCCGGAAGCGGTCGGTCCCGCGATGATCAGTAATGGAGTTTCTTTGGTTTGGCGGATTTCAGGCATAAGATCCCT
The DNA here is from genome assembly GCA_045113775.1 of Lachnospiraceae bacterium. Lineage (GTDB taxonomy): Bacteria > Bacillota > Clostridia > Lachnospirales > Lachnospiraceae > CAG-791. The sequence goes on along the minus strand of JBGUJH010000059.1, from coordinate 9,957 downwards.
CTTCATATGAGTTTGAAGACCGGTCAATTATGTGACGATCCTCTTGAATTTTTTGTCCATATCTGACTGGGTGAACACGATCATTGTAGGTCTGCCGTGCGGGCAATGGTAAGGGTTATCGAGTCCCAGAAGTTCATCAATAAGAGCTTCTGCCTCTTTGACGGACAGAAGAGAATTGCCTTTTACAGCGGCTTTGCAGGACATCGATGCGATCTTTGCCAGGATCGCTTTCGGCGTTCCCGTCATCTTCTCTTCTACCATTTCTTCGAGCGTCTCGCGCAGGAGCTCTGTGGGGTCATTTCCGTAGAGTTCCATCGGTACCGCACGGATCGCGTAAGTACTCCCGCCGAGGGGCTCGATCTCATATCCCATGGCCTTGAAGACTTCTTCGTGTGTATGCAGTTCGCCTTCTTCACGTCCCGTCAGTGTAATGACGCCGGCCGGTGCCAGCATCTGGGATCCGGACGCAGAAGGGTCACCGCTCTCGAGGCGCTTCATCAGGCGCTCGTAATTCACCTTTTCGTGGGCCGCGTGCTGGTCGATCACGAGAAGTTTGCCCTCGTACTGGATCAGCCAGTAGGTCTCGAAGACCTGACCGATGATCCGAAAGCTCCGCCTGTTGTCTTTGAGCAGGATCTTCTCCTCTCCGCTGTCGGAAAAATCGGTGTTCTCAAAAAGGCTCCCCTGCTGAAATGTGCCTTTGCGATGTTCGCCGGATACAGGCGTGCCGCTCGGGATCCTCTTGTCCTCAAAGAGGTAATCCTCTGTTTCCACCCTCGAGGGCCCCTTGGGACTGACCGGCTCGGGATCTGTGAAAATGATCTCCAATGAGGAACCGGTCGTGTGGACTGCTCCCGCAGAGTCCTCTTTCCCGGCGTTGGAACTGCCGTACGAGGACAGGGGTTCCGATACAAATCGGGCCCTCTCAAATGGCTCCGGATGCGGCTCGCTCTCAAGCCTGCGCCTTGCCTCTTCTGCTTCCTGTCTCTTTCTCTTTCGCTCCTGCGCCTGCGTTTCCAGTATTTCTTCAGGTATGAGCTCCGCGCTGTGCAGCACATCGTGGACATTCTCGTCTATGAACCGGAATACTGCTTCAGGATCAGAAAAGCGGACTTCCATCTTGGTCGGATGTACGTTGACGTCGGCTTCCTGCGTTGGAACTGATAAGTGAAGGACGGCGAAAGGGAACTTATGCTGCATGAGGTCTGTTCTGTATCCGGCTTCGAGAGCCTTGGAAAGTGTGTTGCTCCTCAGCATTCTTCGATTGACGAAGAATATCTCGAAGTTCCTTGTGGAACGGCTGACTTCCGGCCTGCCGATAAAGCCCTCCAGGCTGTAGTGTCCGTCTGAAACTTTCACCGGCAGCACTTTTTTGCTGATCTCCCGGCCGTAGATCCTGTACAGGAGCTCTTTGAGATCGCCGTTTCCGGTCGTGTGGAGTTTTTCTTTGCCGTCCACTCTGTAATGGAAAGATAAGGACGGATGCGATAGCGCCTGGCGCTCCACCAGATCGGTTATATATCCGGCTTCTGTCTGGGGCTGCTTGAGGAATTTGGCCCGCACCGGGACGTTGTAAAAGAGGTTCCTCACGACTACGCTGGTGCCGTCAGGAGCACCGATCTCCTCCATATCAAGGCGGACAGGTTCGTTCGCGGAAAAACCGTTCAATGGCTGGTTGGTGGCTCTGATACCGGTCAGTGAATCTCTGGTCTTCGTGATCATCTCCACTTGCGCGACAGCCGCTATGCTGGACAGCGCTTCTCCCCTGAATCCCAGACTGACAAGTCTTGTGAGGTCGCTGTCGTCCCTGATCTTGCTCGTGGCGTGCCGTTCGAATGCCTTGGCGATCTGGCTTTTCTCGATGCCGCATCCGTTGTCCGTGACGCGGATCATCTTCTTGCCGCCTTCCCGGATCTCGACCGTAATGGCGGTAGCTCCGGCGTCTATGGAGTTCTCCACCAGTTCTTTCACTACATTTACGGGCCGCTCTACCACTTCTCCGGCAGCGATCCGGTTTATCGTCTCTTCACTGAGTAAATGAATTTCCAAAACTGTTTCCTCGCTCGGGATCTTCTCTGTTCTTTATCCCTTCCATCGGTTCTTAAGTTCTGTCTGCAGTCGATACAGTGTGTTGAGGGCATCCAGGGGAGTCAGGTTGGATATGTCGATCTGCTCGAGTTCCCTGAGCACGTCTGTATCGCTCACGGTCTCGAACAGGGACATCTGGCCCAGGTCCACATCATCGTAATGCTTCACTTTTCCGGTCTTTCCGCTTCCTTGTCCGGCCTTAGTCTCAATGCTCTGGATCCTCTCCGTAATATCGCTGTCCGTGAGCTGTTCCAGAAGCTCCTTGGCCCTGTCGATCACCAGATCGGGCAGTCCGGCGAGTTTTGCGACCTGAATGCCGTAACTCTTGTCCGCCCCTCCTTTTATGATTTTACGGAGGAATACGATGTCATCTCCTTTTTCCTTGACCGCGACACAATAGTTGCTGACATTGTCTATTTTGCCCTCGAGTTCTGTCAGCTCGTGGTAGTGTGTCGCGAACAGCGTCTTAGCCCCCAGGAATTTCCTGTTGCTGATATGTTCGATGACGGCCCAGGCAATGGAGAGTCCGTCGTATGTGGAAGTTCCCCTGCCGATCTCATCAAGGATCAGGAGAGAGTTCGGCGTCGCGTTCCTGAGAATATTGGCGACTTCGTTCATCTCCACCATAAAGGTGCTCTGGCCGCTGCCCAGGTCATCGGACGCGCCGACCCTGGTAAAGATCCTGTCCACAACGCACAGGTCCGCAGAGGCAGCGGGCACGAAACTTCCGATCTGCGCCATCAGGCATATGAGCGCGACCTGGCGCATGTAGGTGGACTTGCCGGCCATGTTGGGGCCTGTGATGATCGCGATCGCGTTCTTCCTGCCGTCAAGGACCGTATCGTTGGAGATAAACTCCCCTTGAAGCATTTTCTCGACGACCGGATGGCGTCCTTCCTTGATCTTGATGTATCCCTTTTCATTGATCGCAGGGCGCACATAGCGTCCTCTCTCAGCGACCAGGGAAAGGGAGCAGAGAACATCGAGCATGGCGAGCGCTCTGGCTGCTTTCTGGATCACTGAGATCTGGCCGCCGACCGTATCCCTGATCTCGCAGAATTTGTCATATTCGAGAGTATTGAGCTTGTCCTCCGCGTTCAGGATCGTGTCCTCAAGGGATTTAAGCTTATCGGAGGTATAGCGCTCGGCGCCTACCAGCGTCTGTTTCCTCTGATAGTCCGGGGGCACAAGGTTTTTAAAGGAATTTGTGACCTCGAAATAATAGCCGAATACTTTGTTGTATTTGATTCGCAGGTTCTTGATGCCTGTGCGCTGCTGATCCTGCGCTTCCAGGTCCATAAGCCACTTGCGTCCCTGGGTCTTGGCCTCTCTGAGCCTGTCGATATCCGGATCGAACCCGGTTCGTATTATACCGCCCTCTTTGACCTGCAGCGGAGGTTCATCCTCGATGGAGCGCTCCAGAAGATCCACGATCTCGTCAAAGTCGGACATGTCCTCCCTCAGCTCTGTGAGAAGTCCCCCGTCAAAGTCTTCCAGGACCTGGCGGATGGGCGCGAACATTTTCAGGGAGCTGCGCAGCGCGATCAGGTCCCTGGGATTGGCTGTTCCGTAACTGACCCTGGTCATGAGTCTCTCAAGGTCATAGACCGGCTGCAGATATTCTCTGATCTCATCCCGGTCAACAGTGTTTTGGCACAGTTTTTCTACCGCGTCAAGCCTCTGTTCGATCAGAGCGCGGTCTATGAGCGGCTGTTCGAGCATCTGGTGGAGCCTGCGGGCGCCCATTGCAGTGGCTGTCCTGTCCAGCACCCACAAAAGGGATCCGCGCTTTTTCTTCTCCCGCATAGTCTGCGTGAGTTCCAGATTCCTCCTCGTGGAGCTGTCCAGAAGCATGTACTTGCCGGAGGCGTAGACGCTGATACCTGTAATATTTGACAGAGAATTCTTCTGAGTGTCATACAAGTATTTCAGAAGTGCGCCCGCCGCGGCGCTGCCCGTCCTCTTGTCGTCCATTCCCAGCGCGATCAGGCTGGATACGTGAAAGTGCTCCAGCAGGACTTTTTGTGACGCTGCCTCGTCAAAATAGTGAGGACCGAGTGTATTGATAATGATGCCCAGTCTGTCCTGCATATCTCTCAGGTCAAGTCCCGAGAGCATGAAACTGTCACTGCATATGATCTCTGAAGGCGAATACCGGATGATCTCGTCGTAGACCTTCCTGTCACCCTCTGTCTCCGTCATATAGAACTCGCCGGTCGTGACGTCCGCCACGGCGATCCCGCTCTTTCCCTGCCTGCTGTAGAGGATACAGAAGATAAAGTTGTTCTTTCCCTCCTCGATGGACTCCATGTCCAGGTTTGTGCCGGGCGTGACAATGCGGATGACTTCCCGCTTTACCATGCCTTTGGCAGTCCTGGGATCTTCCACCTGTTCGCAGATCGCCGCTTTGTATCCCTTCTCCACGAGGCGGGTCAGATAGCTGTCCACCGCATGGAAAGGGACTCCGCACATCGGCGCTCTCTCAGGGAGACCGCAGCTCTTGCCCGTCAGAGTAAGTTCCAGTTCTCTCGATACGATCTCGGCATCTTCGAAGAACATTTCATAGAAATCGCCGAGCCGGTAAAAGAGGATGCAGCCGGGATACTCTTTTTTGGTCTTCAGATAATGCTGCATCATGGGACTGAGTTTGGATAAATCCTGTTCTTCCAGCTTAATACTCATTCATTTCCTTCATTTCTGTATACTTTAGGAGATCCTGTTCGGAATCTCATGATCTTCATCGGCATCACGCCTCTTCAACGATATGTCCGAAATAGTAAAAGCCGCGGCACTCTTCGAGGCGGATCGGCCGGTAACTGCCGATCAGGGAAGCATCTCCCGGAACATGGACGATCATGTTATTGGAAAGGCGGCATGTCACATAGCCTTCCTTCTGCGTGTTCAGCTCTTCGACGAGACCTTCCATGACCCGCCCTTCCAGAAGCGCCGACCTTTCCCTCGCGTTTTTCTGTACAGCTGAGAGGACTTTGTCGAATCCGGCCTTCACTTCCTCTTCGGGCACCTGGTCAGGCATGGACGCCGCCGGCGTCCCCCTCCTGGGAGAATAAATGAAAGTATAGGCATTGTCGAAGCCCACTCTCTCGATCACATCGACGGTATCCTCCACATCCCGGGCGGTCTCACCCGGAAAGCCCACGATTATATCTGTCGTGATGGCAGCATCCGGGATCTCATCCCGGATCTTCTGCGCCAGGTCAATGAACTGCTCTTTGGTGTAATGGCGGTTCATTTTCCGCAGGATGCTGTCTGAGCCGCTCTGCAGAGGCAGATGCACATGTCTCGCGACTTTGGGATTGTCCCGGATCACGCGGATCAGGTCATAAGACAGATCCTTGGGATGGGGAGTCATAAAACGGACTCTCTTTATACCTTCCACTTTGCAGACCTCTTCGAGAAGCTGAGCAAAACTGATCGGGTTATCGAGTCCTTTTCCATATGAATTGACGTTCTGTCCCAGCAGCATGATCTCGGTCACGCCGTCACGGGCCAGATTCTCGCACTCACGAAGGATCTCCCTGGGATCCCTGCTGCGCTCCCTGCCTCTTACGTAGGGAACAATACAGTAGCTGCAGAAATTGTCGCAGCCGAACATAATATTGATGCCGGATTTATAGGGATATTTTCTCTCGATCGGAAGATTTTCCACGATCTTGTCGGTCTTATCCCAGATTTCGGTGACCTTGCGGTCCGTGTCATAGACTTCCCACAGATACTGCGCGAAGCGGTAGATATTGTGGGTGCCGAAGATCAGGTCTACAAACGGATAGCTCTTTCTGACTTTTTCGACGTTTCCTTTTTCCTGCATCATGCAGCCGCAGATCGCGACTTTCATGTGAGGGTTTTTCTTCTTGAGATGGCTGATCCTTCCCAGTCGCCCGAATGTCCTCTGGTCAGCGTTGTCCCTGACTGTACAGGTGTTGAATATGACAAAATCCGCATTCTCCGATTCTGTCGGTACAAAACCTGATTTGATCAGGATTCCGATCAGTTTCTCTGAATCCCTGGCATTCATCTGGCAGCCAAAGGTAACTGTGCAGGCGGTAAGCGGCCTTCCGGCCGCCTTTGACTTGTCTGCGATCAGGGTCCTCAGTTTTCCGATATAGTACAGCTCTCGGCTGTGCTCGTCCGAAGGTTCAGGCCCGAGAAGGTCGATAGCCGAGAGTTCATTTTCAAATTGTGTATCGTTGTACATTCTGTTTCCTCATGTTCTTAATTGTAAGAGTGATGCAGTCACTGCGCTACTCTGTATAGGTAGGAGCGACCTCTCTTTCCGACCTGCTCAATGACTCCCATTTTCCGCAGGATCAGCGCCTCCGTTGAAAAACTCTTCCCTTTCTGGCCGCAGCTCTCAGCGAGTTCTTTTGCAGTGAAAGGTTCCTCCAGTTCATAAGGTATGAACTGCATGTAGTCCCGGGGCTCAGTGATCAGAGTCTCTCTCACTATCCTTGTGGGCACTCTGTCGTACCGGTGGGACCCTCTTTTGCCGTCCCTGCTCCATCCGTCGCGGAGCCGGTATTCCTCCATATCCAGAAGGATAAGCTTTATGGAAAGATTGGGATGGTCCAGATAGGACGATATCCTGTAAAGCTCGCGAAAAGCGCTGTAGAAACTCCCTTTCTTGGGAGAGCGGCTCCGCTTTTCCAATTCTCCGGTCTCAGGGTCGATCCAGGTGATCCACTTGCTCGCGGGGATCGGGTAGACGACCGTGACATGATAAAGCGGAAGAAAGGCGTCAAGTTTTTCTCTGAGATAGCCGAAATTTGCAGTCTGGATCTCAGTGATCGTCCCGGTCTTTTCACAATATATGTCCGCGATAAAGCTCTCGATCGGGATCTCGTGATGATCTTCATCGGGGTCCTCATAAGCCTTAAGAACGGCATGCAGAGTCTTTTCTTTCTGCATGCCGATGCCGTGACGCTCCCGTTCTTCCGTGCGTACTATGAGGTCTAGCGCACGCCGGAACCTTGCGTCTCTCTCTTCATTTGTGCAGGTGTCTGCGCACATAGGCAAATGTCTTCTCCTCTCCTTCCTCCGCCAGCATCTTCAGAAGCATATGGAGGAGCTTAGCTGTCTCGGGATGCATGAATCTGATCACGTGCGTTCCCTGTTCGAAATACTTAAGAGGATAAGAATCATCATATTTGTCTCCGGCATATACCTTGCTGGCCGCTATGCGGTCCATGAGCATTTCGATCACATATCTTCCGGGCATCTTGACGGGGATGACCGGGCCGCTCCCCATCTCCCCGCGGAGGTTGTAGTCGACCCAGTACTCAAAGTGATGGCGGTTGCGCCCTTTATGATGGAGCCAGGAGGCGCTGTAACCCTTCTCTTCTCTTTCAGCGTTGTTGGGCGAGCGATTGCCCTGCCAGTATCTGGCGCCGACCATAAATTCCGTGGGCGCGAATTTGGAGAGATCATGAAGCAGGCCTTGTCTGTAGAGACCTACTTTAAAGCACCCTTCCATGACCAGATACTTGTGTTTCAATACTGTATTCAAATGACCTGTAGTTTTCCTGACAGTGATCTTTTCTTTACTCTTCATTCTCAGCCTTTTCCGTTTTAACAGCTGCACCGGTTTCAGTCTCGGGTTTCTCCGTCCTGACTGCTGCCGTCCCAGAGAGTTTCGTCTTGGCAGATGTGCCTGTAGCATTTTCTGATTTCTTCTCTTTGGCAGCTTTCTTCTTTTTCCTGCGCTTCACAGGTTTATTGGACGTCACTGCACAGAGGATCCTTATGGACCGGGGTTCGACTTCCACAACGTGCTGGTCGTCAACAATGGACTCTCCTTCTATAAAGGAATCTTCCAGAGCCGTGTCTATAAGGAGGTTCCAGCGTCTTCCGGGCGCCAGTTTTGGAAGGCCAAGCTCCTGTTTCTCCCAGTGCATGTTGATCGCGAGGTAGATAAGTTCTGTCTTATCAGATCCCCTGACATAGTTCTCGCACAGGCAGATGCCGATCGAGTGACTGAAATGGCTCAGGTCCGGTTTCCAGGCTTCCTGTCCGTGCAGGGAAAGATCGGGATATCCGCAGCCGATGTAATCCGTATTCTTGAAAGGAGCAAGTCCGCTGAACACGGGGTGTTCGTTTCTGAACCGGATGATCCTGCGGACATATTCATGGATGTGGTCACCGGTCTCCCCGTTGTCCCACTTGGTCCATCCCGTCTCATTGTCCTGGCAGTAAGGATTGTTATTGCCATACTGCGTGTTGAAACACTCATCACCGGCGTTTATCATCGGCGTGCTCTGGGAGAGGAATAAAAGGGTAAGGAAATTACGGATCTGATTGCGGCGGAGCCTGAGTACGTCTTCCCGGTCAGAATCCCCTTCTGACCCGCAGTTCCAGCTGTAATTGTCCGCAGTTCCGTCGTTTCCGCCCTCTCCGTTGGCTTCATTATGCCTGTCATTATAGGAGACCAGATCCCTGAGAGTGAATCCGTCACTGCTGCATACGTAGTGGACGTTTCCGTGTCCTGACGGGACCTTGAAAAACTCATACAGGAACTCGCGCATCACATAATCGTCGCTCTTGCAGAAACGGCGGATCAGCTTGGAGAACCTGTCATTGAAGCTGAAGAGATTATCTGTCAAAACAGCGCCGGATTCAGGATTTTCCGCGTCCATTCCCTCGATCTCGCTGTAAGGGAAATCTGTGTGGAAGAGGCGCACGTCCGACAGAAGCGGATCAGAGGAAAAAGCTCTGATGTCCGCAATACTTCCCATGAGACGGAATCCGTCGACCGCGTAATGGGTCACATAGAACCTGGCGATCTCGATCTGCTGCTGGGACGCGACAGATACGGGAAAATACAGCTGCAGGTAAACACTGATCCCTTCACCGTGGAATCTTTTGACCATATCCGCGAATTCCTTCTGCGGTCCGCCTTCGTATCCGGGCGTGCTGTATGCGGAAGAAGGCGCGTAATAGAATCCCCTTGTGTATCCCCAGTAGTTGACTGTCTTGACCGAAAGATCTTTGACGGGAAGGCCGTCTTTACTTACGGGATAAAGCGCAAGCGCGTCCTCCATTGTCCTGGGACCTTGCTGCGGCCTTGTGACCGGCTGCAGCTCATAAACAGGCATGAGTTCAACGGCGTTGACTCCCAGTTCCCTGAGATAAGAAGCTCTCTCGGCAGCGGCCGAAAAGGTTCCGGGCCGGGACTTCAGTCCTTTCGCGAGCATGGTAAAGCCGCGGACATGGAGACAGTATATGACAGTCTCCCCTCCTCTTTTATGAAAATTCTCCCTGTAGGAGGGAAGTTTATTGTCCGGCTCATAGAAAAAGCCGCCTGCTTTTACTTCCTTTCCATCGGTCTGCACGGATTCAATGCTCCTGCTGCATGGATCAATGAAGAAAGTGCTGCCGCAGAAAAGTCTGTAACACCACTCGGAAGGATCCAGAAAAGTGATTCTGACGGAATAGAGACTTCCGAACCTGTATTCATCGGTAAACAGGATACTAACCTTGCTCCCGTCCGCTTTTTTATAGAGGACAAGTCCGCAAGGTTCAGGGCCGCGAAATACCGCGGATATGATCACGCCGTCCTTCATCACGGTAACACCCGGCATCATGCTGTGCGCGGGTTCAATCTTTAAATTATGGCCCACTTTTTGCCTCCCTGTGCTATTGAAATCGAGAATGGTCTGAATCCGTATCTTTAATTTTAACACAATACTTATGATGATACAAAGCCCCTGACTCCACCGTGGTCAAACGATAATCAACTTAAGCTAATTATACTCAAGAGCGACGAAAAGGTATAATGAACCAGACGTATATGCGATTTCCTTTAAAAATCGTATATACATCGTAAGGTGGAAAGTGATAGTCTGTTATTGTAAGACG
>JBGUJH010000058.1:0-3306 GCA_045113775.1 Lachnospiraceae bacterium | reverse complement strand
GAGGATATTGCTCAGGACCAGGAAACGACTCAGATTCGCGCTCACTCTGTTTCTCGCCTGAACCAGTGGCCTTGCCAGATCAAACTTCTGCCGACTCAAGCTCCCTTCTTCGACGGTGCAAAGCTGCTGATCGCGGCAGACTGTACAGCATACGCCTATGCAAATATGCATGAGGACTTCATGAAGGGCAAAATCACCATCATTGGTTGCCCGAAGCTGGATGCGGTGGATTATTCCGAAAAGTTGACGGCAATCATCCGGGATAATGACATTAAGAGCGTGACCATAGTCCGGATGGAAGTTGCTGATCAATCGATCATTTGTCCAGGATCCTTCCGCTTCGATCCAGCCAGTTGGAGCGGCGGAAGTAGAGCAGCATCATGATGCTGGTGAGTGTCCAGGAGCATACATAGGTCAAGCAGAGCACAGGGAGCGTGTGGAGGATCTGGAAAATCGTGACGACCCACAGAACACGAAAGGCGCAAATGCCCAGACCGATGATAACGACCGGGCGAACCGCATCACCGGAGCCGCGCAAGACCGCGGACAGGACCTCGATCAGCGTCCAGGTAAAGTAAAAGGGGACGAAATACAGAATCATCTCCCATGTGGTGGAGATAACGGCCGGGTCCTCCGTCAACAGGTGCAGGAGGGGGTTTGCCGCGAGCAGGATAAGTCCGCTGAGCCCAATGGTGATGCCGAAGTGAAGGAAGAGACCCTGTTTCACACAGAGCTTGACCCGGTCTTCTTTCTTTGCGCCCAGATTCTGGCCGACAAAGCTGGTGATCGCAGCACCCAAAGCATTGCTCACCGCCCAAAAGATGCCGTCGATTTTCGAGGTCATAGCCCAGGAGGCGACGACGACCGTGCCGAGAGAGTTGACACCGATCTGCACGATCACATTGGAGATGCCATACATGGTGTTCTGCAGACCGGAAGGGATCCCGAGCCGGAACATGTTGGAGAGATAGACGCCCCTGAGCTTCATCTCCCGGAAACTCAGCCGGTAGGGCTCGCTGGTTCGCATCAGCTTCCGCGTGAGCAGGAACATATTGACCACTTGAGCGATAACCGTAGCGACGGCAACTCCCGCGACGCCCCAGCGGAATAAGACGACAAACACAACGTCAAGGATAATGTTTGTCACACAGCCGATCACCATAAAGACGAAAGGACTGAAGGAATCGCCGACAGAGCGGAGCATGTTCGACTCAATATTCAGAACCAAAACAAAAGGTACGCCGAGAAAATAGATTCGGAGATACAGCGCCGAGAAACGCAGCGTATCTTCCGGGGTCCGGAGCAGACGAAGCATCGCGGGGGCGGTGATGAAGCCCAGAGCCATCAGGAAAACGCCCATCAGTGCAAAGACCGCGACTGCGTTTCCGGCCGCGATCCGCACATCTTCCCTGCGTCCCGCGCCGTAGATCTGGGCTATCACGACGGAGGCGCCGGCTGTGACAGCGACAAAGAAACCGATGAGAACATTGATGATCATAGCGGAACTGCCGCCTACGGCTGCGAGGGCGATCGTTCCGACAAAGCGGCCAACGATCAGTCCGTCGACCGCGTTATACAGCTGTTGGATGCAGGTGCCGGCGGCAATGGGGAGGAAAAACACCACAAGGCGCTTCCAGACGACGCCGGAGGTAAGATCTTTATGTTCGCTCTGTGTTTTCATGCTTTCTCATCCTCGGGCGCGATGGCGGCAGCGGTTTTCTCATCCCGCGCCTCAAACCAGCACATGGCAAAATCTGCTACGGCGGATGTCAGCGGCTTGATGTCCCAGCCGGTGGCGTTTACGGTAAGGTCGAACATGCTGCTGTCACTGCGGCGTTTTCCGGTCAGGACTTCTCTGGTCCGGCTTCTGCTTTTGTCGATCTGGCGGATGTTGCGAAGGATCTCCTTTTCCGTCAGTCGTTCGGAGCGGGGGCGCTTCAGCTCATAGACCATGCATCGTTTCAGCCTGGCCTGAAGATCGGCGCAGACATATACGCGGAAAGGGTGATGCTCCTGCAGAATGACGTCTGCATCCCGGCCGACTATGATGCAGTCATTGCCGGCTTCCGCGATATTCTGAATGATTTCACGCTGCCGCAGGAGGAGCCGGGTGCGCATACCGTGGTCGAAGCCCAATTGCGCGAAGCTGTTGCGGTATGTCAGCTGCACGTTGTGCCAGCCATGGTGGCTCAGGGTCTCCCGCACATGTTCCGGACTCATTCCCTGATCCTCCGCGAGGGCCTCAATGATCTCTTTATCATAATAGTCCCAGCCGAGAAGGTCCGCGAGCCTTTTGCCGAGTTCACGCCCTCCGCTGCCAAACTGTCTGCTGACTGTGATGATTCGCATGTTGTTGACCTGCCTTTCGGATATTTCTATCAAATCTGAAATCTATCCCATTGTGTAGAATTGCTGCCTGCGCTGTGCCAAACGGTGTCCGCTTCTGCAAGTTAAAATCTTCCGTGCGGTTAAACAAAGCCTAAAAACCATAAAAAAACACAAAGAAAAGGGTACGTTCCAAGCGACAAACGGGAATCTGTCATGTTGTGCAGAATGAAAGCACGGTCTCAGTGTCGTTTAAGCGGGTCACTTTGGGGAAGTATTGTTCAGTTGCCTTGTTCCACAGCGTTTTTGCAGCGATGTTCTTTTCATTGTATTTGATTTCCCAACAGCCTTTGAACCGTTCAAATATCATTTCCGCTGCTTTTTCCGCAAGATGTTTTCTCCGATACACTGGAAAAACTGTAAATTCTGCCAGCACATAATCCGGCTTCTCGTTCAGATTGGAATATGGGTGGATCATGGCAAAACCCACAAGTACTTGCTTCTCGTCAAACAAAAAGAACGCTTTGCGCTTCGGGTCCGTGAAGTAGGCATCAAAATATCCATAATTCAGATTGCCCAGCGTATCCATCTCGTCATCATAGAAGTTTGTCATCTCATACAGATACTTTTGATTGATATTCCACAAGAGCTCCCTGTCTTGAGGTTTAACGGCGACCAGCTTCATTCCTTTCGTCCTCTCAAAACCCGATCTATCGAGCTGAGTATACCATACGCCGGCAGTGATAACAACAAGAAGCCACTTTTGTCTACCGAACAAAAGTAGCTTCTTTTATGCGTTAGGACACCAATAATCATACAATTCGGCGTTTCTTACCTCCAAGCGGGGGTGGGTGCAAAGTGGGTTCAGATTATGTAAACCGCATGTGCCCATCTTTTTTTGCCGAATACATCCAGTTGGACGTTGTGAGCAAAATACAGCCTTAGTATAATAACGATTGAACGATTAGCGTGTCCGTCGTG
>JBGUJH010000057.1:0-10983 GCA_045113775.1 Lachnospiraceae bacterium | reverse complement strand
GGAGTTTAGGAATAGTAGGTAATTTGAATTTGACTAAAAAAATAAGGCTTTATCAGCCTTTTGGGGATCCTGGGTGTCAAAGACCCGAGTAAAATTCTTCAATAAGGGCCTTTGATCAAAGAAAACGGGGCGGCATTTGAACATGCCGCCTCGTTTTTTGTGCTATAATCCTTGTATATTGGGATATTATGTGCTTCGGAGCGTAAGAATATGGGATATCGTGAAGTTTATACGGCTGTCAATATGGCCGGCGAGGAATACAATATTTCGGATAAGGGGCTGAGCATCACTCCTGAGAAGCTCAGCTTTACAGTGAGGCCCGGAGGGACGGCGGAAGGGCAGTTTGTAGTGGCGGGACCGCCCGGAACTGCCGTGACCGGATTTCTGACGTCGGACAGCTTTCATATGCAGCTGCGGCGGGACAGCTTTGCGGAGAACCCGGACAGGATCAGCTGGCGCTTTGATGCGGGAACTCTGAAAGAAGGAGACGTCTGCGAAGGGACGATCGGGATCGTATCCAACCGGGGTGAGTACAGGCTCCCGTTTAAGGCCGATGTGATCACGCCTCAGATCTCCGGAAAGGAGCTTCGGGAGATCCCTCATCAGAATACTGCGGCAGAGCGTTTTCTCTCACTGGCTGATGAGGACTGGGGCAGCGCGGTAAGACTGTTCTACAGGAAGGACTTTGCGCAGTCGCTGGTCACGGACGAGGAGAAGATGCTGTACAGGGGACTTGCGCAGTATCCCGGGAATGAGCAGAATGTGGAGGAATTCCTTATCGCGGCCTGCGGAAAGGATCCGGTCGAGTTTCAGACTGATGTAAAAGAGATCAGGACGGAGATCCTTGAGATCGGAAACTATTCGAGGGACTCCGAATCGGCTGTGTACCGCATCGGGATCCGCAGACGCGGCTGGGGATATTGCAGGCTTGGGGTCAGCATGTCGGGAGCATTTCTGGCGCCGGCATCCGCAGTTCTTGAGGGGGAAGACTTCATCGGCGATACCTGCACGTTTTCTTATAAAGTGGAAAAGCACAGGCTTCATGCCGGCCGTAATTTCGGCAGGATCTATCTTCGGTCACCCTATCAGGAGATTCAGATTCCTGTTGAGATCATATACAGGAGGAGAAGCGACGGCAGAGCCAGACAGGAGAGGGAGAGCAGAAGGGCTCTCATTGAGATCATGCGCCATTATGAGCGCCTGCATATAGGCTGGGCCAGGGAGGCGCAGGGCCTTCCGAGCGGGATCAACAACGGCGAGTGGCTCAGGCAGGCAGATGAACTGGTCAAAAGATTGTCCTTCCTGAGAAGGGACAGCATTCTTTCCAGACTGTATGCAGCGCAGCTTCTTCTTATGGAAAACAGGATACACCAGGCTGTGCTGGAGCTTGAGAGCGTGCGCAGAAAGCTGGCCGGCGTCGCTCCCGGCGAAGTGCTGGAGATGGGATACAGCCAGTACGAAGGGGAGTCGGATATTGAGTACTGCTACAGGCAGTTTCTCACCGCACTCGCCTATCACGACGCGGATGTGATCACACCCCGCGTCGGCAGGATCCTGAGAGAGCGCTACAGAAGAAATCCGTCGGACTGGAGAATCGCGTGGATGATGCTGCAGCTCCTGCCGGAATACGCTCCCGGACTGCCCGCGAGATGGAATTTCCTCAAAAAGCAGTATACAAACGGGAGCAGGAGTCCCCTTCTGTACATGGAGGCGTGGGATATGATCTTTGCCGACTCCTCCTACCTGAGCCTTCAGGAGGACAGGAGGACAGGGAGGTACGGAGGAGATGCCTTTGAGAGGCAGGTCCTCTTCTACGCGATGAAACAGGGACTGCTCGATCCCGGAACTATGGAGAACGTTCTGGAGAGGACGGAGCGCAGAAGAGAGTTTTCACGGACGCTTTACCATATTTTGACAAAGGCGTATTCGCAGGAGAGAATGCGCTCCCTGCAGCTTCCGATCCTCAGGAGTATTTGTACGCTTCTAATAAGGGGAAACAGGACGGGAGCGGAATATTTTACCTGGTATTCGAGAGCCGTGGACAAAGGACTGACGCTGATGCGCCTGTCCGAATGCTTCCTGCAGTCGATGCCGGAGGACTACAGCGGAGCGATCCCGGATTCCGTGATGAAGAGCACCTACAGGGGCAGCATGTTATCAAACGGAAGCAGGGCTTACTTCTATTTGTACCTGTACCGGAACAGGAAGAGATATGCGGACGTTTACGCGCAGTGCGCGGAAGATATACGCAGCTTTCTTGAGGTGCAGATCTCGGAGCACCGCATGACGGAAAATCTTGCGGAGCTCTATACCGCTGCGCTCGCGGACGAATCGATCAGGCCGGCAAATGCAGGGGACCTCACCAAGCTCTCTTATCTGTCTCATTTGAGGACGACGCATTTGTATATGAAAAAAGCGGTGACGATCTACGCGCAGAGCAGCAAGGAGCGGGTCTATCCCATGGAGGGCGGAAATTGTATCCTGCCCATTTACGGTGAAGACAACAGGATCTTTCTCGAGGACGCGCAGCACAACCGATATACGGCAAGCGTCCCCTATACCTGCGACAGGATGATGGATCCCGTCAAGTCGCCTGACCTGGTCTCGTACCAGGAGATGGCAGACCTCCCGTTCGCAATGGAGATTTCGGGAGTGGCGGGGGAGTCCTTCGAAGTCACAGATGAGACGCTGCAGTATTGCGAGATCCTGGTGAGGTCGGCTTCTGTCGCTCCCACCTACAGGACCAGGCTCAAATTGAGGCTCATGGATTACTATGAAAGGACAGGTGATCTTGAGAAGCTCAGGGCTATGGCAGGCACGCTTGAGCCCGGGAAACTCCGCGCGGAAGATTGTGTGAGGACGATCGAGCTGATGAACCGCTGCGGTATGTACGCGGAGGCGGCGGACTGGATCGCGCTCAGCGGCACGGAGAATATTCCTGCCGCAGTTTTGTCGGATGCGGCGCTGGGAACAGCAGCGGATGCTTCGGAGGACGGCGAGAGCCGCAGTAAGGCGGGAAGGATCGCGTGGGCCGCATTTGAGAGGGGAGACAATCAGCGAAGGATCCTGGAACTGATCCTGTCTGAGTACAACGGACTGTCAGAAGACCTTCTGAGAGTCAGGGACGCGCTCCTGGAAGTGACGGAAGATGAGGCGGAAGATGATCCTGCAGTAACTATGGCAGAGGACAGGCTGTTATCGCAGATGCTCTTCAGCGGAGAGATGTCCCGCGGCCAGGAAGATCTGCTCCTGAGACAGTATCGCAGGGGGAAAAACCATCGGGTGCTGGCAGGAGCCGGCGTTTCCCAGTACTGCCACTATGTCTTTGCCGACTGGCATGAGATGGAGCCGGGCATCATGCGCCTTATCACTGCTGCAGACCGGGAGGGGCATGAAATGCCCGCGATCTGCAGACTGGCATACCTCAAGACACTTGTCGAGAGAAGTGACAGCTTTTCGGAAGAAGAGGCGGAAAGCGCCGGAAGATTCCTGACTTCGCTCCTGAGGGAGGAGATCGTTTTCCCGTTCTACAGGCAGTTCGGAGGCGTCGGCCCGGGGCTTCGGCTGTATGACCGCGAGACGATGATCGAGTACCACAATCCTGGAGGAGCCAGAGGCGCAAGAGGACACGTCGTCATTCACTGTTCTCTGGACAGGGGCGGAAAGCAGGAGCCTTTTATGGCAAGAGAGATGAAGGAAATGGTGCGGGGCTTCTATGTCAGTTCCTTTTTCCTTTTCTATGGGGAGCAGGTGCACTATTTTATCACCGACGATCCCGAGGAGAAAAATATCGTCGAGAGCGGGACGATCGGACAGGACGCGAGGATAGACCTCGCGCAGTCGGACCGGTTCGCGCAGATCGACGCCATGTCCCTTGCGGCGGCGCGCAGAGAGCGTGAAAAGACTGCCGCGCTGATCAGTGATTATTCGAGGAAAGAGTATCTTACTGCCGCGCTGTTCGGGACCGAGGAGGACAGTGATGTTATTTACCAGATTACCTGAGAAAAAATATCTGCTGGGGGTTGACCTGTCAGAGACGTTCTGCCAGATCTCCTATCTGAATACGCGGAGGCTGACAGCCGGAATGGACCCGCACACATTTTCACTGGTCGCGCGGGGAGAGGATTTCAACATTCCGATGGCGGCTTTTCAGGATCCCGCTTCCGGAAGCTGGTCTTTTGGCAATGAAGCACTTCAGAGATCTGCCGAGGCCGGCAGAGAGCCCATGACGCACCTCCTCGCTGCAGCCGGACAAGGAGAGGATGAAAGGGACCTGCAGATCCTGATCGATTATCTGCATTATTGTTTCGGGCTTCTTTCTGTGGAGGTGACGGCGGAAGAGATCGAGGCGATTACTTTTACCACGCAAGTTTGTGACCGGAGGAACGTAGAGATCCTGAGGGCGGCAGCCGACCGCCTGTTTCCGGGACTCGATAAAGTGGCATTTGAAGAGCATCTCAAGTCATTCTACCACTACGTGCTCACGCAGGATGAAGAGCAGAGAAGGCAGTCGGTGCTCCTTCTGGACGGCTGGTCTGAGAAAGAACTTGTGCTCTACAGCCTCTCTTTCAACAAAAAAACGAGGCCGATCGTGTGCTTTCCCGAAGAGATCCGCATTGAGATCCCCGAAGACGCGGACGCAGAACAAAAGGATAAGATCCTCTGCAGCGCAGTGAGACAGCTTATGCAGGAAAAGGAGTATTCGGCGGCCTATCTGACGGGCGAAGCGCTCGGCGGAGGATGGATGAAGGAGTCGCTCAACCTGATCTGCAGGGGCAGAAGAGCGTTTCAGGGAGATACGCTGTACAGCAAAGGCGCGGCAGACAGCACCATGGCTGCGTGCGGGCTCTCCTCTAAAGCAGACAAGTATTTCTATCTGAGCAGGGACGCCCTCAGATGTAATATTGGAATGGAGTGCCTGAGAAAAGGCAGGCCGGTCTATCAGGCTCTTCTCGATGCAGGCGCGGAATGGTACGACGCTGCGGCGCAGATCGATATTTTGCTCGAAGACGGAGACGAGATTGTGTTCCTGGAGACATCGGTCGACAGAGGAAACGAGCGCGAGATCACCGTGAAGCTCGAGAACATGCCGAAGAGACCGAGAGCAGCGACGAGACTCCGGATCAAGCTCAGCATGAAGTCCGCGGACCGAATGCGGCTTGAAGCGGAGGACCTGGGATTCGGAGAGATCTTCCCCTCAACGGGAATGAAGTGGGAACAGGAGATCGTGATCAATGGGTAAGAGCATACTGACAACAGGACGGATCGCGGAGAAACCGTACAGGCTGGCGATCATCGACCGAAACGTTTATACGGTGGAAGAATTGTGTTATTCGATCGCCCAGTGCGCCTCTTTCCTGGACGAGGACTTTATGGACCACGAGCTCCTTGTGTGGCTCGAGCAGTCCTGCGGCCTTGCGGAACTGGCCGCGCAGCTGCGCTCCCTGCTTCGCGGAAGATGCGCAGTGGAAGATTTTGCATCGGTCATCCTGCTCTATGTGGGTTACCAGAGCCCTGCCGAAATAGAGAGGATACGAGCTTCCATCTCCTCCGGAAAGGGTATGGAACCGTTCCAGAGAAGACTGAGCGAGGCAAAGTTCGCGGCATCGAGGGGGCACATCACCCAGGCTATTGAATTGATGGACGGGATAGAATCGGAACTGCCCGAGCTGGAGCGGGAGATGCGCGGCAGGATCTGGGCAGAGAAAGGGCTTCTCTACGCGCAGGGCTTCAGATATGCGGAGGCGGCCGACTGCTACGGCAAAGCCTGGAAGCTTTCCAGGAGCAGGCAGAATTGTCTTAAATATCTCGCCGCGCTCAGGTTCTCCATTTCCGAGGAGGAGTTCAGGGAATATATAGAAGAGCATCCTGAGATGGAGGAGGTAGCCCGCGAATTGGAGACTGCAATGGCGGGGGCCGACAAGGAGTGGAAGAACAGTACTTCCGGAAGACAGATGAAGCGCCTGCAGGGGTATCTGCGGGCAGGACAGGCCAAGTCCTTCGATAACTACGCCCAGCAGAGGATAAGAGAACTGCGGGATAAGTTCAGGGCGGACAACGCGCCTTCATTCTGACGTGACGCCCTTGCTTACGGGGAGCAGCAGCCCGCTTTGCGAGCCTTAACTATTTTTTGATTGTAATTGGAAAAAAAATTGTTATACTGTATTACGTTGTCTGTAACTTAGTTAAGAAAGGAACAAGAGAATGGCCAATGACAGATATGTGAGCCCGCTTTCCGAGAGATACGCCAGTAAGGAGATGCAGTATATTTTCTCTCCTGATATGAAATTCAGGACCTGGAGAAAGCTCTGGATCGCGCTGGCAGAGACCGAGCAGGAGCTGGGCCTTCCGATCACAGACGAGCAGATCGCGGAGCTTAGAGCTCATGCGGACGATATCAATTATGAAGAAGCCAAGGCCAGGGAAAAAGTGGTTCGCCACGACGTCATGAGCCATGTCTACGCATATGGACTGCAGTGTCCCAAGGCCAAGGGGATCATCCACCTGGGAGCGACGAGCTGCTACGTGGGAGATAACACGGATGTCATCATCATGAGGGAAGCGCTGAGACTGGTCCGCCGCAAGCTGATCAACGTACTCGCTGAGCTCGCGAAGTTCGCGGACGAATACAAGAGCCTGCCTACGCTGGGCTTTACACATTTCCAGCCCGCGCAGCCGACTACGGTCGGCAAGAGAGCCACACTCTGGATGCAGGAATTCTACCTTGCTCTGGGCGAAGTGGAACACGTGCTGGGAAGCCTGAAGCTCCTTGGAAGCAAGGGGACGACGGGAACACAGGCCTCTTTCCTGGAACTCTTTGACGGCGACCTGGATAAGGTGGACAGGCTGGATCCCATGATCGCGAAGAAGATGGGATTTGACGCGTGCGTACCCGTCTCCGGCCAGACTTATCCCCGGCTTGTGGATACTATCGTCCTGAACGCGTTGGGAATCGTGGCGTCCGCAGCAATGAAACTGGGAACGGATATCCGTCTTCTTCAGCACCTCAAGGAAGTGGAGGAGCCCTTCGAGAAGAGCCAGATCGGTTCCAGCGCGATGGCGTACAAGAGAAATCCCATGCGCAGCGAGAGAATCTGTTCCTTATCCAGATATGTGATGATCGACGTCCTCAATCCTGCCGTCACAGCGGGCACACAGTGGTTCGAGAGGACCCTGGACGACTCCGCTAACAAGAGACTGTCCGTCCCGGAGGGATTTCTTGCGATCGACGGCGTGCTCGATCTGTGCCTCAATGTGACCGACGGCCTCAAGGTCTATCCCAAGGTCATCGAGAAGCGCCTCATGTCCGAGCTGCCTTTTATGGCGACCGAGAATATCATGATGGATGCTGTCAAGGCAGGCGGCGACAGGCAGGAACTTCACGAGAGGATCCGCGAGCTTTCCATGGAAGCGGGAAGACGGGTCAAAGAGGAAGGCGCCGACAACAATCTGCTCGAGCTGATCGCAGCAGATCCCGCATTCCATATGAGCCTGGATGAGCTGAAGAAGTCTATGGAGCCGGCCCGCTATATCGGCTGCGCGCCTCATCAGGTGGAGAGATTCCTCGCTGATGTGATAAGACCCCTGCTCGAGGCCAACAAAGATATCCTGGGCGAGAAGGCCGAGATCAACGTGTGACCATAAGAACGTATGATCATAATGCATACGTGTGCGGAAAAGAAGATTCTGCTTTACAGGCGGCCCGCTTTTCGGGCACTGAAATGGAGGTAAATATGGTTAAAGCTGTTGTAGGTGCAAACTGGGGCGACGAGGGAAAAGGAAAGATCACAGACACGCTCGCTGATTCCGCGGACGTCGTCATCCGCTTTCAGGGCGGTGCCAACGCGGGGCACACCATCGTCAACAAGTACGGCAAGTTTGCACTCCACACTTTGCCGTCCGGCGCTTTTCATCAGAATGTGATGAACATCATCGGTAACGGCGTCGCGCTTAATATCCCGATCCTTTTTAACGAGATCAAGAGTATCACGGATAATGGTGTTCCGATGCCGCAGCTGATGATCTCCGACAGATGCCAGATCGTAATGCCGTATCACATCCTTTTTGACAAGCTCGAAGAGGAGAGACTGGCAGGCAAGTCTTTCGGATCCACCAAGTCGGGCATCGCGCCTTTCTACTCAGATAAGTACGCCAAGATCGGATTCCAGGTCAATGAGCTGTTCCAGGATGAAGCTGTACTTGCAGAGAAGATCGCGGACGTCTGTGTCAAAAAAGACATTCTCCTGGTGAATCTGTACCACGCGGATCCTATCGACCAGAAAGAACTTCTGCGGACTCTTCTCGAGTACCGCGATATGATCGCTCCTTTCGTAGGAAATGTCGCGGAGTACCTTGAGCGGGCGATCAGGGAAGGAAAGACGATCCTCCTTGAAGGGCAGCTCGGCACTATGAAGGACCCCGATCACGGCATCTATCCTATGGTCACTTCCTCAAGCACTCTCGCCGCCTACGGAGCGATCGGCGCGGGGATCCCTCCCTACGCCATTGAGCAGATCGTCGTCGTGAACAAGGCGTATTCTTCCGCAGTAGGAGCGGGCGAGTTCACCTCCGAGATCTTCGGAGAGGAGGCGCAGGAGCTCCGCACAAGAGGCGGAGACGGCGGAGAGTACGGCGCGACTACCGGAAGACCCAGAAGAGTCGGCTGGTATGACTGTGTGGCTTCCAAATACGGCTGCCGCCTGCAGGGAGCGACAGACGTGGCTTTCACCGTTCTGGATGTCCTTGGATATCTCGACGAGATCCCGGTCTGTGTCGCATATGATATTGACGGTGAAGTGACAACGGAGTTCCCTGTGACGCATGTCCTCAAAAGAGCGAAGCCAGTCTGGAAGAAGCTCCCCGGATGGAAGTGCGAGATCAGGGGCATTAAGAAATACGAGGATCTTCCTGAGAACTGCAGGAATTATATCGAGTTTATCGAGCAGCAGATCGGCTATCCGATCACAATGGTTTCCAACGGGCCGGGCAGAGATGATATCATCTACCGCGAGTCCCCGCTCTCAAAGAGATGACTTAAGAATATGAAGATCAATACAGTAATTTTTGATATCGGCGGAGTTATGGTCGGACTTGGCAGGATCCGCTTTTTTGAGCAGTTCGGCTACTCACCCGAAATGTGTGAGCGGCTGATGGCAAGCACGCTCACAAGCCCCCACTGGAAAGAATTTGACAGAGGGGTCCTCTCGGATGAAGAGGTGATCGACCTCTTCGTGCAGGATGCACCTGAGCTCGAGAAGGAGATCCGAGCCTGCATGGAGAACATCCACGGCGTTGTATACAGGCTGGACACCTCGATCCCTTGGATCAAAGAGATAAAGGAGTCCGGCAGAAGAGTGCTGTATCTGTCCAATTACTCCATGAAAGTGGCTGATGAAAACGAAGACGCGATGGATTTCCTTCCGCACATGGACGGAGGCATCTTTTCCTGCGACCACAAGGTCATTAAGCCCGATCCGGCGTTTTATCAGATACTGATCGACCGATATGACCTTGAGCCGGATAAATGCGTGTTCCTGGATGATCTGGAGAGCAATCTGGAGACCGCAAGGGACCTGGGGATCCACACGATCCTCGTAAGAAGCCATGAGCAGGCAGCGGCTGACCTCAAAGCGCTTTTGGAGGAAGAGTAATGGATACGAACAATGCTTCTGACAAAACAGAGACGGCAGGAAAGTCCCCCTGGACGGCAAAAAGAGTTGCGGCCATAATCGGGATCGTACTCCTTGTCGGGCTCTATCTGCTCACTTTAATAAGTGCCCTGATCGGTACGGAAGATTCCGGAAGGCTCTTTCGCTTCAGCCTTGGAATGACGATCGCGGTTCCGATCTTTCTGTGGATCTTTGCCTGGTGCATCGGCAAATTCCGGGACAAGTGAACAAAAAGTTTTGCTGCAAAATCCAAACATATTGCTTGACAGTAAGTAAATGGAGTGATACAGTAATTTGGTACGTGACGAGACACGTAATTGGTACAACAAAGAAGAGTTACCGCTCTCACCCAACGGCGCAGGCTTTTGTGGTTAATACCAATCTTTGAACTTCCGGTGCTCCGGTCAGAGCGCGGAAGACGATCGGAGATTTGTTGACAGCGGTGCATTTCGTACCGCTGTTTTCTTTTGGCATAGGTTGTGGAGGGTACAACAATCAGAAACAATAACGACAATTTATTCATCAATGAACAGATTCGTGACAGAGAAGTTCGTGTGATCGGTCCCGATGGCGAGATGATGGGCATCATGTCCGCGGCGGAAGCGAGAAAACTGGCTGAAGAAGCTGAACTCGACCTGGTCAAGATCTCTCCCGGTGCAAAGCCTCCGGTATGCAAGATCATTGACTACGGCAAGTACAAGTACGAGAAGACCAGAAAAGAAAAAGACGCCAAGAAGAAGCAGCACACAGTGGAGATCAAAGAGATCCGTATGTCCCCTAACATCGATACAAACGATCTCCAGACTAAGATCAATGCTGCAAGGAAGTTCCTCTCCAAGGGCGACCGCGTGAAGGTGACACTTCGTTTCCGCGGACGCGAGATGGCTCACATGCAGCAGAGCGCGCATATCCTTACGGATTTCGCTGACGCGCTCAAGGACTGTGCTGCAGTCGATAAGGCCCCGAAGGTAGAAGGACGCAGCCTCACAATGTTTCTTGCCGGCAAGAAGCAGTGATCGGCAGGACCGGCGGCAGCCGGGATCTGCGGCAGGTCATTGTGTGACCGTTATGCCGGTTTGAATAGAGTTCTGTCAGGGGGTTTATGACAGACAACAGAACCGCAAGAGTAAGACAGTGAAAGCCAATAAACTTTCACACGGAAGTCTCCAGCCGCACAGGCTGCGAACATTCCCCGGTCATGCCGCAGGCATGGATCGGTTGTGGATGAGATCCACGTTTGGCAAAGGAGGTAAATAGAATGCCCAAGATGAAAACTAAGAGAGCTGCTGCAAAGCGCTTCAAACTGACAGGCTCC
>JBGUJH010000056.1:0-3534 GCA_045113775.1 Lachnospiraceae bacterium | reverse complement strand
CAAACGACTAGTTTGGCAGCGAATGATTCTTTGAATCATTCGCCCGATGCTCATTGCAATGAATATATGGCAAAACAGCAGGGCTGTTTTGCTGCGCCGCAAAGCGGCGCGGCGAAAAGCCTTATGACTTTTCGCCATCATATAATCATTATAGGGAAGAGGTATCATCCAGAACCTCGTCTTCATATTCAACGGCAATTTTATCGGGGAACTGATGGTGAATGATTTTCACTGTCGTAAGCACTGTGGTCAAATTCAGAATGCCGTCCGCCAGCAGAGATATTCCGAGCAGCACCATAAGCGTGCGCACGCTCTCTGCCGTGCGGAAAACCAGCAGAATACCCACAACCACCGCAAGAATTGCCATGGACAGAACCAGCCACCACTGCTTGATGCCAAAGCTCCTTGCGTCGATGGCAATTTGGATCTTCAAAAGACCATCCGTTAAAAACGCGATCCCGATCGCAACGCAGATGGTGTCGATCACGTTATTCGGCTCCAGGATCACCATAATGCCAAGTGCGATCATTAAGATGCCAAAAGCCAGGTCGTACTGAAATGCAAGACGATAGAGATCCTTTGAAAGATAACCAATGATTTTGACCGCCCCAAAGACGATCAGGCAAACACCGGTGAATACGCCAAAGGCTGCAAGAGAAATGTCGGGATTCACGATAAGCATAATACCGAAGACACAAAGAGCCAAAGATATTATGATATATCCGATTTTAGCTACCCGCATGGGGGTCACAGAGCGCATAGAATCGCCCTCCTTGTCACATACTTTAGCGCTATCGTAGTGATAAAGGAGTAAATAGACCACGGGCAAGGCTGCCAATTTGGAAAAAAGTCATACAATATTCGCCCAATGTTGAATTATTGAGCACAGGATGAAGGAGAGCATAATTCTTCGCCGATTCAGGTTCTCTGATTATTGAAATCCTGGCTAAAGTCCCATACGCTCTTTTCAGCGCTTCACTCCCAGAGCGTTACCGCATTCCGTTCCAACTATGCGGGAAGGCAGCCGTCCGTTCTCTCTCGGGCGGCTGCCTTTTTGCAATTCTAACTTTATGGTATTTGCTTGCTCCTTCGGATCAATTCCTCTGTCGAGCCCTTGCGGAGCAGAAGGAGCCGGTGCATATCCTCAAGAATATCCTCCCGCATCCCATTGCTGATCCAGTCGATAATCAAACCAAAGCATTCACATTTATAGTAGCGGATGATGATTTCCCGATCCCGGCCGGACAGCTCGTCTTCTGGGAAGACCGTATCAACATAGGTTCGGACAGCCTGCTCACAAATGCGCCACAGGGCGCTGACGTAGGTGCTGCGGTTGTCCGAGTAATACAGGTGGGCAATCGCGCGCTTGTTCTCCATCACAAATTTCATCGCCGCCTGGATACAGCCGTCAAGGGAGTTAAGCGTCGGGTAATCCTGTACAATTCGATCCACCTGAATGGAGCAAATCTCTTCTACCAGCGCCGGCACGTCCTGATAATGATAATAAAACGTATTGCGGTTGATGCCGCAGCGATCCGTAATATCCTTGACTGTTATTTTGCTCAGGGCGCGCTCATTCAGGAGCTCAACAAAGGCTTCTCGTATCACCCTTTTTGTAATATTCATATTCGCCACAGAATATTAGCCCCCTTTGCTCAAATGATTTTATAGTATAGCAGATTATGGGGTGAATGGTCAACAATTTTAGTTTCTAAATCTACCAATATCGCACTTCTTTATTGCATAATAAATGTGGAACGGAGTGTGATATTAGTGGAATTTGGCCAGCGCTTAAAGGAACTGCGGAAAAACGCAGGCCTATCCCAAAAACAATTGGGACAACTGATCGGCGTAACAAAGTCGGTTATCAGTTTCTACGAGCTGCAGGATCGCTCACCCTCACCCCTTGTGTTGGTAAAGCTGTCAGGTGTGTTTCATGTTTCGACGGATTATCTTCTGGGCCTGGATCGGAGAGAGACGATCGACATCGCAGGATTATCCGAGAAGGATGTTGCAATGCTGCAAGCCTTGGCGAAGCACCTGAGAGAGAAAAATCGCTCAGCACTGTCGGAAGCGTAAGACCCCAGATAACACCCCAGGATAACAGGTATGGCAGATTTGCCGTACCTGTTTCTTTTTTTGGATAAAGCCGGCCGTTTGTTCAACTTTGTGCCACGTCCCCGGTTCTATCCATATCCGAGCGCCCTCCCTTTTTCCATAATGGGTTCAAAGATCATTTGGGGAGGAAGGACCATGAGCAAGGAGTATATCATTACCTGCGAGTCAACCGCAGACCTCACCGCCGTATCCGCAAAGGAAACTGGGATTCCCGTTTTGCAGCAGTATTTTCGGATCGGTGAGGAACACTTGGAAGACACCGCCGAAGAGCAGGCGGAGCGCTATCAGCGCTGCCTGGCCGCGCTCCGCCGCGGCATCAGTCCAGTTGCAGTAAAAACTGGGTTCTCACAATATCTGATCCTGTTTGCAGAGCTGATCGAGCAGTATGACGTGATCCATATCGCGCCAAGCGGAGCCCTGTCGAGTTCATACAGCACAGCAACAGAGGTGGCAAGTTTGCTCATGCAGGTCAATTCCGGTACAAGCATACAGGTTGTGGATTCTCTCTGTACCTCCGCTGGCTACGGCATGCTGGTGCAGGACGCCGCAGAGCAGAAGCGGTGCGGTCTATCCCGGGAGAGCATGATGCGCTGGCTTCAAGAGAACCGAGGCCGGTATCATCATGTCCTGTTTACTGAGAATCTCCATACCCTGCAGCGAGGAGATTTCATGGCAAGATACCCTGTCAAAAGCCATGTGCTGGATCCGTTTACGCTCTTTTGCCTAAATGAATCCGGGGAACTGACACCTTTCAGCCGTGCGCACAATGAGAAGAAAGCGGTTGAGCAGAGTATCTTTTTTATTTCGCGCAGCTATGGAATGAAACACCCAGGACCGGACAGGTGTGTGGTATATCATTGTGACAACAAGGCCGGTGCGGAGAGACTGCAAAATGCCATCGAGCTTTGCTTCCCGCACTTGTCGGGAGCAATTTCCGTTTTGCCCATGGGCGCCGTCGTCTCCTGCTGCTGTGGTAACGGCGCGGTGGCGGTTTCTTTTGCGAATGGGATAGAAGAATAATCAAACAAAAGAGCAAGGTTGCTCAAAAAGCAGGCGAAATTAGGAAATGCTTGAACTTTTAAACATCCCTTTGGTTTGATCCGTTGAGGCTGCGGATGTTTGACGATACTATGGTTTTACACTTTCGTAAGGAGTGCGACGGATTCCGCAACTGTGTGGGGCAGGACGGTCGTTACCATGGGCGGCCGCCCTGCCGGTCGGTTTCGTAGCTTCGGTACTGATCGACCAGCCTCTGGATCCGCTCCATTCGGTTTTCCAACTCCGCCGAGACGATGGCGCATTCATAGAGTTCTTTTTCCACTTCCTCATTGACGGGAAGCTCTTTTTTATAGCGGATCTTATGCTCGAGACTGGCCCAGAAGTCCATGGAGATGGTACGAAACTGCACCTCCACTT
>JBGUJH010000055.1:0-38179 GCA_045113775.1 Lachnospiraceae bacterium | reverse complement strand
CCCGAAGGTCGTAGGTTCAAATCCTACTCCCGCTATTTCGCCCAGATAGCTCAGTTGGTAGAGCAGAGGACTGAAAATCCTCGTGTCACTGGTTCGATTCCGGTTCTGGGCACTGAAAGAACCGCCGAATTGGCGGTTCATTTCATATAACGGTATTTTAGTAATCACATAGGGGCGATTAGCTCAGTCGGTAGAGCACTTGACTTTTAATCAAGTTGTCGGGGGTTCGATCCCCCCATCGCTCATTGGAAGCCTCAAAAACCTTGATCTGTCAGGTTTTTGAGGTTCTTTTTTTGGGAAAAGAAACCCAAACTAAGCGAGTAATGTACTATACTGATTATTGAGACAGAATCTAAACCGGCAATTTGTGGAGAAATACATGGGTATGGGATCAGTTCCGAACAAGACGGAAGAAAAGAAAACAGAAGAAAAGAAAGCAGACACAAAGAAAAAGAAAACCGCGTCAGCTGTGAAAGCGCTGTCCGAGAAGACCGGCCTTGGAAAATACGGTGAGGGTCTCCTCTTTGCATGCATGATCGCGCTGTTTATCAGTGTCTGCGGGATCATCTTTATGTTTACGAAAGCCTTTTTCCATTCGGACAGTGCTTTCTATGTGCAGCTTGCCGTGGAGCAGATGAAAAGCGGCAAACTGTTTCCGGATGGGATGTGTTACAGCACGGTGCTCTTCGTGAGATCCCCCAATCTTATCCTGATTCCGATCCTGGCGGTCATTAAAGACTGGATGCTGGCCAGGGAGCTCATGGTCATAGTGATGTGGGTCATTTTGATCCTCGCGGTCATGTACTGTTTTCTTCCTGCGAAAGACAAAAATATGGCGGCAGCTGTCATAGCCTGCATATTGCTGATGAATCCCTATCAGACGGCGGATGTCGCGAATGAGACAACGGACATGCTCTTTTTCCAAGGGGCGTACATCACGATCTTTTTCGACATTGTGGTCGCTCTGGGGATCATGCACCGGATCATACTGCTGGAGAAGAAAGACAAGACGGCCTATAAAGCTGTATTGATGGCGCTTCTGGCCATTGTTCTGTTTCTTCCCCTGCTCGGAAGCGTGAGACAGGATATGATCCTTACACTCCCGCTCGCGGCAGCGATCCTGATCTTCTATTTTTTGGAAAATGACCAGAGGGTCTCCAGGGTATTGAACTGCAGGAGGTGTCTCGCGACGGTGGCGCTGATCGGAGTCGTTGTTGTGGCAGGATTTCTGTGCTACCACAAGCTTGCCATGCTGTACTGGAGAGACAGTAAGGGCATGTATCTGACCATGGACAAGTATTCCGGGTTGTGGTATTCCATCGGACAGTTCGTGAACAACATAACTATGATCTACGGAAACGTGGAAGGTGCAGTTTTCCTGTCCTTCCCGGGCCTTTCGAAGTTCGTCAACTATTTCGTGGCGCTGGTCGTGATATTTGTGATCCCGACAGCGGCTTTGATCCGGTACAACAAACACGACAACGCATTTACAAGATTTCTGATCCTCTATACATGGGTGAGCAACATCGCGGTAATTGGCGTGTTTGTGGCATGCAATCAGTGGGCTCCCAGGTACCTGCTGTCGGTCTATCTCGACGACTGCCTGCTGTTTGCGGTGGTGTTCTCGGAGTATATGAAGAAGAGGGAGCGCCTTACGGCTGTCCTGGCAGGTCTTGTCATCGTAATGTACTGCGCGTTCTGCCACGTGTATTTCTGGGGACATTATAAAGATAAGATCGGAGTGGATCCCAGCGAGGAGCTGATCAGCTTCCTTGAGGAGAATGATCTGCACTATGGATATGCTTCCTTCTGGAATGCCAGTGTCAACACCGTGCTTTCAAACGGCGAAGTCCAGATCCTGCCGCTGTGGGATTACAGCGCGACCGACGGCGTGAGGCCGCCTTACAACCCGTCGGATTACAGATATTGGCTCAATAACCTGAAGTGGTATGATACCGCCTCACATCCCGGGAAGTCTTTTGTACTGCTAAGAAATTATGCTCTTGAGGATGAGAAGAGCAGGGAAGCCTGGATCGAGGAGCATGGAGAGGATCCGAATAATCCCTGGGTCGACAAGACGCCTCCGGAGGATATCCGCGAGGAGCTGTATGCCCTGAACCCGCAGAAGCTGCAGTGCGGCGATTACACGATACTTGTCTTTGAGGACAATGAGGAGATGAGGGCGCTTGGAAACACGTTATTGGATGCCGAAAAACAAGCGGAGCAGGAAAAGCTCCACCCGGAGATTCAGTGATCCGCTGCTTGCGGCGGCTGTGACGGCGGTCATATTTTGGCTGGTAATGATCATGGAGGAGTTTGTCCCCTTTGGGATCAACACGCCGGCAGTGACAGACGCGAAACTCCAATATCTGGATCTGTTTGCTTACTGCAGGGATGTACTTACCGGCCAAAACAGTGCCGCATACACTTTCTCGAACACGCTTGGCGGGAGTGCCGCCGCGATCTGGGCGTATTACCTGGCATCGCCTTTTAACTTGCTGGTGCTCCTGTTTCCAAAGGACCGGATGAACCTGTTCCTGGAGGTCCTGATCGCGGTAAAGCTCAGCGCCGCGTCCGCGGCTTTTGCCTGGTTCATGAATCGCCGGTTTCGGGAGAGGATCCGCAGGGAGCTGACGCTTCTTCTCTCGGTCGGTTACGGCCTGATGCAATATACGTTGGCACAGGAAAGCAATGTGATGTGGCTGGACGGCGTCATATTGCTTCCTTTTATTGTGCTGGGAGTGCACAGCGCGGTGCACTCGCGCAGATTCAGCCCGGCGAAGCTGGCGGTGCCGGCGGCGCTCACGGTTCTCGTAAACTGGTACACCGGGGGACTCAACTACCTGTTCAGCGCGGTCTGGTTTCTTTATGAGATGCTTAGAGGAAGGGCAGCGAAGAGCACCGATGATTCAAATAGACCCGGCAGCGCAGCTGCCTCTGCCTCATGGCGCGGCCTGGCCCGGAAAACAGGCAGGTACCTTCTCGGAATGGGACTCGGCCTCATGCTGGCGGCAGTTCTGTTTCTTCCTAATGTTATCGCCCTTCGGCAGGGGAAGGCCGGCAGCTGGAACCCTGTGGGCTATGTGCCTTCGACGGGACTGAGGGGAAATCCGTTCTCTGTTATCAGGAGTTACCGGATCGGGGAGATGAGTGATGCCGCCAGGGCTTCGTTTTTCTGCGGGACGCCGGCAGCCCTCGGTACAGCAGCCTTTTTCTTTTCCGGAAGGATCAGTCTCAGAGAAAAAATGGCTGCGCTGCTGCCCCTCGTCACAATCTGGATGGCGTGTTTCTGGAAGCCGCTGTTCTATATTTTCTCCCTGTTCATGCGCAGCACGAGCTACTGGTACAGATTCGGATACCAGGGAAGCTTTGTACTGCTGTATCTGGCGGCTTACTGGGCGGGATCCCTTCCTGAGAAAGGCGGATTTCGCGGCAGGAAGGGTTGGTCGGTCATTCCCAAAGCGGGCGCGTTGTGCCTGGCCCTTGTGCTTGTTTCACAGAAAATCTGGCCGGCAGGCGGAAACGGCAGCAGCTGGATCGCGCTCCTGGTGATCGCGGTGATGACCGGCTCCCTGGGATACCTCTATGCGCCGGACGGCGCCCTGGAGATCCTGGACGGACCAAAGACCATAAGGAGAAACCGAAGGATCTTGGCAGGAATCCTTGTGATCTTCGGACTGTGGGAAGCCTTCCTGGAGACCCGGGCGATCCTCAGGATCTACCACACGGACACGGCGGAGGAATACGCCTCGTACAGCCGGGAGGAGCAGGCGCAGATCGAGGAATTGAAAAAGGCGGACGACGAAGGTTTTTACCGGATCTCGCAGACTTCGACGCGGATCACCAATGTAGACGGTCTGACGGGAGCTTATCTCGACGCCCTGGCCTACAGG
Source organism: Lachnospiraceae bacterium (assembly GCA_045113775.1). Taxonomy (GTDB): domain Bacteria; phylum Bacillota; class Clostridia; order Lachnospirales; family Lachnospiraceae; genus CAG-791. Next base: position 34,286 of record JBGUJH010000055.1, on the reverse strand, counting down.
TATGCCTCGATCAGCGGCTATACTTCCTGCCCCGAGAATATTCAGCTGGAGCTGCTCGACCGCCTCGGCTACCGAGAGGAATACGAGAGTTTTAATATCGTGAACACCTCTTTTCTGCCGGCGGATTCGATCCTGGGGGTCCGCTATGTGCTCTCGCCCTATGAGATTCCCGGATTGGAGGAGATGCCGGAACTCGGGACCCATAACGGTAAGGCGGTATTCAGGAATCCCTTTTCGCTTCCCGCCGCAATGGTCATAGATGAAGGCGAAACTCTCCCGGAACCGGAACAGGGGAATCCTTTCGCTTATACCGAATATCTTTATAACAGGATCGCAGGGCAGGAGGCGGAGCTCTGGACGCCGGTACAAGCTGAAAAGACCTACGACAGAGGGACCACCCGATGGAAGCTGACGGTTCCTGCCGCGGAGGGGGCAAAATATTGCCTGTATGGCAATCTCCCGTCGGGAGCAGAGATCTCTTACGACGACTCTCAGTGGTGGAAGGACGCCGGGGAGCAGGGGAAACTTACGGTCGCGGAAGGCTGGAGCTTTGGTTACGGAGGGTGGCTTTCGCCGTCCGTATTCTATGTACCGGTACCGGCCGGCGAAAAGACCGTCTTGGTCACGCTGGAGACGAGCGGAGAGCCGAAACTGCAGGATGAACAATTCTACGCGCTGGATCTGGGAAGCATTTCCCGGCTCAGTGATGAGATCCGCAAGCGGGCACAAGTAGTCAGGGAACTTGAGATCGAAAATGGAAGGATCTCCTGCAGAGTGGATGCTTTGGAAGGACAGAAGCTCCTTCTGAGCGTTCCGGCATCGGAGGGCTGGACAGCCCGCATAAACGGACAAAAGACAGATATTACGGCATTTGAAGGGAGTCTCATAGAATTATCCCTGGTGCCGGGTGAAAATCATATTACAATGCAATACAGAGTGCCCGGACTGGCAGCCGGGATCCTGATCTCGCTGGCAGGTCTTGGGATCCTGGTACTATGGAGCCGCGGCAGCAGCACAAAGAGAGGAGACAAGGGGTGAAGATCGGAATTATCGGAGCGATGGAAGTTGAAGTGGCGAGGCTTGTGCATTCTATGACCGGGGCGAAAGAAGTTGTAAAGGCGGGAATGCGCTTTTTTGACGGTAAGATCGGCGGAACAGACGCGGTCGTTGTCCGCTGCGGAATCGGAAAAGTAAACGCGGGGCTCTGCGTGCAGATCCTTTGCGACCTGTTTGAGGTCACGCATGTGATCAATACAGGCATAGCGGGTTCTCTGGAAGAGGAGATCAATATCGGAGACGTCGTAGTCTCTATTGACGCGATGTACCACGACATGGATGTGACCGGCCTGGGTTATACGGCGGGACAGGTGCCGCAGATGGATGTGCTCACGTTCCCGGCAGACGAGCGTCTGCGCGTGGCGGCCGTTAAAGCGTGCAGGGAAGCAGCTCCTGAGATCGGAGTCTTCGAGGGACGCGTTGCCAGCGGCGACCAGTTCATCTGTGACAAGGCCAAAAAGGTATGGATCAAAGAGATGTCCGGCGCGCTCTGCACAGAGATGGAAGGAGCGGCGATCGCCCAGGCAGCATATATAAACGGCGTTCCGTATGTGATCGTGCGCGCGATCTCCGATAAAGCGGATGAGAGTGTGAAGCTGGCTTACGATATCTTTGAAGCCGAAGCGGCCAAACACTGTGCCGCGATCGTGGAGCACATGGTGAAGTCGTTCTGAATAGTTGGAATATATTGAAAAATCTGAAGAAGTGGCCTCCATTACGCAGCATTACGGCTGCAAATGGGAGCCACTTTTCTTAAAATGTACGTTTTGATTTTAGTCGGGATAAACGAGATGAGCCTCGTCAATGCCGACCAGCGTGCTCTTAAGATACCTGTCAGCAAGCCAGTTCGCCATTCCGAGGTTCTGGTCCAGCCAGTTGCCGCAGTCCCTGGGCGCGGCGCCGGGGATCTCCCCGCGGAAATCGCGGATGAAGACAAACATTTCCTCGACCAGAGGAGCAATCTCTGCAGATGTGTAGTCACCTGCGAGCAGCATGTAGAAACCGGTCCTGCAGCCCATGGGGCCAAAATAGACCGTCTTGTCCGCAAACACCGGGTGGTTGCGCAGGAAGGTCGCGCCGAGATGTTCGATCGTGTGCATTTCAGCGGTATTCATGACAGGCTCCCTGTTGGGGGCGGTCATGCGCAGGTCAAAGGTCGTGATCACGGCGTCGCCGTAACGGTCCTTTCTGGAGACGTAGACGCCGGGTTCCAGGTCGAGATGGTTGATCGTAAAGCTTGTGATTTTTTCCATGTGGTCCTCCGCTTATTTTTCAACGCTCGCAGAGCGGTCAAATGTGATTTGTTAAGTTCAGGCCCGCAGAGCGGGCCGCAGCGCTGCCGGAGGGATGCCTGTATGGCAGCTTCTCCCGCTTTTGCGGGCTGCTCATGTCATTATGGCATCAGCGGGGGGATAATTGCAAGATGTTCGCCGTGGCGTTTTGGGGAGGAGTGTGCGATAATATAATCTGGTGTTCTGTTTACATTATCAGGAGGATTATATGACTTTCAGGCAGAGACTTATCATAGCTTTTACTATGGTGCTGGTGTTGCCTACGCTTCTGTTTATGATCTCCTTCATTGTGATCGGAAATCTCATGGCGCGCGAGAACAGCGGCGACAGCGCGTTTGAATATCTGGATTACGCGTCCCTGACGGATGACTACAGGCAGTACAGCAATCTTTTGGACAGCACCTATGACCAAATACAGGCAGACATTGAGGAGAACCCCGCGATCATAGAGGATCCCGGATATCTGCAGTCCCTTTCCGAAAAGGTGAGCGTGAGCAATTCCTACATCATTGTCAGGAAAGGAGAGGACATCTACTACACGGGCAATGAAGCGGCGGCAGTGGGGGATTTTCCGGTACTGCCCGCTTACAGCCACGCGCAGCAGAACGAAGGAACAGGGTACTACATTGACAGCATGGCCAAAATGGTCAAGCAGCTCGATTTTACATTTGAGGACGGGTCGGAAGGCAGTATTTTCATCATTACGCGGGCAGTGTCCCTGGTCTCGAGGAAGTTCCTCGGGGGAATGTTTACGTCGATGGTGGTGATCCTGCTGTTCACGGCGATCATACTGACAAGGTGGCTGGAAGGGAACTTCTTTGACCCCATTAACAAGCTCAATATAGCGATGAACAACATCCGGGACGGAAATCTGGACTATCGCCTGCAGACCTCCGAGCAGGGGGAGATCGGAAACCTCTATAAGAACTATGAGGAGATGAGGCTGCGGCTCAAGGAATCCGCGGAGGAGAAGCTCGAGAGGGAGCGCCAGCAGCGGGAACTTATCACCAACATATCCCACGATCTCAAGACGCCGATCACTTCCATCAAGGGATACTGCGAGGGACTTATGGACGGCGTAGCCAACACGCCGGAGAAGCAGGAGAGGTACATCCGCACGATCTACCTCAAAGCCAACGATATGAATACGCTGATCAATGAACTGACGCTGTATTCCCAGATCGACAACGACAAGATCCCCTACAACTTCCACAAGATCAACGTCGCGGACTATTTTGGCGACTGTGTGGAAGAGATCGGAATGGACATGGAGTCCAGAGGGATCACGCTCAACTATTCCAACATGGTGTCACCGGACACGATGATCGTCGCGGATCCGGAGCAGCTCAAAAAAGTGATCAACAACATCGTCGGGAATAGTGTAAAATATATGGACAAAGAGGAAGGCCGGATCGATATCCGGATACTCGATGAACAGGATTCTGTAAGAGTGGAGATAGAGGACAACGGCAAGGGGATTGCCGCGAAGGATCTCCCCAATATTTTCGACAGGTTCTACAGGACGGATGAGTCCCGCAACAGCGCGCAGGGCGGCAGCGGGATCGGCCTGTCCATAGTGAGAAAGGTAATAGAGGACCACGGCGGTTATGTCTGGGCTACGAGCCGGGAAGGGGAAGGCACTTGCGTGCACTTTGTGATCCGCAAGTACCATGAGACTTCCGATATGGGCGATTACATTGAAGAGGAATGAAACTCTTCGGAACGGAAGCGATATGGAGGTAACAGAGGATGAGTAAGATTTTGATCATTGAAGACGAAGTGGCCATCGCAGATCTGGAAAAAGATTATCTGGAGCTGAGCGGCTTTGAAGTCGAGATAGAGAACAGAGGTGACAAAGGTCTGCAGACCGCGCTCAAAGAGGATTTTGACCTGATCATCCTGGACCTGATGCTGCCCGGAATGGACGGCTTCGAGGTATGCAGGAAGATCCGCGAAGAGAAAAATGTGCCGATCCTCATGGTGTCGGCTAAGAAAGACGATATCGACAAGATCCGCGGCCTGGGCCTCGGGGCGGACGATTATATCACAAAGCCTTTCAGCCCCAGCGAGCTGGTGGCGCGCGTGAAGGCGCATATGGCCCGCTACGAGAGGCTTGTCGGCGCCGGCCAGAAGACCAATGACATCATCGAGATCCGCGGCCTCAAGATCGACAAGACGGCGAGAAGGGTATGGATCAACGGAGAAGAGAAGAACTTCACGACAAAGGAGTTCGATCTCCTCACTTTCCTTGCGGAGAACCCGAACCATGTGTTCAGTAAGGAAGAGCTTTTTGCCAAAATATGGAACATGGAGAGTGTCGGCGATATCGCAACGGTCACAGTCCACATCAAGAAGATCAGGGAGAAGATCGAGGTGAACACCTCAAAGCCGCAGTATATCGAGACGATCTGGGGGGTAGGCTACCGCTTTAAGATCTGACGGAACAGGGTTTACGCCGCGGCGCAGAGAATCGCTCTGCGGGCACGGAAGGCAGCGCTCCCGAAGGAGGGCGAGATGAGACTGGACAAATACCTGGCACAAATGGGAGCAGGCACCCGGAGCGAGATCAAAAAAGCGATCCGCGCCGGGCGCGTCACTGTAAACGGAGTGAAAGCATCGGACCCGGCAGTGCATGTAAAAATTACTGATAGACAGCCGCGGAAAAAGTCCGGCGGTGAGCCTGTACCGGCAGAGGAGGACGACGAGGTCTGTCTGGACGGCGTAAGGATCGCCTATGAGGAATATGTCTATTACTTAATGAATAAACCGGCAGGTGTGATCTCCGCGACGGAGGACCCCCGCCAGAAAACGGTTCTGGATCTGATGGACGGGCAGCTGCGCAAAGGCCTGTTTCCCGTGGGAAGACTGGACAGGGACACGGAAGGGTTGCTTCTCATCACCAACGACGGTGAGCTGGCGCACAGGCTTCTCTCGCCAAGGCACCATGTGGACAAGGTATATTTTGCCAGGTTGGACGGACCGGTCTCAGAGACAGCGCGGAAGATGTTCGCGGAAGGATTGAGGGTGGATGAGACGCTCACAGCGATGCCGGCGCGGCTGGAAATACTGGTCCCGGCTAATGAGGTGAGAGTGACGATCAGGGAAGGAAAATATCATCAGATCAAGAGAATGTTCGCAGCAGTGGGCAGAGAGGTCCTGTACCTCAAGAGAATGTCCATGGGTCCTCTCACACTCGATGAGAGTTTGCCCGCAGGAGCATATCGCAGGCTGACAGAGCAGGAAGAGTCTGCTATAATATCGCTATAACCGGTTCCGGGGGGAATGTGGAGAGGATTTGGATATATGCGTAATAGAAAAGGACTGACAGTCCTTATCCCATTCATGTTAGCAACAGTTCTGATAATGACGGGGTGTGCGCAGGAGGAGGCTCCGGGAGGCGTCACAGACGTTACCGGCGCCTTTGCTTTGCCTGAAGGCGAGACGGATGAGGCGGCGCAGACGACCGGGCAGGCTCCATCCGAGGAGACGGGACCGGCGACTGTGACGGTCTCTGAGATCTCTTCGGCTTCGGAGGATGAGGGGAATCGTCCCAGAGCGAGAATCCTGTCAGAGGATGAATGCGGGGAGCTTGAGAAGTTTATCAACGGTACAGGAAATTACGGTTTTCTTCTCTCGATATATGAGAAGCCGCAGGATCTGGATGCAGACCAGGTCTTTTTTGCGGGCGCCGGTTTAGAGCCGGGTGTGCCTGATGAGGAGGAGAGAGAAGCATATCTGGAGGAGACGGGCGAAGAAAAGGCAGTTAATCTCTTCAGGCTTGGAGCCACGCAGGTAAATGACTATCTCCAGTACAGGGCAGGCGTCTCTATGGACGAGCTCAGTCACAAACCCGACTGGGTCTACTTGGAGGATTATGACGCCTATTATCTGTGTCACGGCGACGAGGAGACCAATGTCTGTGAATTTGAAGTGACTGACGCGGCAGTGCAGGGAGATTTTTACCGGGTTCACTACATGGTCCGCAGAGAAGCTCCGGACCTGGACGGCTGGCATATACCCGTCTACGAGGCGATCCTGAAGAAAAACGGTGACAGTTACAGGTTCTGCGCAAACCGCCTCTGGATGGAGAACGGCCTTTTGCTGAGGCCTTACTGTGAATTTGAGACGGAGACTTTCGGCAAAGTCAGGTTCTGTTCATACAGACCGGACCGGAATGCAAGCGAATATGCGGATGTCACATTCTCGTTTGTGAAAGATTCGGATGTGCTTTTCAACCTTCCCGGAATGAATGAAAGTAATATTCGTGACAATATAGAATTTGAAGATGTAAAAGCCGTTGATCTGGCTGATTATGACGGGGATGGCTCAAAAGAGATCGTCACGATCTGCTTCTATCAGATCGGGAAAGAAGGAAAAGGCCGTCCGGACGGAAGCGAGGCCAGGATCTACAGATTCGACAGTGACGGAATTCCGCAGCTCGACCGGGACCTGACGGATAAGGTAAATAATAATGTCACGGTCCTCTCGCTGTCAGGGATCGCCCACTATATAAGAGAGGGAAGCGACAGGGAGGCCTTCAAGGACCGCATGGAAGCCTATGCGGCGGAAGTCGCGGAGGCGGATCCGGATTCCTATAATAAATTCGCGCTGATCTATGTCAACGACGACAGGTTCCCTGAGCTGCTTGAGCTGGGAACATCCGAATGCAAAGGCGCTAAGATCGTTTTCTATAAAGACGGAATCCTTGAGGAATCCAAAGTCAGCAGCGACTTTTCATACCTCAACAAAGCCAATCTTCTGTACAGCAGAAGCGGAACTGACAACCTGTTCACGGAAGGGATCTACGTCTACACCGGAAACGGATTTGACGTTTACCAGAGCGGCACTTACGGAACGATGGACGCGGCGGTGACGGCTTACACAAAGGCAAGAAAACCCGAATACACATATAAATGGGAAGGCTCCATCGTATCTGAGGCAGGGTATAACGACGCCAAGGGCTTTATCTATGACGAACAGAAGGCGCTTGATCCGAGTAAGATCACGCTGCTCGGAGCGGAGGACTTCCTGGCGGGACTGAAGAAGTAAAGGCATACCTGCGAAAGAATTCAAGGCTCGCAGGGCGAGCCGCTGCGCCGCGTGCGGGTTGCCTAAAAGGCAACATCTTCCTCTCCGCACGCGTTTGCATCATATAACTCAGCGGGGGACATCCCCCTGTGTTATCTGAAATACGTACCGCATAAGCTGATCACATCACAGAATGAAAAAAGACCTCAAGACCAGGCTTCTGATCTTGGGGTCTTTTCAGTTAGATCTTTTCGATAGAGTCTTTTCATCAGTTCATTAGCGGAATCTTCTTCAGGATCGCATCAATTGTTGATACCGTGATGGCAGGTCAGTGTCTCGCTGGTGATCGGCAGGAAGGTGTAGCCCTCCTTCAGGGCATCCGTGATGAAGCGGTCTATCATGTGGACGGTGAAACCCTTGATGTCGTGGCACAGGATGAAGGAATTGTGGTAGGTGTGGATCCCGTTCATCATGTTCTCATACATGACATTTCCGTCCGTTGTATCACCTGCGTCGCCGCTGGTGACGTTCCAGTCCACGTAAGTGTAGCCCTTTTCCCCGGACTGTTTGGCAAGTGTGGTCATGATGCCTTTGCTGTAATTGGCGCTGATCGTGTTGGAACTGCCGCCGGGGAAGCGGAACAGATCTGTGCGGCAGCCTGTCTGCTTCTGTATGATGTCCTGCATTTTGTTAAAATCCGCCCAGTAAGCCTCGGGACTTGCGTAAATCTCGCTGTACTCGTGGGTGGCCGTGTGTACGGCGACCGTATGCCCTGCATCATATTCCGCCCGGATCAGGTCCTGATAGTCGTCATAGGCGGCTGTTACGAAAAACGTTGCCAGTACTTTGTGTTTTGCCAGGATTTCCAGCAATTCCTCTGTATACTGGCCGGGACCGTCGTCAAAAGTCAGATAGATGATCTTGTCGGGATCCGCCTTCGCAGGCTTTTTGGTCTCCTCAGGAGAGGTCTGTGCAGTTTTATCGGTTTTCTTGCCTTCAGCGGCTGCGGCAGCAGCTTTGGCGGCGGCTTCAGGGTCGATCACGGCAGCGGCGGCAGCCTCATCAGCACTGATGGGTTTCCTCTTTACTGTGACATATCGTACTTTGGTCGCTACATTTCCCCATTCGTCGGAAACGGAATAGGTGACGGTGTAGGTGCCGACTTTGTTTGTATCCACACTTCCGCTTATGCTGATCTTATCAGTGACGTCACCGTCCGCGTCATCTTCGGCTGTGACGGAGTCGTTCCATTTCCCGCCCTGGAAGAGGAACCCTTCTTCACCATTCGCGAAGCTGAAAACAGGAGCGTTCCTGTCGTCGTAGAAGATCTCGCGCTGCGCAGTTGCCGTGTTGCCGTATTGGTCCGCCACGGAGTAGTAAACTACGCCGTCGCGCTCTTCACTCGTGACCTTCTTTGTAACATCGCCGTCGTGATTATCAACGGCCTTATAGCCCTCTTCTTCGTACGCATGATGCGGGAGCGTGTAGTAATCGTCCTTGTGCAGGAGTTCGATCACAGGGGGAGTTGTGTCGACTATGACTACGCTTCTGGTCCCGGTATCTGTGAGCCACAGGAACTTGGCGGTATATGTAACGGTGTAGGTGCCCGGCTCGTGGATATTGACTCTCTCGGTAGAAGTCGTGACGGTGATCGGGTGATGGACAAAGCTGAGGATCGATCCTGTCACCTCGGCTTCGGCGCCCTGGTCCTTGTAGGGTTCACCGCACTCGCTTGTCACGGATTCTTCTCCGATCAGCTTGAATTCAATCCTCCATCTGTTGATACCGAACAAAAAGATCAGTATGAAGGCGATGACGATCGCGGCAATGATCAGGATGTTTCTGATATTCAGTTTTACAGGCGGCTTCTCCGGCGAAGGAGCAGCCGGTCTGTTCTGTCTGTTGTTTTCAGACATTCGTGGTCACCTCCTTTGCAGATTTTAACTATACTGCCATTTTTATCCGGGGTCAATTCTTCTGAAGAAGTTCCGGAGGGATGTTCATGGCAGTTGCGCGCCGGCGGCGGATTAGATAAGATAACACAGACAGAGTATTTTTTGCCTCTGCAGGCTGAGAGACTGCATGCAGAAGAGCGGAAGGAAGAGGGTATACAGATGGAGCTGTCTCCGAAGATCAGAGAAGTTGTGCGATATCTTGGATATCATGGGGTCGTCCCTGACGAAGAGGTCATGCGCGAGATCAATGACTGTATCCGCGATCTGCAGCAGGTAGTCACGCCAAGATTCGTTTATGAGAGATTTCCTCTGTCCGTCCGCGAGGAGGCGGACGCTGTACCGCTGATCTGCATTGAGGATATTCAGGTCCGCAGCAGGAACCTGGCGAGGAACCTGGAGAAGTGCTGCGGCGTCTACCTGATGGCGGTGACGCTGGGCCCCGGACCAGACAGGCTGATCAAAAGGGCGAGCGTCAGCAGTATGAGCAGAGCGGTGATCTATCAGGCGGCGGCCGCCGCCATGACGGAAGAATGGTGTGACAGGATCAATGAGAGGATCCGCCTGGAGGCGGAGAAGGACGGGCTCTATTTAAGGCCCAGATACTCGCCGGGTTATGGGGATCTCCCGCTCGAGATGCAGCGGGACATCAGCAGGATCCTGAATATGCCCAAAGAGATCGGAGTCAGCCTGACTCAGTCCCTGCTGATGACGCCCAGTAAATCGGTGACAGCGCTGATCGGCGTGTCGGAGGAACCGGGAGAATGCCGCAGCAAAGGATGCGAAGAGTGCGAGGCCGCGGACAATTGTATGTACAGAGCGTAAAGTAAAGTCACTCCTGTGTTGTTATTTCAGAAACTTTGGAGGTAATAATGAAAAAAGGTCTGCTTGAGAGATTGGGTAAGGAATGGCTGGTCTTTGACGGAGGTACCGGGTCGATCCTGCAGTCGAAAGGACTGCGGGGAGGAGAACTGCCGGAGACATGGAACCTGATCAGGCCGGAGGATATCATAGACCTGCACTGCGGATACCTGCGCGCCGGCTGCGATATTTTCAACACGAATACTTTCGGCGCAAATGCGCTCAAATTCCCGGATAATCTCGAGGCGATCGTGACGGCCGCGGTGAACAACGCAAAGGAAGCCAGACGCAGGGCCGGACGCGAGGACGCTTTTGTGGCGCTGGATATAGGACCCACGGGGAAACTCCTTGAACCGCTGGGAGACCTGCCTTTTGAGCGGGCAGTGGAGCTGTTCGGGGAAGTCGTGCGATACGGCAGCAGAGCAGGGGCGGACCTCGTCCTGATCGAGACGATGTCGGACAGTTATGAGGCAAAGGCGGCTGTGCTGGCTGCCAGAGAGAATTGCAGCCTGCCGGTCTGCATCACGGTCACTTTTGATGAGAAGGGAAAGCTCCTTACCGGAGGCAGCGTGGACTCTACAGTGGCGCTCCTTGAGGGCCTGCGGGTGGACGCGCTCGGCGTCAACTGCGGTCTCGGACCGGAGCAGATGATTCCGATCGTCAGGCGGCTCACCGAGGTCTGCAGCGTTCCGGTCATAGTCAATCCCAATGCCGGCCTGCCCCGCACGGAGGGCGGCAGGACCGTTTATAACGTCGGACCTGAGGAATTCGCCGGCTGGATGGAAAAGATCGCTGAAATGGGCGTACAGGCAGTCGGAGGGTGCTGTGGCACGACGCCGGAGCATATACGCCTCACAGCCGAGCGCGTCAGGAAGATGCCTTTTAAAGAGCAGACACGCAAGAACAGGACGGTGGTCAGCTCTTTCTCGCAGTGCGTGGAGATCGGCGCCAGGCCCGTGATCATCGGCGAGCGCATCAATCCGACCGGAAAGAAGAAGTTCAAACAGGCCCTTCGTGAGGGCGATATCGAGTATATTCTCCGCGAAGGCCTCCGCCAGGAAGACAGCGGCGCGCACATCCTCGATGTGAACGTGGGCCTGCCCGAGATCGACGAGCCCGCCATGATGGTTTCGGTCGTTCAGAAGCTCCAGAGCGTTCTCGCACTGCCGCTGCAGATCGATACGACCGATCCGGAAGCGCTTGAGAGAGGAATGCGCATCTACAACGGCAAGCCCATGGTCAACTCCGTAAACGGCAAAAAAGAGAGCATCGAGACGGTGTTCCCTCTAGTCCGCAAATACGGCGGAGTTCTGGTGGCGCTGGTCCTCGACGAAGACGGGATCCCGTCCGATGCGGAGGGCAGGATCCGGATCGCCCGCAGGATCTATGAGGCTGCGGACCGGTACGGCGTTCCCAGGGAGGACATCGTGATCGACGGTCTCGCGATGACGATCTCTTCGGACAACACCTCTGCTCTGATCACGCTTGAGACGCTCAGAAGGGTCAGAGATGAGCTGCACGGGCACACTATTTTGGGAGTCTCCAATATTTCCTTCGGCCTTCCCAGAAGGTCGGTCATCAATTCATATTTCCTGGCTATGGCGCTGCAGAGCGGTCTCAACGCTGCGATCATGAATCCCGGAAATGAAGAAATGATGGAGTCTTACAGGGCTTACTGCGCACTGGCAGGACTGGACCCGCAGTGCATGGGATTCATCGAAGCCTATGCGGGGACGCAGGACAGGGCGCCTGCCGCAAAGGCTCCGGCTGCTCCGGCCGGTGCATCTGACGGAGCCGGAGGACGGGCGTCAGCCGCTTTAGCGGGAGCAATGAGGCTTAATGAGAGTGTGGTGCGGGGAATGGCCCAGAGCGCCGCAGAAGCGGCCAGAAAGGCACTTGCGGACACTTCTGCGCTGGAACTGATAAACCGGGACCTGATTCCTGCGCTGGACCATGTGGGCAAGGGATTCGAGAAGGGGACGGTGTTCCTGCCCCAGCTTTTGATGAGCGCGGAGGCTGCCAAAGCGGCGTTTGAAGTGATAAAAGAGACCCTGCAGGGACAGACGCAGAAAGTCAAAGGCAGGATCATTCTTGCCACAGTCAAAGGCGATATCCACGACATCGGCAAGAACATTGTCAAAGTAATGCTTGAAAACTACGGTTATGAGGTTATCGACCTGGGTAAAGACGTAGCCCCCGAAACGGTAGTGGAGACTGCGATCAGAGAGAATATTGCGCTGGTAGGGCTCAGCGCTCTCATGACTACAACTGTTGTCAGCATGGAAGAGACCATCCGCCTTCTGCACGAAAAAAAGCCCGACACCAAAGTGGTAGTGGGCGGCGCCGTGATGACGCAGGAATACGCGGACGCGATCCATGCGGATTGTTACGCGAAGGACGCTATGGCGACGGTGCATTTCGCGGAGGAAGTGTTCGGGGGGTAAAGACTTTTACCGGAAACCGGGATTTCAGAGTTCTTTCATAACGTTAGAAGGACTGATTTTCAAAAATAAATGCGGAAAAAGAGAGGGCATCGCATATCATAATGCGACAGCCCTCTTTTCCAGTCAGATTAATAGTAGTTCAGAACAACAATTCTGTGTCCGGCAGGGAACTCATCCTCTTTCTGCCCTGAATCCTTCCAGGATCTGCATGCCGGCAGAGCATCCGATGCGGGACGCGCCGGCTTCGATCATGGCCTTGCAGGTCTTCCAGTCGCGGATTCCGCCTGCCGCCTTGACTTCCACTTCATCGCCTACCGTCTGCTTCATGAGCGCTACATCTTCTACGGTCGCGCCGCCTGTGCCGAAGCCGGTGGAGGTTTTGATGAAATCAGGTTTGGCACGGAGTGAAATCTTGGCCAGCCGCTCAATCTCAGACTTTTCGAGGTAGCAGTTCTCGAAGATGACCTTGGTGAGGACGCCCGCTGCGCGGCAGATGTCCGCGATGGTCCGCATTTCGCGCTCGACGTAGTCCCAGTTTCCGTCCTTGACTGCGGTGATGTTAGTCACGTAGTCAATCTCATCCGCTCCCTGGGAGATGGCCATAAGGACTTCCGTGCACTTCTCCTCGATGGTGTTCTGGCCCAGAGGGAAGCTGATGCAGGGACCAACATGCACATCGCTGCCCTTAAGGATCTCTGCTGCCAGAGAGGTATGAAGGGGATTGATCGCCACCATGCGGAATCCGTACTCTTTGGCTTCTTCGCAGAGCTTCGTGATATCCGCCGTCGAAGCGAAAGCTTTAAGGTTGGTGTGGTCAAACATGAAACACAAGTCTTTTTCTGTCAGTTTGTTGATATCAATCATTTAGTATTCCTTTCCTCCGGGCGCATCCTGTGCGGACGGAAATTGTGATCGCTGCCTTGAACTTACGAATGGTTCATGAGATGATTTTACCATATAAGGGGGTATTCTTATGGCTAATTATGATAAAAAAGTGCTTGATTGTTTTCTCAGGGATCAGCTTCAGCTTTTCCCCGAAAAGGTCGCTTCTACTCCCGAAGAAGCTGACGAGTTTCTGGAGATGATGTTCGCCGTCGTTGTCAAAGGCAGACGCGGCGTCCGCAAATACTTTGAGGAGGTCGGCGTCGATATGGCCGGCGAAGATATTATGCAGGCCAGTGAGGTCTTCGACGTCGGAGACGGAAGATATCTGATCGTGGAGGGATGAAGAGTGAAAAATCACTCTGATGAGCTGATTTTTCACTCGCAAGGTTTGCGTCGAAGCGTCGCAAACCTTGGATCGCATCGGAGAATACGCAATTTAAAAGTCCATAGACGAAAGACTTTTAAATGCGAAATTCTCCTCGCGCGTCTTCGCGCAAAGCGCTTCGACATGATGGAAAAAGTGTTTCCTGAGGCCGGGCGCATCGCGTGCAGAAAGGAAGACGATGCCTTCCGGGAACTCACACGCGGCGCAGCGGCTCGCTCCGCGAGCTTTCACTAAACAAGAACCTTAGAATTTTCTTGTTGGATCATAAGAGCTCTGACATCGTCTCCGGCCTCCATGCAGATTTGCATATGGGAGCAAATCATACTGAATTAAGCTGAAACTATGTCAGAGTTGGACTGTATTCATGATAATTGAAGAGGAGGCCTCCATTACACAGCATAATGATGCGTGTGAATGGAGGCCTCCTCTTTTGTATTGCTCTTTATAATCCAACATGGCAGTAATTTCTTTGTAAATTGCTGCTGCCGGCAAATTTTAATGGGGGCAGGAGCAGGAATTAGTGCCTGCATGATCCAACTTCTCAAAATTTCCTCCACGTGCACTAAACACGGGGGATACTACAAGAAGAAATCACACCCCACAAGGAGTACACTTCCGGAAGAATCACCTTTTACAGAGTGAGCAGATATTTCTCCACACTGGTAACGGCGTTGGCACCGTCCGCCACGGCTGTGACGACCTGGCGAAGCTGCTTGGTGCGCACATCGCCGGCCGCGAAGACTCCGGGCACGCTGGTGGCGCCGGTCTCATCCGCGACGATGTAGCCTTTCTCATCCATGTCGACGTGGTTGCGGGCAAATTCGCTGCGGGGCTCGATGCCAACTGCGATGAAGACGCCGGAGATCGGGATCGTGCGCTCGCTCTGGTCAAGCTTGTTGACAACAGTGGCTTTTTCGACTTTCATGCCGCCTGTGATGGACTTGAGATTGGAATTCCATACCATTTCCACGTTGGGAAGAGCGAGGAGCCGCTCCTGCAGGATTTTGGCCGCGCGAAGTTCGTCTCTGCGGTGGCAGACATATACTTTATTGCAGCCGCGGGCGAGGAAGATGGCGTCTTCGACAGCGACGTCGCCGCCGCCGACAACAAGGACGTCTTTGCCGCGGTAGAAAGCGCCGTCACAGGTCGCGCAGTAGGAGACGCCCATACCGCCGTATTGATTTTCGCCTTCAGCGCCGAGTTTGCTGTGAGTGGCACCGGAAGCGATGATGACAGCCTTGGCTTCGTAGGTGCCCTCGTCGGTGATCACTTTTTTGACAGGGCCTGTGAGGTCCAGGCTCTGGACGAAACCGTTGACAGTTTCAACGCCGAGTTTCTCGGCGTGCTCCGCCATCTTCATGGCGAGGTCCATGCCGGAGAGGCCGGGAAGGCCGGGATAGTTGTCGATCTCATAAGTATCGATGATCTGTCCGCCGTTGACATAGTTCTGCTCGATGATGACAGCGTTCAGTCTTGCCCTGGAGGCGTAGATTCCGGCTGCAAGGCCGGCGGGGCCGGCTCCGATGATGATCAGGTCGTACATAAGATCCTCCTGAATACTATTTGTGAAACAGAGCACACGGCGCAGGCCGTGTGCTCATTAAAAGCTGCAAATCATTTCTGTCAGTCAGATGGCTTGGGCTGAGATGTTCCGGGATCAGATGTTCTTCTCGAACTTCTCCTTCATGGCAGGCTTCGGAATCGCGCCGACAACGCGGTCAGCAACTTCGCCGTTCTTGAAGAAGATCATGTTCGGGATGCTCATGATGCCGTACTTGACAGCGAGATCGCCGTTCTCATCGACATTGACCTTGCCGACCTTGATCTTGCCTTCATACTCTTCAGCCAGCTTGTCGATGACCGGGCTCATCATCTTGCAGGGACCGCACCAGTCCGCGTAGAAATCTACAAAAACGGGAAGATCGCTCTGAAGGACCTCAGCATCGAAATTGCTCTCATCAAACTTATAAACCATGGGGTATCTCCTTTCTTTATATACAAATCATTTTGAATTCTGTTTTGGTTGCTTACAAATAGATTTTACACAATTTGTTTGTATCTGTCAACACTATTCTGTGATGAATTAGTTCGGCAGTTGATGTATAATACCACTATACGATATTTTGGCGTGGAAGTAGAGTGAATTCTGCGCCGGATATAAACAGCTGTCAAGGAACATGTTCAAGCATTGGAGGAGTAAAAATGGATTATACGCAAGAGTATAAGCAGAAACTGGTAACTGCCGCACAGGCCGCGGCAGTGATTCAGGACGGCGACTGGGTAGACTACGGCTGGTGCGCGACCACAAACGTCGCGGTTGACAGAGAGCTCGCAAAGAGAATGCCCGAGATGCACGATGTTAAGATATACGGCGGTATTCTGATGCACGTGCCGGAAATTTTCAAAATAGAGAATCCCCAGGAGCATTTCATCTGGAACAGCTGGCATATGGGCGGCGTCGAGAGAAAAGCCGCTTCTACAGGACTCAGCTTCTACGGACCGCTGAAGTATTCCGAGCTTCCCCGCTATTATCTGGACAGAGAGGATCCTCTGGATGTGGCGATCCTGCAGGTCGGTCCCATGGACAGACACGGATACTTTAACCTGGGACCCAGCGCCAGCCACACATATGCAGTGGTGAAGATGGCTAAGAAGGTCATCGTGGAAGTCAACGAGAGTATGCCGATCTGCATGGGTGACAGAAAAGCATACGTGCATATCAGTGAAGTCGATATGATCGTCGAAGGCGACAATACTCCCATCGACGCGATGCCTCCCGCAAAGCCCGGCACAGACGTTGACAAGGCTGTTGCCCAGCTGGTCGTGGACCGGATCCCCAACGGTGCATGCCTGCAGCTCGGTATCGGCGGTATGCCCAACGCCATCGGCAAGATGATCGCGGAGTCCGACCTCAAGGATCTTGGTATCCACACAGAGATGTACGTGGATGCTTTCGTGGACATGGCGGAAGCCGGCAAGATCACGGGCGCGCACAAGAATATTAACAGAGGCCTGCAGACCTATGCTTTCGGCGCAGGCACCAAGAAGATGTATGACTATCTGGACGGCAATCCGGAGTGCATGAGCACATCTGTTGATTATGTCAACAATGCCGCGCAGATCGGAGCACTGGACAACTTCATCTCCATTAACAACGCGGTTGACTGCGACCTGTTCGGCCAGGTCAACGCGGAGAGCGCAGGCACCAAGAATATTTCCGGAGCAGGCGGACAGCTTGACTTCGTCATCGGCGCTATGGCATCCAAGGGCGGCAAGTCCTTTATCTGTATGTCCTCCACATTCACGGACAAGCAGGGCAATCTGGTAAGCCGCATCCGTCCCACGCTGTCAAACGGAAGTATCGTGACAGACACCCGCGCAAATACCATGTACCTCGTTACAGAGTACGGCATCGCCATGATGAAGGGCCGCACGACATGGCAGAGAGCGGAGGATCTGATAGGTATCGCGCATCCTAAGTTCAGAGACGAGCTGATCGCAGAGGCGGAGAAGATGCACATCTGGAGACGCAGCAACAAAAGATGACCCATAAGGTAAATCGCAGCTGCCGCACTAAGTGATCTTAGTGCGGCAGCTAATTGTTTGCCGAATTGATCTTAATTAACTGAAAATACAGATAATTAGAAAAATGTAACAGTTATTGATTGACAATTATGTGCCGGAGAGTATAATTAAATTATCAAATAAATCCAAGGAGGTACGGTCCAAAGTACAACTGAATAGTTTCCAAATGTACTAATTTTTCAACAGGAGGTACAATCCATTGGACAAGAACCACTGAAAAGGGGTGTTGGGCAGATCGTTCGGCACCCCTTTTCGCATGGGTGGAATTCATTCACATGTTTTGATACAATGTTAACAGCAGGAATTCAAGGCTCTCGCGCGAGTTGCTGCGCCGCACATGCGTTGCCAGGAAGGCGGCATCCGCCGGTCCGCACGCGTGTACATCAAATTAGCTTTAGTCAGTCTTTGTAAGTGTGTGGGTATTCAGAGAGTCTTAAGGGGCATCTATGAAGGATACGATTTTGATTGTTGAGGATGATCGGGACATCAGGGAAGTGGTTGCCATTTTGCTTGGAAGAGAGGGGTTTAAGACATTACAGGCGGCCACAGGAGAGGAAGCGCTGGAGGAGATCTCCAGGAACCCGGATCTGATCATACTGGATGTAATGCTGCCGGATCTGGACGGTTATGAAGTGTGCCGGAGGATCCGCAAGGTTTCCCTTGCGCCGGTGCTGTTTCTTACAGCTAAAGGAGGCGTCCACGAGAAAACAGTGGGCTTTGAGGCCGGCGGAGACGATTATCTGGTGAAGCCTTTCTTTCAGGAAGAGCTTATGGCCAGGATCAGGGCGCTCCTGAGGCGCTATGAAAAATACAGGGGCAAGGAAGAGACGCAGCCGGAGGAACAGTATCTGGAGGCCGGCCGTTTCCGGGTCAGCAGGGAATTCAATGAAGTGTTCAAAGATGGTAACGCGGTCACAATGACGGATATTGAATATAAGATATTTAAGCTGCTCATGCAGTACCGGAATAAGATCTTTTCCATTCAGAACATCTATGAGAGTGTTTGGGAGAAGCCGTATTTTTACGACGCCAATAATACAGTGATGGTCCATATCCGGAGGCTTCGGATGGCGATCGAAGATGACCCCAGGCATCCGTCCTACATCCGCACGGAATGGGGGAGAGGTTATAGGTTTGTAAGTGAATAGATGGACGATCAAGAAAAAGCTCACTGTACTGATCACAATCGCGTTGATCGTGGCGGTGAGTTTTTTTGCACTATGTTACTATGTGGGAAGACATATCGTATATCAGCAGGCCAGACGCGGTGTCGATGAGCGTGTCGTCGAGAAGCTGAGACTATACGTCGAAGAAAATAACGTCAAGACAACAGACAGTGAAGCTCTCATGTATTGGAGCAGGAAGATCGGAGAGACGGGTATAGAGGTGTTCGCGGACGAGCAGCTCGTATTCAGCTCTGTCTTTGATATGAGTGAAAGGGATTATACGATCGTGGAGACAGCGAGAGATAAGGAAAGAGCGATCAGCGTCCGGTTTGCCGACCGGGCAGCGGATGTCCTGTTTTATAAGCTTCGCGGTGTCTTTGCCCAAATACTGCTGATCGGAGCGATGCTCTCGCTGTTTCTGTTTTTCGGCATCACTGTCATCGGGATCCGCAGGGAGGTCGATTACATCCATACGATCAATGAAGAGATCCATATCCTGGAGGGTGGAGACCTGACCCGGGAGATCACGATCGAGGGGAGCAGCGAGATCACGACTCTGGCGGAAAGTGTCAATGAGTTTCGAAAGAGCCTGCAGGCTCAGCTGTCGACCATCGAACGGCTCGAAAACAGCAACCGCCAGATGGCTGCGGAGATCGCGCACGATCTCAGGACGCCCCTCACTTCACTGATGATGTATCTGGATTTTGCCCAGGGAGAGATCCGGGGGAAAGAGCCGCAGGCAGAAGAATATCTCAGCAAAGCCAGAGAAAAATCTGTGCGGCTCAAAAGTCTGATCGATCAAAACTTCGACTGCGTGACTATGAAGGGCTATTTTACGATAGAAAAGCAGGCAGTACCGGCTTATGATGTGCTGAGCGGATATATCGGTGACATTCTGACTTATCTCGAAGGGGAAGGATTTCATGTGCGTTCCGATGTCAGTTACGGGAACAGCAGCATTGTCATCCAAAGGGAAGGGATCGGAAGAGTGTTCAGCAATATCGTAAGCAATATCACGAAATATGCAAATAGAGATGCGGAGGTATTCATTAGCTGCAAAGAGAGTGAAGAATATGTGGAGATCCGGTTTGTAAATACTGTCAGAGTCTTCGAGGAAGGAAAACCGGAGAGCACGGGATTCGGTTACCGGATCATCAAGAGACTGATGGAGGAGATGGACGGAGAGTATATCGCAAAGGAAGCAGACGGCGTCTATACAACAGACCTTAGGTTTGTTAAGGGACCAAACGCCGGCGTCAGAGCGGTGGCCACTGACCTGTAGAAGGGTGCTATTGGCAAATAGCGAAGACAGTGTTATAATTATGAAGGCTATATGACAAAACAATGCCGAAATAGCGCTAAAACAGCAATATATTTGTAATCTGTCCGAATGAATTCAATCCCCTTTGGCGACGAACGATGGATCTGCGCTGAGAGACATCGTGAATCGGATGGAACTGGAGGCAGCGTGAAAAAGAGAGAGTTATTTAATCGATTAAAAGTATTTATCCTGTCAGTTATGGTCATGTCGGGAGCCGTGTCAGCCCCTTCGTTTACAGCTCTTGCAAGTGATGCCGGTGACGGAAATACCACCGGATACGAGTCAGCATCGGAGGAGCCGGAACCTGAGCCCGAGCCGGAACCTGAACCCGAGCCGGAACCCGAACCCGAGCCGGAGCCGGAACCCGAACCTGAGCCTGAACCGGAACCTGAACCTGAGCCGGAACCCGAACCCGAACCTGAGCCGGAACCCGAACCCGAACCGAATCCTGAGCCTGACGGCGGAGATTCGTCAGGAGACGAAGGAGAAAACTCGGGGACAGGAGGAGCAGGCGATCCCGCGCAGACGGAAGATGGCGGAGAAGATGACAGCGGTTATGGGTCAACTATCGGATCAACCGCAAGTACCTCTGAGTATGCAGAGGCCAGCACGGAGGAGGCTCCGGTACTCGGAACCACTGAGGCGGCAGCAGCGGCACCGGAGGGAAACACCGGAATGACAAATGCGGCACAGGCTGCGACGCTTGCTCCGACCGTGGTCAAGGAAGAGGATAAACCGGAAGGATATAAGGAAGCGGAAGAACATGAAGGTTCCAACGAGGAACTGATCGCGCAGCAGCACATTGTGACGGACCTGCCCAAGATCCGCAGGGATTTCCGGTTTACAACTGTCGATAAGGTCCTCGCGTTCAGCGCACACAGCCTGGATATCCTTGAGGAGCAGGATGACGACGCGGAAGTTGTCGGTACCATCGCCAAAAACGGTATTTTATACGAACTTGAAGAAGAGGACAGCGGCTGGATCTATGTGGAATCCGGCAATGTGCGCGGATTTGTAAAAGGAGACGACCTGATTCGCGGTGAAGACGCGGAGCAGATCATGGACTACCTCGAAAAACAGTCTGAGCGCATTTCAGCCATGCTCCCCGACGGACTTTCAAGGGAAGCATATTTCTTTACCGCACAGGATACGGTTCCGTATTATGAGAATGACGCGTATGTATTCCGCAGGATCACCACACAGGACACAGTGATCGATTCCGAAGCGGCACAGGCGAAATCGGAGATCGATATTCTGGAAGAACGCAGTGATGAGGCGCGCGTCACAGGCGTCCTCAAAGAAGGCGGTCTGGCCTATGTGATCGAGGACGCAGGCGAGGGATGGCTCTTCGTGGAGTCCGGTGACGTGAGAGGCTTTGTCCGTGCGTCTGATCTGGACAGGAGCGGAGCCGCTCAGGCACAGATCGATGAAGAGGGTGAATCTTCGATGTCCGTTGCTTCAGAGAAGATCGAGCCTTCTGAAAACAAGGCCACCTACTATTCTTTGGCATCTGTCAAAGAGGGTGCAAAATATAACGAAGTCAGAGAGAAGATCCTGGACAAAGCACTTTCCTGCGTAGGAAATCCGTATGTCTGGGGAGGCACCAGCCTGACACACGGCGCGGACTGCTCCGGATTTGTACAGACTTTGTATTCAATGTTCGGATACAAGATCCCGAGAGTGGCAGCGGCGCAGTCGAGAGTGGGAACGCAGATCCCTGTGAGCGACGCGGCTCCGGGAGACCTGATCTTCTTCGCCAGGAACGGTTATGTCTATCATGTGGCGATGTATGCGGGAGACGGCGTGACGGTCGAGGCGTACAGCAGCCAGTACGGGATCATCACCAAGGAGCTCAGCGACAGAGATGCCGTGTGGGCTACCAGGATCATTGAGGATTGATACTATATTGACAAAATACAACTAAGGGGCTTGCCGCAAGAAGCGAGGATTTTGTACGATCCTGCGTTCTTCGGCAAGCCCCTTTTTCTCAGCCGGAAAGTCGTCCGTTTCTGCAGGCGGTGAGTCTGTAACAAACCTTACTCAGAGTCTGGAGATTGGCACCCACTGAGTTCACGATGCACACGCGTGCGGAAACGTAGATGTTGCCTTCCGGGCAGCCGGCACGTGGCGCAGCGGCTCGCTTTGAGAACCTTAACTCACTGATTGTAATTGTTGGATCATGGAAGCTCTTATTTCTCTTACGGCCCCCATGATATTATAAGGTTTCAGGAAAATCTTGCTGAAATAGGGGTGTGATCTGAAAAGGTTGGATCACACCCCTCTATTCTGAAGAAGTGGCCTCCATAACATAGCATGTGATTGCTATGTGAATGGAGGCCGCTTCGTCTTAAATGCACGTTATAATCCAACTCTGCAGGAAAATGACAGAAAACGGCTAAGAATTCGCCATTTTCATATTTTCCTATGGGGGCATGATGATCAAAAACACTTCCTATAGTCCAACAGAGGTGTGACAGCCCCATTACCCGGTTATCAGGTTGTCGGGGGATCCGCTTCAGCCGCAAGATCTTCGCTGTCGGGCATCTCAGGCGCGTCGGGCACCTCAGGCGTATCGGGCACTTCAGGCGTATCGGGCACCTCAGGCGCGTCGGACACCGCGGGCGCATCGGGCACCTCAGGAGCAGGATCTTCTACATCAGGCACCTCAAGAGCAGAACCCTCGCTATCGGGTACCTCAGCCGCAGGACCTTCGCTGTTCGGCGCCTCGCCGGAAACCGGTGAAGGATTCGAAGCCTCAACGCTAATATCTTCACTTTCTTCCGGATCGCGCCGCTTTCGTGAGCGGTGCGACATGAACGTCCAGAAGAGGAAGAGAAGAAGACCGGCAGCCGAGAGGCAGAGGCCGTAGAGGAGACCGGGAGTCTCGTAATGAAGCTCGATCGTGTGATGGCCGGGAGAGAGCAGCAGGCCGCAGAACATCAGGTTGACGTTTTCTAAGGCGGCAGGGGATCCGTCAACATAAGCTTTCCAACCATCCGAATAGGGGATCGTCAGGCAGAGGAGCTTGCTGCCGGAAACGGTGATCTCACCGGAGACGCCGGTGGAGACGAAGCTGCTCTTGTTCTGGTCGATCCGGTAATTTTCCAGAGACTCAGCTGAGAGCTGCTCTGTTTTGGCCGGGTATGTGGTCAGCGGTTCGGAGATTAACGAGAATTTGTCAAAGTGATATACGCCCCGGACCGGGAAGGTGACCACGATGGAATCGATTTTGTCGTCGATCTTGTAGGAATTCAGGAGAAAATCCTGACGGCCGGAGTAGAACTGCTCGTCATCCGGAAGGATGTAATTGACCTCGTTAGTTGCTGCTGTTCTCCGTCCGTTCTTGAAGTCTGCAGTGATCTTGACATTTTTGGCAGGGAAAGCGGTCTTCTTATCCTGGTAGAGCTGATACTGCTCGAGTTTCGAGAGATCGTTAAACATCCCGGAGGTATACAGGTCATCCGGGTCATATTCGCGGTTGTCCGTGTAGAGATCGTACATGAAGGTCTCCTTGAAGCGGATGTTCTCCATGTAGAGGTAGCATTCTCCGGAAGTGACCGGGTCAAAAGTCAGTTCAACCTGGGCGCCGCCTTCGAGAGCGACAAAGGTCAGGTCATCGGGATGGGCGAGGGTATCGCTCATCTTGGTGATCTCGTAAGGAACATCCCGGCATTCGAGGCCTGCGGCGAGGTCCGCCGCGGAGCCGGTATCCTGCAGCGCGCCGGGCGCCTGCGTTACGGCATGGGTCAGGAGGATCTCCTGCCTCTGAGCCGGCGTAAGGGCATCAAACTGCTCGCGGGTAATAGTGCGATCATAGGTGTAGCCCAGGGAAAGGGGAGCAGTATTGCTGTAGACGGAATTTGCTGTTTCGGGATCCAGCGCGGTGTCGGAATAGCCCGTGGGAAGCTTCTCGGGATGCAGGCAGTAGAGATAGCTTACAGAGGCCAGCTCGTTAAGGATCGCGCGGTTGTCGAGGTTCGTGAACTGCCACGCGTTGTTGTTGACATCAGATACAGCCAGAGAGTCCAGGTAGTCCAGGACATAAGGGCTGTTCACACTCCAGAAAGACTGTGTGGTGGAAAGGCCGCACAGCAGCGAGGTGTTCTGGTACCAGAATCCGGGCTCTGTATTGGAGGCCCTGACAAAGGAAGAACCATCGTATCCGATCGTTTCAGCGACCTGCGTCATATCGTTGATCCACATGTTGCGGTCGTTGGCGGGAGAGGCGTTCAGACCCGGCCTGAAAGGCGCAAGACTGAAGAAATCTTTGTATTCCGTGATCCGGTCGTTGAAGCGGGGATAATTCTTATAAACGCCGTTGGCACAGATTCCGAGAACCGTAAGGAGAATGATCCCGCGCTGGGCGCGGCGGAACCGGGCTTCCCTGCGGCGGGCTGCCTTGGGATCTTCCGGCTCTTCTGTTCCGGCAGCTCCTGTTTCCGGTTCTTCCGTTCCGACAGCTCCTGTTTCAGGAACTTCCGGCGCGGGCGCTTCAAACAGTTCTTTCTGCGCAAAGAAGAGATAGAGGAGCGTGATGCAGGTGAAGATGAACGGAACAAGGAAATTGGGTTCAATCTCATCTGCGATCACGAAGCACACGGCAAAATACAGCGTGAGGCCGGCCACCATCGCTCTTTTCTGAGAAGCAGTGAGCGTAAACAGGAGAGGCCACAGCTCGGCGACGATCATGGCGACGAGGGCGGAATAAGCCCAGCACCAGCGGTTGATCGGGTAGGAAAAGCCGTTGGTCAGATAACCGAAAGCCGGGATGAACAGGAGGACCGAATACAGCAGGAACTGCAGTCGAAGCTTGATAAAACCCTTTGCACAAAAAAGAAGGAGGACGCACAGAAGAGCGGTCCCCGCGTAGCAGAGGGCGCCGTACTCAACTTCATTGCAGGCAAGAAAATCGAGGGGCAGCATGCTGCAGGACAAGGGCTTGTAAAAGAGATTGATGGTCGGATTGAGGGCGATCCTCTTATTGCCCAGGACGGTGATGGCCATAGGGAGCAGGATCACTCCGCCCATGGCGACACCTACGGTACCGGCGGCGAACATGACGCCGATCTGGGCGAAGCGTCGTCCCAGTTCTCCCCTGGCGATCGGGAAATAGCGGAACAGCGCGTACATTACGGCCATAAGGACAATGCTCACGATAAAGTAGAAATTGCTTACTGTCGCGAGGAAGATGGATAGAATGAAAAGCCAGGGCCTTTGTCCGTCGCGCACCTTTTCGATCCCCAGAAGAACAAGGGGAAAGATGATCAGGGCGTTCAGGAAGATCGGCTGTCCGAAGCAGGTGATCAAGGCAAATCCGCAGAAAGCATAGATCAGGGAGCCGGCAAGGCAGCCGCCGTCATGCTCGCGGGAAGGCCAGCGGAAGCGGCAGAGCGCGGACATGGCAACGCCTGAGATATAGTTCTTGGCAAGGATCAGTCCACAGTAGAACAGATAGATATATTTGGCGGGAACGAAGGCGCTCAGCAGATAGAACGGGTCGCCCACACCGTAATAGGCGAGGGTAGTCAGAGCATCTGAGCCGTAGCCGAGACTGAAGGAGTAGGTGGAGATCGCCTTCAGGTCAAAATGAGCCAGCGAGCGAAGAGTCTGGCGGTACCACCGGGAGATGAAGAGCATCGCTTTGAGGTGCTGTGTATAGGAATCGTGCTCCCACACGAAACTTTTCTGCAATATAAAATAAGGCGCATAGATGATCAGCGTCGTGAGTACAAACAGAAAAGTAAATCTGAAGTAGTAGGAGAAGCGGTTTTTGAGCGTTTTAAAGTTCATTTTTAACCCCCTGAGATGAAGACCTTCAGTGTATATTACCATATTCTGAAAAATAAAAAAACTGCGGGGCGCTTCTGCACCCGCAGTGTTCTCTTTGATATTTCATGTATTGATCCGGTATTCCGCCGCGTCATTTCCAGACGAGCCAGAGGAAGATATACGCGGTTGTCACGGCAGCCAGCGTGAACGGGACGCCGATGCGCATAAAGTCCTTGAAAGAGGTCTGGTAGCCTTCCTTGTTCAGCATTCCTACAGCGGTAATGTTGGCGGAGGCACCGATGGGAGTCAGGTTTCCGCCGAGAGTAGCGCCGCAGAGCAGGCCGAAATACAGCAGATAGGGCTCGATCGCCAGAGACGCGCAGACGCCCGTCAGGACCGGGAGCATAGTCGCTACGTAAGGAATATTGTCCACAAAAGCGGAGATGATCACAGAACCCCACACCACGATCGAATAGAGGCGGAACAGGTTCCCGGATCCCAGAGCTGAGATCAGAGACGCCAGGTCATCGATGATCCCGGCTTCCGTGATCCCTCCGATCACAACGAAGAGACCGGTCAGCAGCAGGAGAGTTTCGGTGTCGACTGCCTTCAAGGCTTTCTTAAAGCGCGAGGGATCGTTGGTCTGGAACCAGTCCAGAATAGCGGTGAGCAGAGCCGCGGTCAAACAGATCACGCCGTTTGTGATATCAGGCTTGTCCTTTACGAAGGAGGCGGCGATCAGGCAGACCACCATGGCAATCAGCATAAATGTCGGATTATAATTCTTAACTTTTGTGCCGCGGCCGGCTTTAACGGGAGCAGTCTGATCCCTGAACAGAATGTACATGACAATGACAGTGGAGAGCGCCCCGAGCTCAACAGCGAAGAAGATGCCGGGCCGGCCTTTCATCCAGAAGAAATCGAGAAAGTCCATGTGCGCGTAGTCACCAAGAAGAATGGACGTCGTGTCGCCGACCAGCGTGGCAGCGCCCTGCAGGTTGGAGGAGACAGCGATGGACAGGATCATGGAGACCGGGGAGATCTTCAGGGTCTTGCATATGGCGAGGGCGACAGGCGCCACGATCAGCACGGTGGCCACGTTATCGATAAATGCGGATACAATGCCGGAAAAGAGGGACATGAAGATGGTGACGTACATGACGTTCGAGGCCTTGTCCAGGATCTTATCGGCGAGGAACGCGGGCATGTTGGAGTCGATAAAATACTCCACTATGACCATGGTGCCCGAGATCATCATCAAGACGTTCCAATTGATGATCAGGGGGATCTGTGAGAACGGAAGAATTCCAAGGATCAGATAAATAAGACCCGTGCCCAGAGCCGCGTGCGGCCTGAATTTGGGCAAGGCGATCATAATGACGTACATAATTATGAAAAGAACCAGCGCTGCAGTTTTCATTATTTCCTCCGACGTTTACTCTCCGCATAGAAACGTGTTTACAGTATCAGTGACAGCTGTATGCTATAAAAAAAGACTTCAGCCGCACAAATAAACGGCAAAAGTCTTGCTTACAGTTCTCACTGTCCGGACACGGATGCTCTTTCGCGTATCTTCGCGGAACGGGGCATCGTACTGACGAATCCGGATATTCCGCTGACATTGTCAAAATGCGGCGAAATGAGCTACTCCCTCTTACTGCAGATTATTCTAGCAAGCAATGGAAAAGAATGTCAATGGCGAAGAACGAGAATTATGATATGATGATGGGAGTAACTTTCAGTAAAAGGAGCAAAAATAATGCAGATCATTGAAACGATCGCCCAAAAACTGGGCGTAAAGAACTGGCAGGTGGAAGCGGCAGTGAAGCTGATCGACGAGGGAAATACGATCCCTTTCATCGCCAGATACAGAAAAGAAGCGACGGGGACCCTTATCGACGAACAGCTCCGGGAACTGGGCGAGTCCCTGACTTACCTGCGTTCCCTCGAGGAGCGCAAGGGCAAAGTCATGGAGAGCATCGCGGAGCAGGGCAAGCTCACGGAGGCCCTCAAGGCGTCCATCGAGGCGGCGCAGACGCTGGTGGAAGTGGAGGACCTGTACCTTCCTTACCGCCCCAAAAGGAGAACGCGCGCCGGCATCGCCAAGGAAAAGGGACTTCAGGGGCTTGCGGACTATATTTTGGCACAGAAGAAGGGAAGCGACGTCAAAAAAGAGGCGCAGAAATATATAAGCGAAGAGAAAGAAGTTGCGGACGCGGAGGCGGCTATAGCAGGCGCGATGGACATCATCGCGGAGCAGATCTCCGACGAGGCCCGATTCCGCGCGTGGATCCGTGAGAAGACCCAGGCCAAGGGAACGATCACGACCGCGGAAAAGGCGCAGAAGAAAGCAAAGGACGCGGAGGAGAAAGAAGACAAAACGCCCGCCAGGATGAAGGAGCGGCGCAGTGTCTATGAAATGTACTTCGAATACAGTGAAGCACTCCGAAGGATCCCGGGACACAGAGTCCTGGCAATCAACCGCGGGGAAAAGGAGAACTTCCTCACTGTCAAAATAGAGGCGCCCGCAGACGATATTCTCTATTATCTGGAGAGGCAGGTCACCCGCGGAGCGAAAGATCCCGATCCGGATACCTTCACCTATATCAAGGCAGCGGTGGGGGACAGCTATGACCGCCTGATCGCGCCCGCGATCGAGAGAGAGCTCAGGAACCAGCTGACGGAGGAGGCGGAGGACGGCGCGATCCGCGTCTTTGCCTCTAACCTGGAGCAGCTGCTGATGCAGCAGCCCATAGCCGGCAAAGTGGTGCTCGGCTGGGACCCCGCCTTCAGGACCGGCTGTAAGCTGGCAGTAGCGGATCCCACGGGAAGGATCCTGGACACCAGGGTCATCTATCCCACTGCGCCGCAGAATAAAGTCAGGGAAGCCAAGCAGGAGCTGCATAAGCTCGTGACCAAATACAACGTCTCCGTGATCAGCGTTGGCAACGGCACTGCTTCGAGGGAATCCGAGCAGGTGATCACAGAGTTCATTAAGGAAGAGAAAAGACCGATCCAGTACGTGATCGTCAACGAAGCCGGCGCTTCCGTATACAGCGCGAGCAAGCTCGCGTCGGAGGAGTTCCCGAAGTTCGATGTGGGACAAAGGAGCGCGGCTTCTATTGCCAGAAGGCTTCAGGACCCGCTGGCAGAACTGGTCAAGATCGACCCCAAAGCGATCGGCGTCGGCCAGTATCAGCACGACATGAACCAGAAGAAGCTGGACGGTGCCCTGACAGGCGTCGTGGAAAAATGCGTCAACAGGGTCGGCGTCGACCTCAACACGGCTTCCTTCTCCCTGCTGTCCTATATTTCGGGTATCAGCAAGACAGTCGCGAAGAACATAGTCGCCTACAGGGAGGAGAACGGGGCGTTCAAGAACAGAAAAGAACTCCTCAAAGTCACCGGCCTTGGGCCCAAGGCTTTCCAGCAGTGCGCCGGCTTCCTGCGGATCCGCGGCGGATCACAGCCCCTGGACGAGACTTCGGTCCACCCGGAGAGTTACCAGGCGGTCGCGGATCTCATGAAAGGCCTTGGCCTTGAGATGAACAGGGAGTCCTTCAAGGCGGCAGTCAGGATGGTCTCAGATCCGGCCGCCAAAGCCGCGGAGCTCGGCATCGGTGAGCCCACGCTGCGGGATATCCTGCAGGAGCTCGAAAAGCCCGCCCGCGACCCGCGCGAAGATATGCCCGCGCCCGTCCTGCGCAGCGACGTGCTGTCCATGGAGGACTTAAAGCCCGGTATGAAATTAAAGGGTACGGTCCGCAATATCGTGGACTTTGGCGCTTTTGTGGACATCGGCGTGCACCAGGACGGCCTGGTCCACATCTCCAAAATGAGCAAAAAGTATATCAAACACCCGCTTGAGGTGGTGCGCGTCGGCGATGTCGTCGATGTGACAGTGCTCGGCGTGGACACAGGAAAGAAGAGGATCTCTCTGTCCATGGTGGAGGACTGAACCGCCGCCCGCAGAGAGGTTACCGGAGAGATTCTGAGTAATACGTATTCGGATTGAGGAAAGGACTCGGTATGAAAGAGACGATTTTTAACACAGAGGTCTATGCATCCGTCGCCCGCAAGGCGCAGGCGGAAGGTGTTGTCATGCTGGAAAACAGGGATCACGCCCTTCCTCTTGCAAAGGGCAGCCGCATCGCGCTGTTCGGCCGAAGCCAATTCGGGTATT
Source organism: Lachnospiraceae bacterium (assembly GCA_045113775.1). Classification (GTDB taxonomy): domain Bacteria; phylum Bacillota; class Clostridia; order Lachnospirales; family Lachnospiraceae; genus CAG-791. The sequence continues at coordinate 4,359 of JBGUJH010000055.1, read as the reverse complement.
ACAAGAGCGGGACCGGTTCGGGAGGAATGGTGAACACATACTATGTGACCGGCGTCAGGGAGGCCGTTCTGCAGAGGGAGGCATATGTCCTCGCTCCTTCGCTGGAGAAAGCTTACGAAGCCTGGCTTCCCGGTCATCCTTTCGACCAGGGATGCGGATGGGGCACAGAGCCCTGGTTCCAGGAGGAGATGGTCCCCTCTCAGGAACTTGTGGATACGGCTGCCGGAGAGGCCGAAGCCGCAGTGGTGATCATCGGCAGGACGGCCGGTGAGGACCAGGACAACAAGCCCGAGGGAGGCAGTTACTACCTTACGGAGCAGGAAGAGATCCTGCTCGAAAGAGTCTGCGCGGCATTTCCCAGAACGATCGTCCTTCTCAATGTGGGCAATATCATCGATATGAAATGGGTGGCAAAATATCGCCCGGCAGCGGTCCTCTACATCTGGCAGGGCGGACAGGAGGGCGGAAACGGCGTCCTGGACGTGCTGACCGGCGAGGTGACTCCCAGCGGCAAACTCACCGATACGATCGCTTACAATGTGAGCGATTACCCTTCCGACGCGAACTTCGGCGATCCCGACAGAGATTTCTATGCGGAGGATATCTATGTGGGGTATCGCTATTTTGAGACATTTGCCAAAGAGAAGGTCATGTACCCCTTCGGATACGGCCTCTCCTACACGACTTTCGACATCATCGGACAGGGCATGCAGAGCGCCGGGGACGATACGATCAATTTCAGGGCCCGGGTGGTCAACACCGGATCGGTCCCGGGCAAAGAAGTGGTCCAGATTTACTGCGAAGCCCCCCAGGGAAAACTCGGTAAGCCTGCGAGAGTCCTGTGCGCGTACAGAAAGACCATCACGCTGGATCCCGGCCAGTACCAGGACCTGCGCTTCAAGGTGCCGGTCAGGGCCATCGCCAGCTACGACGACAGCGGCGTGACCGGGTTCAAGTCCTGCTGGGTCCTCGAAGGAGGCAATTATGTGTTCCACATGGGAAACAGCGTGCGAAACACTAAGGAGTGCGGGAGCTTCCTGCTCAGCGGCACAGCTCCTATCGAAAAGCTCGAGGAGGCGATGGCGCCGATCCGCGCTTTTGACCGGATGAAGCCGGCTCCCTGCCCGGACGCCTCTTCTCAGAACAGTTATGAGGTGTCCTATGAGCCGGTTCCGCTCAGAACGGTCCCTCCTCTGGAGAGAAGGGCGCAGAGAATGCCGAAAGAGATCGCCTATACAGGGAGCCGCGGATACCGCCTGTGCGACGTCGGCGACGGCAAAATTCGGATGGAGGCGTTCCTTGCCCAGCTGTCCGATGAGGACCTGATCTGCCTGACAAGAGGCGAAGGCATGTGCTCGCCCAAAGTCACACCCGGAACGGCAGCCGCGTTCGGCGGAGTCACCGACAGACTTCTGGAGTTCGGGATCCCGCTCGGCTGCTGCTCGGACGGTCCCAGCGGCATCCGCATGGACAGCGGCGCGAAGGCGTTTTCCATGCCTTCCGGCACCTGCCTTGCCTGCACCTGGAATCATGTGGTGGTCAAGGAGCTCTACAACTGGGAGGGCCTTGAGCTGCGCAAGAACCGCATCGATTCTCTGCTGGGACCCGGCATGAACATTCACAGGCATCCTTTAAACGGCAGGAACTTCGAGTATTTCTCGGAGGATCCGCTGATCACAGGGAAAATGGCGGTCATGCAGCTGCGCGGCATGCGTGAGAGCATGGCAGTCGGCACGATCAAGCACTTCTGCGGGAACAACCAGGAATACCGGCGCCACAAGGTGGACAGCGTCATCTCGGAGAGAGCGCTCAGGGAGATCTATCTGAGGGGCTTTGAGATCGCGGTCCGGGAAGGCGCGGCCACATCGGTCATGACGACCTATGGCTCTGTGAACGGCTCCTGGACAGCGTCCCAATATGACCTGCTGACCACGATCCTGCGCGGCCAGTTCGGTTTTGGCGGCATTGTCATGACTGACTGGTGGGCAGCGGGAAGCGAGGAGAACGGTCCTGAGAGCATTCAGCAGACCTCCTCCATGATCCGCGCGCAGAATGACCTCTACATGGTCACCGCAAGCGCAGAGAAAAATTCGAACGGTGACGACACGGCTGAGGGCCTTTCCGATGGCAGGATCACCCGCGCGGAGCTGCAGAGGGCAGCCTATAACATCTGCCGCTTCCTTATCGATACGCCGGCCTACCTGCGCATGTACGGCAGGGAGACGGATCTGGACAAGAAGCTGGAGAAGGTCCGCGAAGAGGAGGAACAGAGCAGCCCCATCGACGTCAGAGTTCATGCAGGAAAGACCTGTGAGATCCCGGCAGATCTGATCAGGGCTGAAAAAGGCACAATGAACACCATCGAGGTCCAGGCCGGCGAGCGCGGCAGGTATCTGCTTGAGATGGAATTGAGATCCGGGGTGGACAATGATCTGGCGCAGATCCCTATGGCGATCCACATCGGTTCCCACTATATTGACACGGTTTCCCTTCAGGGATCTCAAAAGGAATGGAAGAAGATCGCGATCGAACTGCCGCCCGTGAGGAGCCATACGTTCTATCTCAAATTGTTCTTCGCACTGGGAGGAATGGAGATCCGAAGCTGCAGGCTCTCACTTCTTAAGCAGGAGGAAACGGAATGAAACTGATGGTCTTCGACGTCGGCGGAACAGAGATCAAATACAGCGTGATGGACGAGTCTCTCGAGAGAAAGTGCAGCGGCAGTGTGCCGACCCCGATGGACAGCCGGGAAGAATTCTTCGACGTGCTGTGCGGCCTCTTTGAGCCCCACAGGGGAGAAGTGAATGGAATCGCGATGAGCCTGCCCGGCTTTATCGACAGCGAGAACGGAATCTGCCGGGGAGGAGGCGCCCTCCGCTACAACCACGGAAAAGAAGTCGCACGGCCGCTCTCCGAGAGGCTCGGAGTACCCGTGCACATAGCTAATGACGGCAAATGCGCGGCTCTGGCGGAGCTGCGCAACGGCGCGCTCAAAGGATGCCAAAACGCCAGCGTCTATATTATCGGGACAGGTGTCGGAGGCGGACTTATCATTAACGGTGAGATCCTGAACGGAAGGCATTTCACGGCAGGAGAATTCAGCTTCATGCGCGTCACGAATACAGATTGGGACAACCCGGGAACGACCGCGGGCATGGTCTGCAGTACGGTCGGACTGCTCGATCAGAACCGCCTGTACACGGGATTTGTCACTGATCCCATGATCGACGGCAGGCAATTCTTTGAAAAAGTTAATTCCGGCGACAAGATGTCCATGCTGATCCTCAGGAAATTCTGCAGACAGGTCGCTATGCACATTATCAACCTGACGATCCTGCTGGACCTGGAAAAAGTGGCGATCGGAGGCGGTATCAGCGCGCAGCCGATCCTTTTGCAGACAATTCAGGAGAGCCTGGACGAGATCTACGAAAATCCCGGGCCCTATTTTGACCCGGCGCTGCCTAAGACTGAGCTCGTACGCTGCAAGTACGGGAGTGAGGCCAATCAGGTGGGGGCGTATTATTACTACAAGATGGCAATGGAAAAAGAATAACACAGGGGGGATGTCCCCCGCCGTGTTATCTGATGCACACGCGTGCGGAAATGAAGATGTTGCCTTACAGGCAACCCGCACGCGGCGCAGCGGCTCACTATGCGAGCCTTAAACGGACATCAAAAAGAGGGCTGCCACAGCGGCAGCCCTCTTTCTCTTTGTGCGCCCGGCGGCGCACGTTTCTAACGGGTGAAAGTCCCGAATCCGCCCGGTAGTGGGAAGGATATAGCCGAAGGCAAGGGTGTCCATCGCGAGGTGGAATCCGAAGGAAGCCGGATGTGGGAACAGACTAACCACGGGCAAACCTCTGGCCTGACGAACAGAAACCACATATGAGGTCACGCGTGAGGGTAAGACTGCTGAACAAGCCGAAGCCCAATAACTACACGGAGTCATGCGGGATAAATGTGGCAGGTGGATGGAGGGAAAGAAACGTGTGGTACCCGGGGAGATCTGTGCGAAATGCTCTGAAAGGAGTAACCGCCATCGGAAGATGACGCTGAACGCGCAGAAGTCAGCAGAGGTCGTAGTAGCCGGAAGGTGAAGGACCGAATCGATAGGAGTCTTTAGTACGACCGAGAAAGGAGGAATGCGCACATGGATGCAGAAAACATCAGGTATGATGGCTGCTCGCAGAGAGATAGTGCGGAACACAAAGGGTATGTGAGAGCGCATCGCTCATTCAACCGGATATGGAAGGAAAGGGACAGTGCACAGCCGGATCTCTTAGAGAAGATACTGGAGAAGGACAACCTCAACAGGGCTTTTAAAAGAGTGAAGGCAAACAAGGGAGCGCCGGGAGTCGA
>JBGUJH010000054.1:0-6344 GCA_045113775.1 Lachnospiraceae bacterium | reverse complement strand
CTTATTATTCTGTTAGTATTAATCATCAAATTTAAAGTTCAGGCAATGGTGGCGATTCTGGTTGGCGCGATTTCCATCGGAATCATTGCAGGAATGCCCTTGGCAGACATTGTAACAGCCGTTAACGACGGTATTGGCAACACTCTGAAAGGTATAGCGCTCTTAGTCGGCCTTGGATCGATGTTCGGCGCTATCCTGGAAGCTTCGGGAGGCGCGCAGACGCTGGCTGTCACAATGGTCAAAAAGTTCGGTGACGAGAAAGCTGCATGGGCGTTGGGCATCACCGGCCTGGTCGTAGCAATGCCCGTTTTCTTCGACGCAGGTCTGATCATTTTGATCCCTCTTGCATTCTCCCTTGCGAAGAAGACCCAGAGAAGCGCACTGTATTATACGATTCCGCTGTTGGCAGGACTTGCGGTCGGTCACGCTTTTATCCCTCCTACACCCGGTCCTGTTCTTGTGGCTACAATGCTCGGCGTTGACCTCGGATGGGTCATCCTGATCGGCGTATTCTGCGGCACACTTGCCATGATCGTGGCAGGTCCTGTCTGGGGATCTATCTGCGGCAAGAAGTATTTTATCCCCGTTCCTGATCACGTAATGAATCAGGAAGAGTTTGATGAGTCCAAGCTTCCCAAGTTTGGCACAATCGTTGGGATCATCCTGATTCCTCTTGTACTGATCATCATGAAATCTGTATTCAGTGTAATTCCGGCGACCGAATCGATCAGACCGATCTTCAACTTCCTCGGTGAGCCTTTTGTAGCCCTCCTGATCTCCACGATCTTTGCAATGATCATTCTGGGTCTTAATCATGGCTACACAATGCCGGAACTTGAGAAGATCATGACCAAGTCCCTTGAGCCCACAGGTCTGATCCTTCTTGTAACTGCATGCGGCGGCGTTCTCCGCTATGTCCTGCAGTATTCAGGAATCGGCGATCTGATCGGAAATGCGGTCGGCAAGGCACATCTTCCCATCGTAGTCGTAGCATTTATTGTTGCAGCTCTTGTAAGGATCTGCGTCGGCAGCGCGACAGTGGCGATGACAATGGCAGCCGGTATCGTAGCGGCAATGCCTGCGATCCAGGGTCTTTCTCCCTTGTATCTGGCTTGTGTAGTTGCAGCAGTCGCCGGCGGTTCCACCGTCTGCTCTCACTTTAATGACTCCGGTTTCTGGCTTGTTAAGTCTTTGGTGGGCATGGACGAGACGACAACACTCAAGACTTGGACGATCATGGAGACTCTTGTTGGTCTGAGCGGTTTCATCGTAGCACTGATCATTTCCCTGTTCCTCGGATAATGGTCAAAATATCGTTGATATCCGCTACAATAGAACCAGAATTATTGAAAGGAAACGGTGGTAATTATGGAACTGACCAGTCAGAAAATGAGAAAGCTTGCACCGGAGATGGATCCGCTGCGCATCGGCTGCGGATGGAATAAAGAAGATCTTTCCAAACCACAGATCATGATTGAGAGCACATCAGGCGACAGCCATCCGGGCAGCGCACACCTGCCGATTTTAGTGGAAGAGGCGAGAAGAGGTATCTTCGAAGCGGGCGGATTCGGCGCGCGTTACGCCTGTACAGATATCTGCGACGGCGAGAGCCAGGGAACGGACGGAATCAATTTCTCTCTGGCAAGCCGGGAGATAATCGCCAATATGATCGAGATCCATGCCAACGCTACGCCTTTTGACGGAGCTGTATACATTGCAAGCTGCGACAAAGGAATGCCCGGCAACATGATCGGCATGGGGAGAGTCAACATCCCTTCCATCGTTGTGACCGGTGGAACAATGAGTGCAGGTCCTGAGCTGCTGACACTTGAGCAGCTTGGTATGTACAGCGCAAAGTTCGAACGCGGGGAGATTGGCGAAGATAAGCTCGAATGGGCCAAGATGAATGCCTGCCCGAGCTGCGGAGCATGCAGCTTCATCGGAACCGCTTCCACAATGCAGATCATGGCAGAGGCTATAGGAATGGCACTTCCCGGCAGCGCTCTTTTGCCGGCCACGAGCCCTGACCTCAAAGATTATGCGTATAAGGCAGGGAAGCGTATCGTTGAGCTTGCTTTAGAAGGAACCCGGCCTTCGGATATCGTAACAATGGATTCTATAGAGAATGCGATCATGGTACATGCGGCAATCTCCGGAAGCACTAACACCTTGCTTCACCTTCCCGCGATCGCGAGAGAATTTGGCATTGAGATTGACGGAGATACTTTCGACCGCTTACACAGGGGCGCGCATTATCTGCTGAATCTCAGACCGGCAGGAGAGTGGCCCGCAGAATTCTTCTACTATGCAGGCGGCGTGCCCGCGATCATGGAGGAGATCAGAGATGTTCTTCATCTGGACGTTATGACCGTGACAGGTAAAACGTTGGGTGAGAATCTGGATGAGCTCAAGGCGAACGGCTTTTACGAGAGATGCCAGAAGTGGCTCGAAGAGGCGAATAAAAAGTACGGGATCAGCCTTACTAAGGAAGACATCATTAAGCCTTACGATAATGCAATAGGAACAGTCGGCAGCATCGCGATCCTCAAGGGCAACCTTGCTCCGGAGGGCGCAGTCATCAAGCACACAGCCTGCCCCAAAGAGATGTACAAAGCCGTTCTGTATGCTCGCCCGTTTGATAGTGAAGAGGAGTGCCTCGATGCAGTCCTTCATCACAAAGTCAATAAAGGTGACGCAGTTTTCATTCGATACGAAGGACCGCAGGGCAGCGGTATGCCCGAGATGTTCTACACTTCCGAAGCGATCAGTTCTGACAAGGAACTCGGCCGCAGCATCGCCCTGATCACCGACGGACGTTTCTCCGGAGCATCTACCGGACCTGTCATCGGTCACTGCAGCCCCGAAGCACAGACCGGCGGCCCGATCGCATTGGTGGAAGAGGGAGATCTTATCGAACTCGATGTTTTTGCCAGAAAACTGAACATTATCGGTATTAAAGGCGAGAAAAAGACGCCGGAAGAAGTGGATGCAGAGCTTGCAAAGCGCCGCGCCGCATGGCAGCCTAAGCCCAGAAAATACAAGAGCGGTGTGCTCCGCCTGTTCAGTGAACTCGCGGCAAGCCCTATGAAGGGGGCATATCTGGACTACAGCCGCTTTGAGAAGTAAGCGCAGGGAGAAAAAGATACAGTGAAGGAGGAAAACTGCCTTGGAGACAGAGAACAAAAATCCGATTCAGGTAGCAGACAGATTATTCGGAGCGCTTGAGTTCCTGTCCCAAAGGAAAGCTGCAGGACTTATGGAAATCGCCAGGGCTCTTAGTCTCAACAAAAGTACAACGCACAGAGTACTCCGGTCGCTGATCTGTCTTGGATATGTTCAAAAGGACGGTGATACAGGACAATACAGACTGACGTCGAAGATCACGGATTTGGCCGCTGATAGTCAAAAGAACAGATAGAGTCATGTTTCTCCATTAAAACTCGGGCCTTGCGGTCAACTGATAAACAGGTGACCGCAAGGCCCGCTTGTAATTATTCACTGCCGGGCTGCAACCTCGTGATTGCAGCCTCTTCGCCATATTATATGCAGTTTTCTAACGTAAAGGTACCTGGTACCTTTACGCATACCTTGAGTGTGTCATACTATGTAAAGGTACTTGGAGAATCGATCAGTTCTGAAGTTTCCTGTCGTCAGGAATGGTAAATCTGCCACTGTTGGATATCAGCCGGAAATATGGAAGTCGTGGAAGTGAAAGGGAAATATATGGAGACAACAAAGGCAATTCATCTAAGAAGGAGTATAAGAAGATATTTACCGGATCCGGTGGATAGGGAATTGATAGAAGAAATACTCGAGGACGCCATGTGGGCGCCCTCCGGTGTCAACCTGCAGCCCTGGTACTATGTGGTTCTGACCTCTGAGGAGGACATGAATCTACTAAAGGGAATCATGGCGGAAATGGCGGGAAGGCTTACCCCGGAGCTTGAAGAGCGTTTTAGGAAGAACCCTGACGTTGTAAAGCATACGACAGGCTTTCTACAGACGCTGGGCGATGCGCCGGCCTGCGCGCTCGTGTTCTACCAGACGCCGCAGGAGCCGGAAAAGGTCACTATGGTAATGTCTTTGGGCGCCTCGGCGCAGAATTTCTGCCTTTCGGCAGCGGATAAAGGACTTGGCACCTGTATGATCGGTCCGAATTTTTCCCCGGAAACGATGGAAAATATGCGTCAGATTTTTGCCCCGGATAAAGGACCGCTCGGATGCCTGATCACACTGGGCTACCCCAAGATCACGCCACAAGCTCCACGCAGGAAAGATGGGCGATGGGTAATCCGTTAGGGTGACAAGGGGACGGTTCTTCCGGAATCCTGGATGATGAGACTGCCTTTTCTGGCAGTGTTGCGGAAATGCTTGTCTGGCCGGTGGCACGACTCAACACGGAGAAGTATTTGAACCAGGACGACAAAGACCGGATTTCTGCGATGGTTGACGATATTTTGGCATATTATCATGAAATCCTTGAAGGCGCTGATTTCTTATCAGAAGAGACCAGGGCTAATGCAGTGGAGAAGCTCGAAACGATTCATAAATTCATCCTTTATCCGGACGATTGGTCCAAATACAGCTGCGAGGAGCTGAGTTTCAAATCGAAGGAGGAAGGCGGAACCGGAAAATGGTCGATTACTACAATGCTATGCACCCCTGGGAGGGGCAGGACTTCCATGGAAGCATTTAATCCGCCTAATACGGTTCCTGTTTCCGTATGCTGCAGTTACCTGTTTTTTGTTTATGGTATAATGAGGCGGAAAGGGCGGAACTTTTACAAGTAAGAAATGTGAGGGAACAATAAGATGGGGACAAAAGAGAGCACGCAGGAAATGACAGAAACACGAGATTTTGACCTTCCGCAGGACGGATTTCAGATGAAAGACCATCCTTGGCTGGCGGCTGATATCACTGTAGAAAATGAGATTAGATATGCTCTGGATGAGATCAGGTTATAAGGGATTGTGAATAGGTGAATGGATTATGAAAGTAGTGATTTTAAACGGAAGCCCCAGACCGAAGGGAAATACAAAACAGATGATTAAGGCTTTCTGTGAAGGTCTGGAGACAGCAGGACACGAGTATGGCGTATATGATGTCTGCAAGATGAATATTCACGGATGTCTTGCCTGCGAATACTGCCACACCAGAGGAAATGGGCAGTGCATACAGAAGGATGATATGCAATATGTCTACCAGGAACTTCAGGATGCGGAGATGATTGTGATCGCGTCTCCAATCTATTACCACGGCCTTTCCGGGCAGCTGAAATGTACCATTGATCGCTTCTATGCAGCCGCATACCCTAATAAGCCGGCAAAACTGAAGAAGGTGGCCATGTTCTTAAGTTCCGGTGACCCGGATATGTATGATGGAGCATTGTTCTCTTACCGGGGAGATTTTCTGGATTATCTGCAGCTGGAAGATATGGGAGTTTACACTACCCATGGTTATGATCCCGTCGTACCGGAGGAAAAGCTGGAGGAGCTTCGCAGGTTTGGGGAGAGTTTGGAATAGTATTAAGAGAATAGAATCGAGTTTTGATGGATTAAGCTATATGGGATTTGCCTGGTCAGTGTCGGACAAAGCCTGTGAACTTGTCGAGGAGCTTGCTTGTACCATTACATCGGCTTAAGCTGCTGAAATACTTACGGCAGCAGGTTTTCTGAGTAAGGAGTCGTGAAATTATGTATGAGAATTACTTTTTCGACCTTTACGGTACGCTTGTCGATATCCGGACAGACGAACGGAAGCTCTCGCTATGGCGAGGCGTAGCGGAATTTTACTCGCTCTGCGGGACACCCTATACTCCTGCAGAGATCCATACACGCTACCTTGCGCTGTGTGCAGAGGAGACGGAAACACTTGCCGCGGCTCATCCGGCTCTGGGCACGGAGGGTGTGGAGATCGAGCTTCGAAATGTCTTCCGTCGACTTTTTGAGGAGAAGGGTGTTCCTGTCCCTGCGACGCAGGTTGAAGATACGGCAGTGTTGTTCCGCTTGCTATCTTTTAGCCGCCAGCCGCGGCTCATGAAAGGCGTTAAAAGGACGCTGACGGGACTGCGCCGGCAAGGAGCGCGCCTGTACCTGCTGTCCAATGCCCAAAGCTGTTTCACTATACCGGAACTCCGGTGTCTTGGATTATTAGATGGGATTTTTGATGGGATCTACCTTTCCTCCGATTTCGGCTCTAAAAAGCCTTTCCCTGATTTTTTCAATGCAGCACTGGCGCGGGCAGGCCTTTCCGGTACTGAGGTACTGATGGTCGGCAACGACCCGACTGCGGATATTCATGGGGCTGATTCCGTCGGCATGAAAAGCCGCTATATCCACAGTTGG
>JBGUJH010000053.1:0-17021 GCA_045113775.1 Lachnospiraceae bacterium | reverse complement strand
GAGGTCGTGGGTTCGAATCCCGTCGCCTCGACTACTTGGCAGGGGCAACCGGAAACGTTGATTTTATCGGCGTTTCCGGTTCTTTTTTATGTCCCTTTAAAGGCAGTTCTGAAGGTCCTTTTTGACTCTGTTTTGGGCTCGAGTTCTAACCAAGTTCTAACCAGTCTCGATTCAAGGCTCGCAGAGCGAGCCGCTGCGCCGCGTGCGGGTTGCCTGGAAGGCAACGTCTTCCTTTCCGCACGCGTGTGCATCATATAACTCAGTGGGGGATTGTCACCCGCCACTGAGAAAGTTTGTTTCTTCCCGCTGTCGTTTGCCTTTGTTCCTTGAACAACGCGTAACCCCGGGGACATAAAAAAGCCGGCCGCGTCAGCACTGAATTTGCTGACGCGACCAGCCTTTTTAAATACAAATACTGCATGAAGCTTCTTCAGAAGAGCTCTCCATCAGTTAACGCCGCCCTCCGCGAGTTCAAATGTTCTGCGGATGATCTCTTCCGCTCCGGCCTGGTCGAGTTTCCTGGGCGAGAATCTTGCCATAATGTCCTTTTCCGCGACAGGAATGATTCTCTCAATCGCTTCCTCAGCCGAAGGAACAAACGCAGTGATGTCCTCCAGTCCTACACTGCGGTACATTCTGTGAATCTCTTCGCCGGTCCTCCGGGCAATAACAAATGCAGACTCCCCGTCTTCAAACGGAACATCGAGAAGGCGCGCGATCTCGCGGATCTCCTCGGGACGCTCTTCAGCCAGGAACTCCAGACAAGCCGGCGTGAATATCGCGCAGCAGGTTCCGTGCGGCACATGATAGAGCGCTCCCAGTGCATGCGCGAACGCATGACACATGTTGCACTTCGCGTTCGCAAGAACGATGCCTCCGTAATTGGCTGCCAAATGCATATCGGATCTCGCTTCCAGATCATCCCCGTGTTCCACGGCGCGCTTATAGCTATTCTTCATAAGGCGAATGCCTTCATAAGCGATTCCCTGTACAATGCGATTTGTCATGGTTGAAAGGATCGCGTCGATGGCATGCGACAGGGCGTCAAAAGCACAGGCCGCCGTTACTTTAGGCGGAACGCCCAGTGTCAGCTTAGGATCGATCAAAGCCGCATCCGGTGTTGTCCCGGGACCGATTATGACTTTCTTGATTCCTGTCTTAGAATCTGTGATGACCGTCCCTTTGGATGCCTCACTGCCGGTTCCGGACGTTGTGGGAATCGCGATCATCGGTATGCAGCCGGCCTGCGGTGTGGTGAGCGGATAATAATCGGAAATGTCTCCTTTGTTGCTGAGAAGGAGCTTCACTCCCTTGCCCGCGTCGATAATACTTCCACCGCCGATCGCGACAATACCGTTGACATCTTCCTCTCTTGCTTTTTGACCGATCCTGGTGACCAGGTCGGAATCCGGATCCGACACGACCGAAGCATCTGTCAGGACTTCGATCCCTTCCCTGCGGATCGTTTCTATGATCGGCACTTCGATCCCTGCCCCGCCTGCACTCTTAAAGTGCAGCACCATCACTTTCGTACACCCCATTCCTTTCAGCATTTTGCCTGCTTCCAGCGAAGCATCATTTCCAAAATATTGAGGAATTGCCATTAAAAAACTGTTTGTTGCCATAATATCCCTCTTTCTCCGTTCTTTTCGGCCTTTTTGTTATCGCTTGGGATCGATCATGACTTTCACGTCCCTGATCTTTCCTCCGACCATATCTTCAACTTTACTCTGTACCTCTTCCATGGAGATCACACTGGTTATGTGCGGCAGGAATTCATCCTCTGCCTCCTCCACCGCTTTTATAGCACAGATGAAGTCTTCTTCATTGATACTCCAGCTGGTAGCGTATGTAAGCTCCTTATACTGGAACGCAAAGAAATTAATCCCCAGAATCCCTTCCGTGCTGCCCACCTGGATGATCGTTCCGCCTTTTCTCGTCATCGGAATCAGGACATTATTGAACAGCTGGTCATTTGGATGGCTGCATTCAAAAACCTTATCAAAGCCAAGACCGCTTCTTGCAAGCGCATCTTTCATGGCTCCCTCTTCCAGCGGATTGATGATCTCGTCCGCCACATTATACTTCTTCAGATGGGCGATCCTGTCTTCATTGATCTCGCTCATCGCAACATAAGCGCCGGCCTTTTTTGCCCACCATGCAGTAACAATAGCGATGATTCCGCCGCCGATGATCAGGACCTTCTCTCCTTTCTGAACATTTCCACGCGTCACCACCGCATGGTGCCCATTGGCAACCGGCTCCACCAGAGCGGCAGCTCTCACGTCGATTTCTTTGCTGATCTTGAATGCCTTGTCGGCCACGATCGCAAACTTCTCTGTGCAGGCGCCATCTAACGTAACACCGGGTCCGCCCTTAATGACGGTCTGATTGCACAGATTTTCCATACCGTGGTCGCAATAAAAACAGTCCCTGCAATAATTCAGCGGAATGCCCACTACCCGGTCGCCGACTGCAAGATCTTCCCTGGGACCCGGATCGATTACCGTTCCGCAGTATTCATGGCCCATGATACGTCCGCTTCCAAAAATCTTTGTGCCCCGCCACATAGTGAGATCCGAACCGCAAAGGCCTACCATATCGACCGAAATCGTCACATGTTCCTTGTCCGGCACGACCTCCGGAATCTCAACTACCTGATAGTTTTTCGGTTCAACCAGTCTTAAAGCTTTCATAGTAAATACCTCCTTGAAAAGATTTCATACTGTTACGTACCCCTTCAGTTACTTTTGCTTAAAGCAAGTTGCCTTACTTAATTATGTTTTTTAGCAAGCCCTGCTGCTATGACCATGCGCTGCACTTCTCCCGTACCTTCAAAGATCTGGAATATTTTGGCATCACGCAGAAGCTTTTCCACGGGATACTCCCTGGAATACCCGTATCCGCCGAAGATCTGAATGGCCTCCAGAGCAACTTCCACCGCGACGTCTCCCGCGTACGCCTTGGCAGCCGCCGATATGACAGAGTCCATGATTCCCGCATCCATCAGCCGACATGCGTGATAGACCAGATTCCTGGCAGCCTGCGTCTTGATCTCCATATCCGCCAGCTTGAACTGGATCGCCTGGTTAGCGATGATCGGCTTTCCGAAAGTCTTTCTGGTCTTCGCGTACTCAATAGAAAGATCGATCGCGCACTGGCAGATCCCGACAGCACCGGCTCCGCCGTCAGATCCTCTTGTGATGTCCAGCGTCTTCATGGCAATCCCGAAGCCTTTTCCGATCTGGCCGATGATATTGGAAGCCGGCACCCGGACATCTTCAAATACGACCTCTGTTGTATTTGACAGGCGGATCCCCATCTTATTCTCCTCTTTGCCCACAGAGAGTCCGGGTGTGCCGCGCTCCACCAGAAACGCGGTGATTCCTTTCGCTCCCAGTGACCTGTCTACAGTGGCAAAAACTGTGTAAATATCTGCAACGCCTCCGTTTGTGATAAAGCATTTGCTTCCGTTGATCACATATTCATCTCCGTCCTTTACGGCTGTCGTCTTCAGAGAAGCCGCATCGGACCCCGCCTCCGGTTCTGTGAGGCAGAAAGCAGTAAGGCCGCCCCATAAGAGTACGTCGGCCACTTTCTTCTTCTGCTCCTCTGTACCTGCAATCAAAACCGGTACGGAAGCGAGATCACAGGCACCGACCGCCGTCGCAAATCCGGCGTCCGCCCTGGCCAGTTCCTCGATCAACATCGCCTGCATCAAATGGCTGCACCCACTTCCGCCATATTTTTCAGGAAGATGCAGTGTCGTCAGGCCGATTTCCGCTGCTTTCGCAAAAACTTCCGCAGGAAATTCCCCCTTTTCATCGTACTTAGCACTGATCGGGCGCACTTCCTTCTCGGCGAACTGACGAAACAGCTCCACCATTTCCTTTTCTTCCTGTCTCAGTAACGCATCCATTGTACCCTCCTGTCATTTAATGCTTTGCTTTACTCGGATTCTTCCGAAAACATCGTGTCCAAAATCTCTTCTGCTTCGATTGACCCAAACAGGTCTTCCAGCATAAATCCTGTCAGCACTTCCCTGCACTCTTCCATGTCGAAGCGGTGCCCTTCCAATGCGCTGCACAGATCATCATTCGGCCTGCGCGAAAGAAAATCCCCGATAAATCGGATCTTACAGATCCTGCCGCCGTCAATCTGTGCCGCCACTTCCAGAATCCCCCCGTCCCAGCGTTTTTTTCTCCGAAACCCCGCACGGAAAGTCTTTCCTGTGTTCCATTCCCGGCGACTGTATTTGTCGCGCATGATTTTCTGGACCTCGTTCCGTTCTCTAAAATCCAATGTGGCCGGTATGGCGTCTTCTCCTGCCAGTGAGCGCTTCAGGTGTTTCATAAACTCTGTCACATCCATACTGCAGGAAAGGTAATCCGCTATGTTTCCTATCCGGCTCTTCACCGAAGTGGATTTTTTGCCACGCATCTTCAGGGGATCCACCCTGAGCACATCCTGGATCTTCGCAAGGTCCGACCGGAATAGAAGTGTACCGTGATGCAGAATACGGCCGTTTTCTATCCTCTGCGCCGTGCCGGAGACTTTCCGGTCATCGATCACGATATCATTTCTGCCTGATACTTCAGCCCTGATCCCAAGCTCGCCCAGCGCGCGGACGATCGGTTCGGCAAAAAGCTTCAGATGCAGATCCTCAGGATTCCCCAAATCCGTAATAAACGAATAGTTGATATTTCCCAGGTCGTGATAGACCGCGCCTCCTCCGGTTTCCCTGCGGATGACCTGAATCCCGAGCCGGTCCACCATCTCCCGGTTGATCTCCGCTTCCGTGTCCTGATTGCGCCCGACAATAATGGCGTTGGCATTCTGCCATAATATCAAAACAGTGCCTTCTCTGCGGTTTTTGAGCACATATTCCTCATAAGCAAGGTTAAAGGCCGGATTCGTAGACCCCGTTTCCATATAAATGACCCGTTTTCCGATTTGTGTCATAGTTCATATTCCTGTGTCTGCAGAAGTTCTGTGATCATTCGTATATCCATCCCTTTCGCGCCATGTGCAGCTGCGTACTCGACGGCCGAATTGATCCTGAAAATATCATCCTCTTTGCACGGAAGGTGATACACAAGTGTCCGCAGCGGACGAATCTCCTCCCTGAGGGATTGCAGCCCCTTGCGTGATGTCACCCAGGGAAAGTCCATCACAGCAAGATCGATCTTTCTGTCCCGCACTTTTTTGGTGAGCTCCTCCGAGGGATACTCCGCGTCTCCCGCCAGCAGAACAGATACGCCTTCGCAGGAGAGGATGCACCCGTAGTGCTCCGTCTTCTTAGAATCTCCGCCCGCATGGCGCAGCGGGAAAAACTCTGCCAAAACATTGCCGCACCGCACTGTCCGCTCTTCCCGAAGCAAAATCCGACGATCAGATTCCGGAAGTTCCGGCATGATCGTTCCCGGTCCGATCAGTACGCATTTCGGCCACTTTGCAAGATACTCTTTTGTCATGTTCTCTGAATAGTGATCTTTGTGGCAATGAGTATAGAACAGCATCTGCGGGTCCTTGAATGCGGGAGATTCCATGACAGCCTGTTTTCGCTCAGGGTTCAGCGTTGACAGCCCTTCATCCGCCATCTCATGAAAAGCGTCTACCAGGATCTTTGCCCCGCCCATTTCAATGGAAAGCCCCGCGTTGATACTCAGTGTTAACCTAACAAACACGCTTTATTTCCTCCTCTTCGGCGGCATGCTCAGCGCTCTTTCCTGAAGATCCAGCGCCGCCTCCCTGACTGTTTCTGAAATCGTCGGATGGGAATGGATCGTATCGATCAGCTGATCTGCTGTCATGCCCATTCGGATTGCCACTGCCCCCTCTGAGATCAGGTCTGCGGCCCTCGGCCCGGCGATATGTACGCCGAGGATCACCTCGTTTTCCGCATCGGCCAGTATCTTGACCATGCCTTCTCCGCCGTTCATAATCATCGCCTTGCCATTGGCGTACATGGGGAAAGTGCCGACTTTGTAGGTCCCTTTTTCAAGCTGGTCCTCCCGCAGGCCAACAGAAGCGGCTTCCGGTTCCATGTAGACACAGGAAGGGCAGGTGGTCTCATCATATACGCTTTCTATGCCCATAATGTTCTCCGCAGCGACCTCTCCCATCCGTGAAGCTGTGTGCGCCAGCATCGCATGTCCGAACACACAGTCGCCGATTGCGTAGATATTCTCCCGGTTGGTTCGCATATGGGAATCGACGACGATTCTTCCCTGCCTGTTCTCAATGCCAGCTGCCTCCAGACGAAGTGAAACCGTATCTGCTCTTCGGCCGACTGCAACAAGTACCTTCTCCGCCTCACAGTTAAGGATTTCCTGCCTGTCGTTTCGGTAAGTGACGATCGCGCCTTTGTCTGACTCGCTGACAGACAGCACAGTGGCACCGAGGTATATTTTGGCACCGATCTGTTTCAGATGCCTGACCGCAATATTTGAGATATCCCTGTCCATCATGGGCAGCGCGTGATCCATCGCCTCAATGATCGTGATCTCAGTGCCGAAATTTGCATACGCACATGCGATCTCAAGGCCGATCACGCCGGCTCCGATGACGATCATGGTCTTCGGCAGTTCCTTGAGTGAAAGTGCTCCTGTTGAATCCATGCAGGCAGAACACTCCCCGATGCCTTCGATCGGCGGGATGAAGCTCTTTGACCCGGCAGCGAGAATAATGGCGTCGCAGTCAGCCAGCACATCGCTTCCGTCTTCTTTTCTGACAGACAGGCGGCCATCCTCCGCAAAGGACGCCTCTCCCTTTACAACTTTGATCTTGTTCAAAGCAATAAGGCCGGACACGCCACCTACAAGACGTTTTACTGTGTCGTCCTTTTGTGCCATGACTCTTGCAAAATTCAGCCGGAGTCCTTCTGACTCAATTCCGAGCTGCGCTCCCCTGTCCCTGATCTCTGAATACAGTTCCGCGCTGTGAATGATGCTTTTGGTCGGGATACAGCCGACATTGAGGCAGGTTCCTCCCAGCGTACCTCTTTCGATCAGTGTCACTTCAGCGCCGAGCTGCGCAGCCCGGATGGCAGCGATGTAACCTCCGGGGCCGCCCCCGACAACGGCGACTTTTTTTCTGTTTTCCATATGTGATTCCTCCTAACCGGTCCGGTTTTCCAACTCATTACCACAGGCAGTATTTTTCCGCGTCTTTTCTCAGTTCTCCCCGGAAATCCGGATGTGCGACTGCGATCAGGTTCTCAACTCTCTGGCGCACATTGCGTCCTCTCATAGGCGCGATCCCGTATTCGGTGACGATATAATCGATGTTGTTTCTGCTCAGCGTGACAATGGCGCCCGGTGTATGGATCGCATTGATCGTGGAAACGGTGCCTTTTTTCGCGGTTGAATGGAGCGCGATAATGGAGCGCCCTCCTTTTGATGCCACTGCGCCCTGAGCAGTATCGCTCTGTCCGCCGCTCCCGCTGTACTGAATCGTGCCTATGGTCTCCGAACAGACCTGTCCGGTCAGGTCCACCTCGATCGCGGTGTTTACAGAAACCATATTGTCATTTTTCGCGATCACTGCAGGATCATTTACGTAATTTCCCGACATGATCAGAATGGACGGATTGTTGTGCAGCATGTTATACAGCTTCTGACTTCCAAGCGCAAAGGTGCCGACTGTTTTCCCTTTGTAGAAGTTCTTTTTCCGGTTGGTGATCACGCCCGCTTCTGTCAGCCGGTAGATCGCGTCGGAGATCAGTTCCGTGTGAACGCCCAGGTCATGTTTATCCATGAGGCAATCCGCAACGGCGTCCGGGATTTTGCCGATGCCGAGCTGTATTGTGTCGTTGTCACGGATCAGGGAAGAAATATATCCCCCGATCGCCTCATCTTCTCGTGAAAGCGGACCACCCTCCGGCAGGACAGGAATCCTGTTATCAGATTCCACGATCCAGTCGATTTCACTGATATGGATCTCATTGTCCCCGTTCACCTGCGGATAATTCGGGTTTACCTCGCAGATCACCAGGTCCGCCTGCTCCGCAAGAGACTTTTCGTGAATATTGCTGAGAGAAAACCTGCAGAATCCGTGCTCGTCCATTGCGGATACTGCCCCGATAAACACGTTGGGGCGATGGTGCTCTGCCCATCTCCACGAACCGTCATGCAGGTGGCCGGGAATATAATTTACAATCCCCTTCTTATATCCTTTTCGATCTCCTGCCATCTCAAACAGGCAGTCGACCAGAATCTTGTCCCTGTATTTCTCCTCGGTGAAATATGGGAACGGCATGAGATTCATATTGCTGTAGATCTCAATGTTTTTCCCCTGCTCAGCAACGCTGTGCAGATTTGAGAGAAGAAGAAAAGGGGCCTGCGCGCAGAGGGAAGTGACGATCCTGTCCCCCGACTGTATATAGGACAGCGCCTTTTCAACGCTCACTTTTTTTTCGTTATATATTTTCCGGTAATCCATAAGCCGACTCCTTTTCCTCCTATCCGTTACAGGTCATGTCGATCACGATGGGCGTCGGAGATTCTTTTCCGGCTGCCAGCTCTGTCATCACTTTTTGTACCTCCCGGATGGAAATCTTTTGTCCGATGAAATGTGAGAAAGCTCCCGGATCCCTCAGGATCTCTTTCAGCGCCGCATTGAAATCCGCTTTTGTGATTCCCCAGCTGCTGATATAAGAGAGCTCTTTGTATTGAAAAGTAAAGAAAGACATACAGACAATTCGTTCCATGACGCCCGCCTGAATCAGCATTCCGCCTTTGCGCACCATGGGAAGGATGATCCTCTCAAATTGTCTTTCTCCAACCTCTCCGCAAATAAACACTTTGTCAAATGCTGCAGAATATAAGCTCTGCAGTTCCTTCTCAAAATCCTGGTCTCTCAGATTCGCGACAGAATCAGCCAGTCCGTGTTCCTTAAGAAAATCGCAGAATTCCCGGTTTGTCGCCAGCGCGCTGACCTGCGCCCCGCATTTTGAAGCCCACCACGCGGCGATCGTTCCGACAGGCCCTCCGCCGCAGATCAGAACTCTTTCCCCGCTGCGGACGCCGGCTTTGGTAACGACTGCGTGATGTCCCTGCGCAAAAGGTACCACCAGTGTGCCGAGCGCCGGATCAAGACTGTTGTCAAACCTCTGTGCCTTCTCCTGAGAAACCGCGTATATTTCCGCACAGGCTCCGTCAATCGTTATTCCCGGCCTGCCTTTTGTCTCTGTCTCATGGCAAAGGTTTTCCATGCCATTTTCACAGTACCAGCAGTTCCCGCAACTGTTATCCGGAAATACCACAACCCGGTCGCCGATCGACAGGTCTGTTCCGGTTCCCGGATCCGTCACTATGCCGCAGCAGTAATTGCCAATGACGTGCCCGCATCCAAACGCCTTAATCCCTTTCCACAAAGCAGTGTCGATCTGTGAGATCCCGACGGTCTCTACCTGAATCATCACGCTTTTGCCGTCCTGGACCGGTTCCGCAATATCTGAAACCTGAAGCTTCTTGGGCCGCAGAATACGCAGTGCCTTCATTCGGGGGCTCCTCTCCTCGTTGAAAAAGAATTTTCAGTGTACTATAATTAACAGGAAATAATTCTCTGTATTGTCACGAAATGGAAATTTTTATGCGTTCTCAGAAATCCAAGGAAACCATATACGCTTTTCTTGACCTGCTGTATGAATTGCCGGGCAATAATACACGGTTTCCTGCTCATGTTCTGAATCTGATAGACAAATATCTTCCTTTTCACAAACTGACATTTATCCCTCTTAACGCGACCTTCTCCTCTCTCAAGAACACTAATCCCGAGACCTGGTTCAACCAGATCTATACACACGGGCTCTCAGATGAGCAGCTCGAAATGTATTACACAAACGGGATCCAGTATGACCCTTTTCGGGTAAGGTTCCTGAGTGAAGAACTCCATTACCGGCGCGTTCTCATGATTGAAGATGTCCTTCCGAATCCCATGGAAACCCGGGCTGTAAAATATCACCGTTTTCTGAAAACAGCGAATGTTCCCTATCAGTGCGTACTCAATTTGTTCTGGGAGCATACGCGTCTGGGCGTCATCTCAATTTACCGTTCCGAAGAAGAAGGGGCCTTTACATCGCAGGAAATCGCAGTCCTGGAGCAGCTGAGCCGCTTTGTTTCTAAGCAGTTTATGTACGCGATCTCCCAGACAAGCCGGAATCTCTCTGAAAAGCTGTTCTCTTCCTGTTATCAGAACGTTTCCTTCGGCGTGGTCCTTCTGGACAAAAACCGCCGGGTGTGCCGGTCAAATAAATGTGCGAATGAATTCTGCGCGGATCTGTACCGCGGCTTGTTCTATTCCTCTGCCGGCACCGGCGCGGAGAGCGGTGACTCATTCAGCCGGGAGATCACCCAGAAAGTTGTGGACGCGTTCCGGGAAAGGCTTGTGGAAGACAGCGAGCGCATTCTGACACCCGTAAACAACAGCTATTATGAATTTCAGCTAAACTCCTTTATCTCGACCAGCTACAACTTCAAAAATGTCGAGATCAACTACCTTCTGTTCATCTTCCGCTCCTCCGGCACGGAGGAGGAAGTCCTGGAATACTCTTATATCCGGAACCTCTTGACAGAACGGGAATGGGAAATTGCGAGAATGGTCTCGGAAGGCTGCTCCAATACCGAGATCGCAGACAATATGTTCATCAGCATCAATACGGTCAAGACACACCTTCAGCACATCTACGGCAAGCTGGACCTTCCGAACCGGGCCTCTCTGATTCACCTTCTCGCCAGGGAAAAACAGCGTGCCATTGATCCTTCGTGATTTCCGCGAAGAGAACAACACCGTCTTTATTTGGAAAGAAGCAATACCGACTGGCAACTGGTCGATATTGCTTCTTTCTCATTTCATAACTTTTATTTATGACTTCACTTGACCATTTCCGCTGCAGTCTTTACAACCGTCTCCATATTGGGGATCATAAACCACTCTGCTTTCGCATAAGGAATCGGAGAATCGACAGCGCCCAGTCTTCTGACCGGTCCCTTGAGCGCGTCATAGCAGCTCTCGGAAATATTAGATGCAATTTCTGCTGTCCAGTTTCCTTCGCGGCAGCCTTCCGATACCAGGAGCAGTCTGCCGGTCTTTCTGACGGATTTTTCCACGGTCTCGTAATCGAAAGGTTTGAGGGTTCTGGGATCGATCAGTTCAACATCGATACCAAGTTTCGCGAATTCGGGAAGTGTCTTCGCGATCTGCATGAACATCAGCTGATTGGCCACGATCGTGAGATCCTTGCCCTCTTTAGCGACCTTTGCCTTGCCGATCGGGATGACCTCTCCGAGTTCAACTTCGCCCGGAATGCGGTAAAGAGCCTTGTGCTCCCAGAACAGAACGGGGTTGTTGTCCCTGATTGCCGCCTTCATGAGGCCGTAAGCGTCCTGCGGAGTTGTAGGAGTTACCATTTTAAGGCCGGGGATATTCATAAACCAGCTGTCCACAGTCTGGCTGTGGTGAGCGCCGATGCCGCCGCCGGCTCCCTGCGGTCCGCGGAAAACGATCGGAACACTGACTTTACCGTGGGACATATAGCGCATCTTTGCCGCCTGGTTGGCGATTGCATCATAGATCAGCGGAGAAAAATCCGCGAACATAATCTCAAAGACGGGGCGTTTGCCATAGAGAGCAGCGCCGACACTCATGTTTGCCGTACCTGCCTCTGCGAGGGGGGTATTGATCACGCGATCCGGCCATGTCTCAAACAGTCCGTTCGTAATGCCAAACGTGCCGCCCATCTCACGAAGGTCTTCGCCGATCATAAAGACGTTCTCATCACGTTCCATTTCCTCTCTTAACGCGATATTAAGAGCCTGGATCATTGTCATCTGTGCCATTTTTATTCACGCTCCTTTCTCAGTCCGCAAACACAAGGTTGTGTCCGATCACATCCGCGGGAGCAGGAACTTCCTGCTCCATGGCATATGCAAAGGCCTCGTCGACGATCGCCTGCTGCTCTGCCTCGATCCTGTCAAGTTCTTCCGCTGTCGCGATTCCTTTATCGAGGATATACTTGCGCGCACGTCTGACCGGCTCGCGCTTCATAGCTTCTTCTACTTCCTTCGGATCACGATATTTTGTCATATCGCCTTCGAAGTGGCCTCTCAGACGATAGGTCTTGAGAGAAATGACATTGGGCTCTCCTCTGCGTGCCTTCTCGAGACCGGTTCTGATCAGCTCTCTGGCTTCAAAAATGTCGTTGCCGTCGCCGAAAGTAACGGGAAGTCCAAACCCGTATGCTCTCTCTCCGGGATCTTTCAGGCGGCTGACATCGTGCTTGTAAGTGGAGATGGTAATGTCGTTGTACTCAATAATGGCGCAGACCTTCAGATTGCGGCATGCGATCACGTTGAGCACTTCATTGACTGCGCCTTCTTCCAGTGTTCCGTCGCCGATTCCGAGGATCAGGCATCCGTCCGTATTGTCAAACTCAGTCATGGCGAGCGCAAAGCCGGCACCGATCGCCTGATTTTCGCCCATCAGACCGTTGGAAGGGCAGATATGATTTTCGGGAGAATAGATGTGCACATAGCTGGCAACACCGCCGCACAGGGGGCTCTTTCTTCCGATCATCTCAGTCGTAAACTCTTTGATGCCGCATGTAAGGGCATAGAGAGGGTGGCATCTGGGATGAGGGCTGAGCCAGTCAGCATCTTCCTTTTCCAGATAAATAGCCATCTGGATCGCTTCCTGACCTACTGCGAGATGATAGAAACCGGGAAGTTTGCCGGTTGCCAAAAGTTCAGGAACTTTCATCTCATACTTTCTGGCAAAAATCAGTTTTTCATAGCTGTCCAGATAGTATTCTTTTGAATATCTCATTTTCGGTTTCCTCCTGTTATTCCATTTCAATGATCTGATCCGCCGTCTTAGCGTATTCCGCCAGTGTCTTCATGAATAATGATCCCGGTGCGCCGTTGACTGTCGCATGGTCAAAAGTGACCGACAGATAGGCTTTGGGACAAATTCCAAAGGTATCATCCTCGAGTACAACCGGCTCTTTCTGGATTCTGCCGACTGCCACGATTCCTGACTGCGGCACGTTCAAAATAGGGTCTGCATTATCCACGTTGAACATCCCGATGCTGCTGAGTGTAAACGTTCCGCCCTGCATCATTTCGATCGTGATCTTGTTTTCCTTGATGTCGGAGATGATCTTTTTCATATCTGCGGAGATATCCAGCAGGGACTTCTTCTCGCAGTTCTTGATGACAGGCACGATCAGCTGGCCGGTAGGGGTGCCTACCGCCACACCGATATTAATGGATGAATAGTAGTGAATCTCATCCCCCTGGCGGGAGCAGTTGACCTGCGGATGCTTCTGTAGCGTCATTGCGATCAGCTTGATAAAAATCTCCGTGATGCTGACTTTTTTGCCCTCCGCCTTGAGCTTTTCATACAGCCTCATCACACCGCTCACATCCGCGTGTACAAAACCGGAAACCTGCGGAGATCTCCGAAGGCTCTCCTCCACGGCTGCGATAGTCATTTTCTTGATCCCGACGATCTTTTCTATTTTGGCGATCGTCTTTCCGTCTTTTGTCGTATCACCTGCCTGCATAAGAACACCGCCTTTTTTACTCTTCGACTATATATCCGATCACATCGCCGCAGTTTGCCTTGCTTCCGGCCTCACAGAGGATGGACTCAAGAACGCCGTCATGCATTGCTTCCAGGTCATTGGTCAGCTTCTCTGTCATAATGCTGCAGAGTTTGTCGCCTTTCGTAACTTTGTCACCGACCGCTTTGTACCACTCTACGATCTCGCCGTCTTCCATCGTTGCGCCAAATTTAGGCATATTTACTTCGTACTTCATGTGTCCTCCTTTTTGTGACTGTGGTTAATAGTGTTGTTGTGCTCCTGTGCTTTTGTCAGTTCATGGACATTCCGCCGCAGATATTCAGGGCCTGTCCTGTGATGTTCTTGGCCATGTCAGAGACAAGGAACAGAACCGCATTTGCAATATCTTCAGTATCCTGCGGCCTTCCGAGCGGAATGTGCTGCTTGCAGAAATTGTCGAAGAATGCATCCTGTTTCTCTGTGCTGTCGGGCATGATCTTTCTGAGATATCTCATCCAGATCTCTGTCTTGATTATGCCGGGGCAGATACAGTTGTACTGCAGTCCGAACTTTGCGCCGAGCTGTGCGTAGCTCTGTGTGATGTTGATCACGGAAGCCTTAGTCATCGCATAATGGGGAACGAGAATGCTGCCGCCGCGGCCTGCAACTGATGAGAAATTGACGACGCGGCCATAGCCCTGGTCCTTCATATAAGCAAGGGCGAGTTTGTCCATGTTATCCGTGCCGAAAACATTGATATTGACCATATGCTTCACCGCTTCCTGATCTGCTTCATGGAGCATCTGGTACACACAGATTCCTGCCGCATTGACAACGATATCAATTTTCCCGAACTTTTCTTTGGCAAGGTCAAAGACCGCTTTGCACTGGGCGATATCCGTTACATCACACTTCACGCCGTAAGCCTGAACACCGTACTTCTCTGCGATCTCCTTTGCTGCTGTCTCGGCATTTTCATTATTGATATCGCCGATCACGACATTCGCTCCGGCTTCCGCGAGCAATTCGGCTGTTTTCTTTCCGAGCCCTGCGCCTGCGCCGGTCAGTATCGCCGTTCTTTCCTTCAGATCGAGTCTGGACATTGTTAACCTCCTTCCGGTTTTCGTGTAGTACCATTACACTTCTGCTACTATTGCCGTACAACTGTACGGGCTTTCTATTTCTTATATTGTAAATAACCCCGGTTCGCCACGAATCCTCTGCATGTATGATTCTTATGAACAGCCCTGCATCATACTTTTTCAGTATTTTTTTAATCCACGCCTTCTTTTTCTGATAATTCTCGGCAGATTTGTATTATTTTCCCTTAAATACAGGTTTTCTCTTTTCAATAAACGCTGTTACACCCTCTTTAAAATCATCTGTCAAAGAGGCTACAGTCTGCGCGGGTCCCTCTCCGTTTTCCAAAAAAGCTTCCAGGTCTTTGTATACCGATACGTACATCTGTTTTTTGAGATTCGCATACGCCGCCAGCGGTCCGCGGGACAGCTTAACAGCCCATTTCCGGGTCACAGCCTCCAGTTCCTCCCGCGAACAAATCTCCGTTGCGATTCCCCAGTCAAAAGCCTGCCGGGCGCTGACCGACTCTCCCGTGAGAAACAGTCTCATTGCGCGCGCGCTTCCGACCAGCCGGGGCAGAAAATATGCGCCGCCTGTATCTGGCACCAGTCCTACACCGGTAAAAGCCTGTATCAATTGTGCCTTCTCTGACAGGATCACAACGTCGCCGGCTATGGCGATCACCGCTCCTGCGCCTGCTGCCGGGCCGTCTATAGATGTGATGATCAGCTTGGACATGCTTTTCATCTTGACCGCGAGCTTTCCCACACAGGTGATCAGATCGTGGAAATCGATCTCCCCGCCTTCCTTCAGGACGCCATAGATATACCCAAGGTCACCGCCCGCCGAAAAGGCCTTTATGGCAGATCTGAGCACGATCACCTTTACCTCCTGATCATCCTCACAAACCTGCAGCGCCTCCAGAAGTTCCTGCGCCATCTGCAGGTCGATCGCATTCAGATTGCTGCCGCACTCCATTACTATTTCAGCAATTCCTTCTCTCTTTTCAATCCTTACTTTATTCCGTTCCATCACTAAACCTCCGATATATCTCCCGATAATATGTATCTGAGATGGAGTATAAATAAAACTAAATAAAAACAATCACCCGAAAGGGTGATTGTTTTTATAACGCATATTCCTTCATATAGCACCTTGAAGACTCCGAACTCTTGATCGCACCTGCTGTATGTTCCAGATCCGGATAAATATAATCTTCTGTAATACCCATCATCCTGAGGTACTGGTTAAATTCATGTTTAATATCTTTAGGAATTATAGTTAATTATAGCATCTGCAATAATTCACAAGAACACTAAGCGGGCATAGCCTTTTGTTCTGGCCTTTTTTTGGCCAACACAAGAATTCATCGCAGATTAATATGGACAAGACGCCAACGAGAAGACGCCAAAAATCACACGTACGTTCCAACCAAATTCCTAAAATCCCCAAAACCAGACCGTTACCGGACTAGTTACCGGCGAGAAATATAGGCAGGAAATAGGGTTAATTGTCAAAAAACTGCTTTTGGAAACAAAAAACAGGATTTGAGTTAAGATATAAAAAGGCAGCGTGAAAGCGCAACGCGCCGCAGGAAATACCTGCGGCGCGGTTTTATTGAACTGATATAGTTTTACTTAGCGCAATATATCTTGGCAATAATATTAAAAATTGCCAAGATATATTGTTCATTTGTGACAATACAGGTTGTCACCGAATGCTTTTTATGAAGGCAAGATCCTTTTCAATCACCTCGTCATCAGAAATATCGAGCCAGTTCTTGCCGGACGAACGCAATCCGTTCAGGTAATCGGGATTTGTAAACATCCGCTCGATTCTTCTTATGACAGCTTTCATGTCGGACACATTTCTAAGGGTTTCATCCTCAAAGATATACTTTTTGATGCATTCCCTAAGCTGATCCATATTGACGCGTTCGCTCAAGTAGCAGATATCGAATACATCTTTGTACCTGGTATTGCGGCTTCCGAATCTTACCATGGATTTGAGCTTTTCGGTGATCATCTGCGCCGGTGAGTTTATAAGAAGGCTTACAGCGTCCTCCTGAAAACCAACATCAAAAGCGTACTCATCCTGCTCTATGGAAAGATCCTTATGCACGCCGAGATCCATTTTAAGAGAAATGGCAGTCCCCTCCGTATCGGTGACAGAGATATGAATGCGCTTCCCCTTGTAATCCTGGTGATTGAGTTCCTGGATCCTGCCATCGAGCTTAATCGTCAGTCCATCGATGCAATTGAGTATTTCGACGAATCTGCAAATAGAATCATCGGAGATGGAGTATTTGATAAAATCCAAATCGAGATCCTGCGTGGCGCGGCGGGCATTCCCGGATATACTCCGCATGACAACACCG
>JBGUJH010000052.1:0-3799 GCA_045113775.1 Lachnospiraceae bacterium | reverse complement strand
GATTTATACAGAGGTCGCCGAGGCCTTCAGTGCCCAGACCAGGATGTCCCTGATCGCGGGCACGGTGCTGGGAAGCCCGGTGGTATTTGGCTCAATCTGGTGGTTCGTGCGCCCGGCTCTGCACAGGCGGGAACGCAGGTCTGCGCTGGTCTATCTGTCTGCGGCGCTGATCCTGTTTATTCTGGGAGTCATGTTCGCCTACAGGTTTGTCTTTTTTCTAGCAGTGAACTTTTTTGTCACCATGGGGGATAACATGGCGACACCCATGTTTTCACTCGGAAAATATGTGAGCTTTCTGTTTGCGTTTCTGGTTCCCTTCGGGATCATGTTCGAGCTGCCGGTTCTGGTGGTCTGGCTTTCGAGACTGGGCCTGGTGACGGCGCAGCAGCTGGTCCGGGCAAGGAAATTTATAATTCTGGCAGTTTTTACTGTGGCGGCGGTTCTCACACCTCCGGATGTCGTCTCCCAGTGTATGCTGGCTATTCCGCTTCTGGTATTGTTTGAAGTCAGCGTGCTCTGCGCAAGATTTTTGGGAAAAAACTGAGCGTGGGAAAGACGATATATTTACAGATGCAATACAGTTACTGATCAACACAGCACAGGATGATGAGAAAGGACAGGGGGAACATATGGCAGAAGAAAAATTTGATGTCATAATCGTAGGCGGAGGCATTACGGGATGTGTAGCTGCTTACCTTCTGGCGCAGGCAGAGATGGAAGTACTTGTTGTTGAGCGCGCCGAGGAAGCGGGACAGAAGGCCGTGACCGGCGGACGCATGTACGGACATGCGATGGAGAAGATCTTCCCCGGCTTCGGCGAAGAGGCTCCCGTAGAGAGAAAGATCGTGCGTGAGAGAATCTCTTTCCTGGCAGAGGAAACTGCTACAACCCTCGAGTATGACGATGAAGAGATGCGCAAACCGGAGAAGGCGAGCTATTCCATTCTGCGCGGCAATCTGGATCCCTGGCTGACAGAGAAGGCCGAGGAGGCGGGCGCCATGTTCATTCATGGAATCCGTGTGGACAAGGTCCTGACGGATGACAAGGGAAAAGCAATCGGCGTTCTGGCCGGTGAGGAAGAAATGTATGCGGACTGTGTACTTCTGGCGGACGGCGTCAACTCTCTGCTCGCCCAGCAGCTGGGACTGAAAAAGGAGCTGGAGCCCAAACAGGTCGCAGTCGGCGTCAAGGAAGTCATCCAGTTTAGTGAAGAAGAGATCAACAGGCGTTTCGGCGTCAAGGACGGAGAGGGCCTGGCATGGCTGTTTGCCGGTGACGTCACAAACGGAGCAGTCGGCGGCGGTTTCCTCTATACAGACAAGGACTGTGTCTCCATCGGTATTGTCGAGACGATCGAAGAGATCGGCTACGGCGGTGTCGCTCCCAGAGATATGGTGGAGCGCCTGAAGAATCACCCTTCTGTCAGAGATTATCTGACGGGCGGCGAACTGGTGGAATATTCCGCACATCTGGTCACAGAGGGCGGTTATGATATGATTCCTCAGCTGTACGGCGACGGTGTTATCGTCGCCGGTGATGCGGCGGCTCTGGTCATGAACCTTGGATTTACTATCCGCGGCATGGATCTGTGCGCGGAATCCGCTCGTCTTGCGGCAGAGACCATTATTGCCGCCAAGGAGAAAGGTGACTACAGCAAAGCTTCTCTCTCCCTGTACGAGAAGAAACTCAATGACAGCTTTATCGTAAAGGACATGAAACACTACCGCAAGATGCCTGCATTTATTGACAATCACCGCATCTTTGAACAGTATCCCGGCATGATGGAAGAGATCATGAAGGGGCTGTGGCTGGTAGACGGCGAGGAGAAGGAGAAGTTCTTCAAGACAGCTATGGGCGCAGTGAAGAAGGTCGGCATCTTCAAACTCTTCGGAGATGTCAGAAAGGCGATGGGTGCACTGTAATGGCAATGACAATTGAAGATAAGCTTGGACATAACCGGTTTAACGTTGACAGCAGCTATGCGCATATCCATGTAAAAGATACCTGCGACGACCAGAAGCTGGTCGAGAGAGTGATCATGGCCTGCCCCGCAAAACTCTACAGCCAGCGGGAGGACGGAAGCATTGATTTCAACTATGAAGGATGTCTGGAATGCGGCACCTGCCGCGTCCTCACACACGGACGTATTGTTGAGTCCTGGGACCACCCCATGGGCGGTATGGGTGTAGCTTTCCGCAAAGGATAAGTTAAAAGCAGAATGCTGTCCCGAGCGATGCCCGTTTGTCCCATATAGCTGCTATAAAATGCCTGATTTGACACTATGTACGTATGGTTTTCAACGCAAGGGACAGCATTGGCTGAAACATTTCCGGCAAGGGCCTGTTTCGTTTTATACAGCATTGGCTGAAACATTTCCGGCAAGGGCCTGTTTCGTTTTATACAGCATTGGCTGAAACGTTTCCGGCAAAGGCCTGTTTCGTTTTATTCTTCATCGCGCAAGACGCGCGAGCGAGTCTTGAAATGTAATAAATAATCCGCATGCGAGGTTTGGTTGTATGCAGGTAAAGAGCGCGCAGCCTGTGCGGCGGATCACCTGGAAAGTATTTGTCGATATGATCACTCCCGGAGCAGTTCTTCTCTCTGCCATCAATCCTGCTCTGCTGGGAGTGATTATCTCCCTCCAGCAGGAGGTAAGTTTGTCTTGGCTATTGACGATCTTCCTCCTGCTGATTCCGGCTCTGGCAAATTGTTCGGTGAATCTGCTCAACGATTATTATGACTTTATCAGCGGTAATGATACGGCTGAAAACATTGTGGCAGAGGCAGAGGGCCCTCTTGTCTATCATCAGGTGGAAAACCCGCGCCCGGCTCTTATTTACGGGCTTCTTTTTTTTGCCGCTGCCTGTCTGATGGGCATATATGTGGTGATAAAATGCGGACCGGTGCCGGCTGCAATCGGAGCCTTCGGTGCATTGGTCACAGCAACTTATTCCGGCAGATGGGTTTCCACGTCCCACATGCCGATTGGAGAAGTACTCTCGGGGATTACAATGGGCGGGCTGATCCCGCTGGCCGTCTATGTGTCCCTGACAGGACGTCTTCAGGATACGCCCCTTATTCTGCTGCGCTCTCTTCCGATGATTCTCGTGGTATCTCAGTTCATGCTGGAGAACAACACCTGCGACATGGATCGGGACTATGCGGCCGGCCGCCGTACACTCCCCATGTTTCTGGGTCGTGCGCGGGCAAAGAAGCTTGCAGATTTTCTTAATATTGTCTGGCTGACGTCGCTTGTCCTGAATGTGGCGGTGTTTTTTTCCTTCGGACTGCCTGTTCTGGCAGCATCGCTTTATATGGGCAGAAAGGGGATCGCGGGGACATTCCGCGAGGAGCGGACGCGTGACAACAAGCTTCCTGCAACCGGTGCGCTTGCGTCAATGGCTTTCTGGATCTCTGAAGGCTATCTGGCGTCTTCGGCTGTACATCTCGCGGTGCAGTGGTTGATGATAAAACTCTTTTAATGTAAATAATTGTATATACATTTTTGTGAGCACAGGGTTATTTGCTCACAACCCGGTCCGGTTGTGAACAAGTACGTATGTGGATCAAGGGGGAGTCTTTGTCTGAACGGGGAGAACAGCACTGTACAGACAGACCGGAAGGCAGGGAAACCGATGAATCGTTACGAAGAAAAAGAGCTGCAGCAGGAAATGGAGCAGGTAGAAAAATATCTGTCAGACTACCTTCGCGACCCCGGATACGGTGGTGCTGTGGGAAACATTCTCCGCGATATGCAGATGTCAAAAGGAAAGCGGCTCCGTCCGCGGCTGTTACTGAT
>JBGUJH010000051.1:0-3153 GCA_045113775.1 Lachnospiraceae bacterium | reverse complement strand
CTGCCCGAACAGAGAGTGAAGCATGTGATGCGGATCGGGATCGGGCTCTTTATGGCCGCGCTTCTCCTTCTCGCTGTATCCGAGACGCCCCTGGCCAACCACTCCGCGCTGAATTTCATCATTGAAGGGAAATGGACGAAGGGATTCAATCTCTTCGGCGTCGTCGCCACGATCATGGTATTCAGTGTGGAATACCTCCTTTACCTGATTATCAAAATAGTGTTCCTGTTCCTGTACGGCATCCTTGATTCCAAGGGAGAGACGATCGGACAGCTTGTCAGGAGCCTTATCAATTACCTGCTGATCGCCGGTGCGGTCTGCCTGTCACTGAGTTTTTTCGGCGTGGATACGACCACGCTCCTGGCATCCATCGGCATTCTGTCCCTCGCGATCTCCCTCGGCGCGAAGGATATCGTGGCGGACATCCTGTCCGGGATCAGCCTCGTATTCGACGGGACATACGGGGTGGGAGATTACGTGGAGGTCAACGGTTTCAGAGGGAAAGTAACGGAGATCGGCATCCGCTCCACAAAGATCCTGGGGGACGCGAATGACATCAAGACGATCAATAACAGCAGTGTCAACAATGTGCTGAATCTGAGCAAAAAGACTTCTTTCTGCACGGTGACATTTGCGGTCCGAGCGAGCGAATCCCTCGACCGGATCGAAGAGATGCTGCTCAGGGAACTGCCTGCCTATAAGGATAAGATACCAGGGATCATCAGCGGGCCGGCCTTTACGGGCGTAAAGAGCGTGAATGAAGGGAAAATGACGCTCGAGATCATCGCGGAGGCCAGAGAGGCAGATATCCCGAGCGTGCAGCTGGGCCTCAACCGGATGCTGCAGTCGCTGTATGAGCGGAAGCTCCTTAAGTCCCACATGGTCACCACGAACATCGCTGTAAAATTCGCGGAGGACGAGTCGGGCATAGTCCGGATCCGTGACGTGCCGGATGAAGAGGAAGCGCCGCAGGAGGCGGAACAGCCGGGCACGGAGGGGAGGTAGAAACGGATCCGGAAGGAATTGACACCGGTAAAGGGAGATTTTATGATGGGATTGTCGGGATCTCCCGTCCGGGAGATCGATATTTGGACAAAAGACTGATCGGCAGAAAGTTTATTGAAAAAGGTGGGTCAATCATTTTTTATGTGGGATTGCCCATGCCACACTATAAGTTACCAATACCGTCCGCCAGCCTTGACATGAACCTCTGGCAATGCTTCAGGGTCTTCACCCCGACGGCGACGAACTCAGGAACAGCCTGCTTTCTCTCCGTCGGGGTCAGGCATCGTAGCATTGCCTGAGAACCCTGTAAAGGCCATGCCCTTGCGGGTGGCTGGGCTGTGCCCCTCTGACTCAGAATCTTGGAACAGCCTGCCCGGCAACCGAAAGTCAATTGAATAAAAAAGGATCTTCCTATAAGATTGTGAATGCATCTTGCCGGATGTAACAAACCCAATCTAAAGGAGATCCTCTGTCTTGGATTATATACGAACTGACGCCGATGGGCAATTGACACTTACACAATCTACGGAATTTTTGATGATTCCTTCCTGTCTGTTCGGCTTCGTGAATGAGTCGACATCCACCGGTTTGTCCGTTTCCGGCCGGACAGTTATCCGGTTCTGCGGTTCGCTCAGGACCGAGAATGAGAATCCTGTCTGCGGCCGATGCGGCGCAAAGATGCATGTGAACAATCACCCCGGCATCACACTGCGCCATCTGCCGTTTGGAAGCTACCTGAGTAATGTTTCGTTGACAAGGAACCAGTATGTATGCCCCGGGTGCGGCAACACCAGGATGCAGTATATTTCCTTTAAGGCTCCCGGTCACATGATCACGACAGAACTGCATCAGTATACATGTGATCTTCTAGCCTGCGGGACTTATACGAACAAGGAAGTCGCGGAACTTACCGGCCTGGGCAAAAATGTCATAAAAGCGATCGATAAAGAGCGTCTGCAGGAGCTTTATACTACACCGGACGGGAAGCTGACCAGGCCGGAAAAGCATGCAAAATTCCTTGGTATTGATGAATTCAAGCTCCACAACGGGCACCGGTATGCCACTCACATTATCGACATGGAGACCGGACATATCCTTTGGATCGCAGGCGGCAAGAAAAAGCAGGTCGTGTACGACTTCATCGAGCATGTCGGTCTGGAGTGGATGGATCATGTCGAAGCCGTTGCCTGCGACATGAATTCCGATTTCCAGGAGGCATTTGAGGAAAAGTGTCCTCATATACAGCCGGTATTCGATTACTTCCATATCGTCAAAAACTTCAACGATAAGGTAGTAAGCGAAGTGCGTAAGGACGAACAGCGCCGCCTTTATGAGGAAGGCAACATTGAAGCTGCTCGGGCACTGAAGAAAACAAAGTATATCCTGACATCCTCCCGGGATACGCTTCAGAAGAAGGACGCCGATGCCGTGCAGGGACGCGTAATCCACAAAGGGAGCAGTCTGTTCAAAACAGAGGATATCGTACGCAGATCCGGATACGAAGATCGCTATGATCAGCTGCTCCGAGAGAATCAGCTCCTCTTTACTCTTGACCTGATCAAAGAGAAACTGACACTGGCCTATTCACGGAACGATGAGTGCCTCATGTCAGAGGATATCATCAGCATCATGGATATGTGCCATGCGACCGGCAATGTCCATCTGCTCTGGTTTGAACGGTTATTGAGCAATCATTTTGAAGGGATCATTGCTCATGCCACATATGATATATCTGCGGCGAAAATCGAAGGTATCAACAACAAGATCAAGACTCTTCGCAGACAGGGATACGGCTATCCGGATGATGAATACTTCTTTCTGAAGCTATTTGATATGAGCCGGAAGGACTATGTCCGGAATCCTAAATCCCACAAGTTTTGTGATTGAGCCGTTAAAAGAAAGTCACTGCTTTCAAATGATCCATAATACAGCACTTCCGCCGACAGACCTAAAGAATACATATATTCCGTTATAAGGGACTCTGTCTTAAGCGTTCCGTTCAATGCCTTTTTTACAAAGAAGCCCTCTTCTCTGTCGATGAAAAGCACCTGCGCCTCTTTGGAACAACTGCTGTCATAAACAGGAGCACCTTTAAAGAATTCTGAAAGGGCTTCTGGATAATCGGATATGTTTACTTGTACTGCCTTA
>JBGUJH010000050.1:0-49652 GCA_045113775.1 Lachnospiraceae bacterium | reverse complement strand
ATGTCAATTGACATATGTTACTAATGTTGTTGTGCATGTTGTATAGAAAGTGTGCCAAAATTCTTAGTTTGACCACATTGGTGCCTGTCACCATAAAGAATGCGGCCGGTCACAAGGGAGACATAACACAGGAGCTAAAGGAATTCCTGCAGCTGGTAGCTGGAAATGCTGATCCGACGCGTTACGAGGAAGGCTCGTTTGCAGATCGCGTGCAGAGGCAGGTGCATATAGCCAGGCGCAACGCGAGATGGAGGAAAGAATACATGGATTGGGAAATGACGCTGCGCAACGAGCGCGAAAAAGGTCGAGAAGAAGGCCGTATGGAAGAGCGGGCCAAGACAGAAGAACAGCGGAAAAGAGCGGAGGCAGAGAAAGAACGAGCGGAGACGGAGAAAGAGCGAGCTGACGCTGCAGAAGAACGAATTCGGATATTAGAGGAGCAGCTTGCGTTGTTGAGAAAGGGTGTTCAATGACTGGCGATTAGGATTCGGATGAATGTCTGGAAAAGGGTAATCCATCATTTGAGGATCGTCCGCTTGAGGGCACAATAATTAGTATGAAAACAAAAAAAAGCAGCATTTCTTCTTTAAGTGATATGCTACCCCCAAGTAGGACACAGAAATATAAAACCTACTTGGGGGTATTTCTATGTCCAGAAAAAGCAAGATTGATCCGGTAGAAAAGGTAAAGATAGTTGAACGGTTACTGGCAGATGAAGTCAGTATTTCCGAAGCTGCCCGATTGACAGACGTGGACAAAGCCAGTATCCGGCGTTGGCGTAACCTATATCTTTCAGATGGTCCCACTGCCCTTATGACTCAACGCAACAACAAGTTTTATTCTCAAGAGTTAAAGCTTCAGGCCGTTTATGAATATCTTGATGGAAAGTTAAGTCAGGCAGACATCGTAAAAAAATACCATTTGCGAAGTTCTCGTCAGTTGCACAACTGGATAAAGGTATATACTACTCATGGAGAAGTCAAATCACGCACAAGTGGAGGAGGCAGTTACATGAGGAAAGCCAGAAGCACAACATCGGAAGAAAGACTGAAGATTGTTCAGGACTGCCTGGCTAACGACAAGAACTACGGCGCAATGGCATTGAGATATCAGTGTTCTTACCAACAGGTGCGAAACTGGGTAAAACGATACGAGGAAATGGGGGCTGCTGGTCTGGAAGATCGAAGAGGCCGCCGTCCAGGAACAATGCCCAGCCGCACTCCTGAAGAAGAACTGCGGGACAGGATTGCAGAACTTGAGAGACGCAACCGTGATCTGCAGATGGAAAATGACCTGCTAAAAAAAGTCAGAGAGTTAGAGATGAAGGATCGCTATCTCTGACTCGCCATCTTTATAAATACCAGGCGATCCTGGAGCTCTCAGAAGAAAAGGATTATCCGGTGGAACGGCTCTGTGGTTATCTCCATGTTCCACGCTCTGCGTATTATCGGTGGTTGAAAAATCCGGAAAGCATAAGTGAGAAAAAGAATCGGGAGATCTCCGAGAAGATCAGAAAGATCCACGAAGACCACCCTGATATGGGATACAGAAGGATCCGCGATGAATTAGACAGAAGGTATGATACAGATGTCAATGACAAGCGCGTCCTTCGTTTATGTCGTAAAAATCGCATTCAGTCTACTATAAAGTGGAAGCCAAAGAGTTGTACAAGAACAGCGAACAATCCTGTACATATCGCCAGGAATTACCTGAACCGGGACTTTCATGCGGTTGCGCCAAATGAAAAATGGCTGACCGATGTGACAGAGTTTAAGTATTATATCGGCATCGAGGTCCATAAAATATATCTGAGTGCCATTCTGGATCTGTATGACCGCCGGATCGTTGCCTTTCAGATCAGCAACCATAATGATAATCCTCTGGTGATGAATACCTTCGACGAAGCTGTTCATCTGGAGCCGGATGCGCATCCCCTGTTCCATTCAGACCGAGGTTTCCAATACACCAGCAAGCAGTTCAGTACAAGGCTGAAGAAATACCATATGAAACAGAGCATGTCCAGGGTAGCCCATTGTATTGACAACGGGCCGATGGAAGGTTTCTGGGGCATTCTGAAACGAGAGAAGTATTATGGAAGACGTTTCACATCACGGGATGCGCTTGTCGGGACTATTACGGAGTATATCCACTATTACAACGCTGAACGGATTCAGAGAAAGCTTCATCGGATGACCCCGATGGAGTTTCATGCAGCTTTCTCAGTTGCAGCATAAAGAATACCGTCAGCTGATTCATTCCTCAGCTGACGGTATCCAGTCACTTATTATTTTTCATTGTCCTCTTGACGGGTAGCACACCATTCAGGTGCGGCTGCTTTTCTAATTCATTCACAATTCCTCGATATAAGACCTGTTTTATTTTCTTGCATTCAACAGTGCCTGCAGAAGCGCAGTTCCGTTGATAACGTCATCTTTTTCTTCCGCCTGCGTATTTGCCTGCGTTCCCAGGAGCGCTCCGAAAATGCCGGAATAAGGATTTGCAGCAGCACCGGACTGCTGGCTTGCCGCTGTATTAGTAGTCGCTTCAGATACGCCGCTCATGATCGCGGGTGCCATGATCGCCAGGATCTGGTTGACCTGCTCCTGCGTGAGACCGGACTGAGCAGAGATATTCTGCGTGACCTCTTCCTGTTTCTTGCCAAAGATGTGGCCGATGATCTTGCCGCCGTCTTTTTCATCCGCTTCCTTGAGCTGAAGCGTCATGTCCTCTTTATTATTGTGCTGTGCCAGCGCTCCGAGAAGGGAATTCACACCGTCTCCTGAAGAAGCATTCTGGGTCAGATATTTGAGCAGTATCGGGACTGCGATCATCATAAGCTTTTTGATCTTCTTCTCTGAAAGACCGGTCTTTTTGGCAATCTGTGCCAATGAATTCTTTGCTGTCAATGCTGCCAACAATAAACCAAGCAGATTCATAAATCCTCCCTCCTGTGCCTTCACGGCACATGCCGGCCCCGCCGGCTTCATACTGTTATGTTATGGCTCGCAAAACGAGCCGCCGCAAAGCCCTTTCGGCTGTGCATATTACTTATTCTATTTTAGCGCAATTGGCGCATAAATCCCAACTTTTTTGTAATTATTCAGCACCCTGAAGCCTTACAGAAGTTCCGCCATGTCGCAGATCAGTTTCTCCGTCTTCTTCCATCCGATGCAGGCGTCCGTGATGCTCTTGCCGTAGACGCCGCCGTCGACCGGCTGGTTCCCGTCTTCGATATAGCTCTCCACCATGAAGCCTTTCACCAGCTTCTTGACCTTCGGATTGTAACGGCAGGAGTGCAGCACTTCCTTGAGGATCCTGGCCTGCTCGAAGGGCTTCTTGCCGCTGTTGGCGTGATTGCAGTCGACAACGA
The DNA here is from genome assembly GCA_045113775.1 of Lachnospiraceae bacterium. Classification (GTDB taxonomy): domain Bacteria; phylum Bacillota; class Clostridia; order Lachnospirales; family Lachnospiraceae; genus CAG-791. The sequence continues at coordinate 46,282 of JBGUJH010000050.1, read as the reverse complement.
CAGCCGGATTCTTGAGTTCCCACTTCTTGTAGAGATCCGAGAGATAGAGCAGGTCCTCATAGTGATAATTGGGGTGTGTGACGCCCTGTCTGTTCACGTACCCTCTGAGGATCGCGTGCGCGAAGGGATTTCCGTAAGAATGCCCTTCCCAACCGCGATAGATGAAGTCGTGCTCATGCTGCGCCGCCAAAATACTGTTCATCATGACAGTCAGGTCCCCGCTGGTAGGGTTCTTCATGCCGACAGGGCACTCAATAGCGCTGGCGGTCAGCCTGTGCTGCTGGTCCTCCACGCTGCGGGCGCCGACAGCCACATAGCCCAGAAGATCGTCCAGATATTTGTGGTTCTCAGGATAGAGCATCTCGTCCGCGCAGACAAATCCCGTCTCCTTCACCGCGCGCATGTGCAGTTCGCGGGTGGCAATGATTCCCTTGAAGAGATCGGGCTGCGCGTTGGGGTCCGGCTGATGGACCAGGCCCTTGTAGCCGTCTCCGGTGGTCCTGGGCTTGTTCGTATAGATGCGGGGAACAATGAGAATCTTGTCCTTCACCTGTTCCCGAAGCGGCATCAGCCTTGAAATATAGTCTATAACACTTTCCTCGTTGTCAGCTGAGCAGGGACCGATGATCAGGGCAAGCTTATCGCTCTCACCGGAGAAGATCGCCTTCAGCTCTGTGACCGTTCTCTCGACCGTCTCGGCCATATCGCCTGTCAGCGGATACATCTCCTTGGTCTCCATAGGGATCGGGAGTTTTCGCTTGAAATCCATGTACATCATAATTTAAATTCTCCTTTTGGAATAAAGACTGCATCAGCAGACTTCCACTCAGTTCAGGGGCGGACCACCACTTCAATGCCGTATCGCAGCACTGCAGGGTCTACTTTCTGTATCTTATAACCGCCCACAGTATCCACACTTACGATAGAGACAAATCCATCCCCCATCTTCTTGTCATGCAGCACTGCCTTGTATACCTCCGCGGGATCAGCGTGGACTCTCGCGGGAAGGCGCAGCGCGCCAAGCACAGGGATCAGTCTGGAACGAACCGCCGGCGAGCACATGGGGATCATCCCCATTGCGACGCATTCTCCGTGAAGAAGGCCGGTGACGCTCTCTATTCCGTGTCCGATCGTGTGGCCGAAATTCAATATTTTGCGGACGCCGCTCTCGCGCTCATCCTGTTCGACTACGTTTTTCTTGACCATGAGCGACGCGGCGATCACTTTCTCGAGATCGAGCGGAGCTCCGCCCGCCGCATAGTCCTCAAACATGGCAAAGAGGACCGGATCCGCGATCAGTCCTGCCTTGACAGCCTCCGCGAGGCCGCTGGACTTCTGTCTGTCGGACAGCGTATCGAGCGTGTCGGGGTCGATCAGCACTTTGCGGGGCTGCCAGAAAGCGCCGACAATGTTCTTGACGCCGCACAGGTTCACCGCGGTCTTGCCGCCTATGGAACTGTCCACCTGAGACAGAATTGTAGTCGGAATATTGTAAAAGTCAATGCCTCTCATATAGCAGGCCGCCGTGAAACCGCCCAGGTCTCCGACAACGCCGCCGCCCACCGAGCACACGCAGTCGCCGCGCGTAAAGCCCAGCTCCAGCATCTGCGTGAGCAGTTCTTCCAGAACAGCGAAGCTCTTACTTCCTTCGCCCTGCGCGACAGTATGAATATGAGGTTCCCGGCACTGCCCCGCCACCGTTTCGGCATACTGCGCAGGCACGCCGTCGTCCGTGAGAATAAATACTTTCCTGTCCAGGTTCAGCAGCTCTCCCGCTTTCTTAAGGCACCCTCTCTCCAGGACGATATCATAGCTCGAATCACCTAGTTCCATGCGAATGATCATATAGTCTCTCCTCCCTGATGCGCGTTTTCTGTCGCGGTATAGCGGCCGACGACCTTGAGTCCGGGACAGGTCCCCCTCAGCGCGCTGATCATACGGCGGCCGTTCTCAGAGGAGTCATCTCCCTCGACTTCCGCGTAGAAATAGTAGTGCCATGCGAGGCCCTTCATGGGACGTGAGCGCAGCACGCGCATATTGAAATTGTAAGCGCTGATGACGTTGATCGCCTTGGCCAGGCCGCCCGCCTCGTCTTTCACGGTAAACAAAAGAAGGAAGGCGCTTCCGTCCCGCTTTCCGGTCACCTTGTTCTCCACCCTTGAGAAAACCGCGAATCTCGTGGTATTGGTCCTGCTTTCATTGATATCGTGATCGAGGATCTCCAGGCCGTAAAGCGCGGCAGTCTCCTCGCTCGCGATGGCGGCAGCGCTGCGGTCTCCGTCTTTTGCCACTTTCTGCGCCGCCAGGGCCGTATTCGCCGTGCTGATCACGTCAAATCCGTATTTTTGGATATATGCTCTGCACTGGGAGATCGCCTGGGGATGGCTCAGGACTGTCTTGATGTCCGAAAGCGACGCGCCGGGAACAGCCAGCAGATTCTGGTTGATGGACAGGTCGTAGACGCCGTTGACATACAGGTTTCCCGAGAACATCAGGTCCAGCACCTGTCCGACCTCGCCCGCGAAGCTGTTCTCAATAGGAAGGACTGCCACGTCGCACTCTCCTCTTTCCACCGCGTCATAAGCCGACTCAAAGGACGGATAGGACTCCAGTGTACCGTCAGGAAAAATGCGGCCCGCGGCAATGTGGGCAAAAGCGCCCTCGACGCCGCTGTAGGCGACCTTGAGTCCTTTCATCAGATAGTGCTGCCAGCGCTTGCTGACGTCCATCGTATCCTGAAGGAAATTCACATAAAAGGAGCGCAATTCCGGATTCTCGATCAGCGCGCTTCTTCCTTTGATGACTCTGGCTTCCTGTTCTTTATCTTCAATCGGCAGGCCCCTCTCTTTCTTGTAGGCAGCCACTTCTCTCACCGCTTCCATGCGGCGCTCGAAGAGCTTTGCCATCTCTTCATCGACCTGCCTTATCACTTCTCTGCTTTCTTTAAGATCCATCTCTCATTCCTCCAAGATCACTGAATGTAGACGACCGCCGTCCGCCTGAACGCTGAATAGATTCTCAGGAACGCGGAATAAACCATCCCGGCGCAGTAGAGCAATACGAGCATTCCCTCGTCGCGGGCAAAAATGAGGCTTGCCGCCAGGATCAGAAGGCTCGTGACGCCCTGTGCCATATTGATCCTCCATGCCGACGATTTATGCCGCCTCGCTTCCCGGGCTCTCAGCAGATTGACCAGTCCCGCGAAGGCATGGAAACCGATCAGATACAATACTACAACTATTTTCGACTCGTCGGCCAGCGATATTGTAAAGACGCCGAAGTCAAAAAATACAGCGCCGATGAACAGGAACAGTTTCCCGCCGACCATGAACCTGGCCATAGTAATGTAATAGATCAGATCCGAGATCCCCCTGATGATCAGGGAGGCAGCCAGGATCAGCATGACAAAAACACTTCCGCCGTCCGTCCGTATCAGAAGGATCGCCGCGCCCAGGATCATGCACAGTCCGATCACGACGTTTTTAACTCGCTGGAACCAGCTCATGAGCGCTCTCCTTTCCTTTCCTGTTCAACGAAACGGATAAAATCTTTGATTCCCTGAAACCGGCTGTTTTTGTATTCGACGGTGTATCCTGCCAGAAGACTTCCGGACTCAAAGATCTGGCGGGTGACCATGCTCTTCTGTTTTAATGCCGCAGCGATAAAATGCCCGATAAAAGTACCGTTTTTCTCTTCTTCTCCCGCCTCTGAGTACTCGCTCAGGTACCGGTCCTCGTCAAAATCCGGGATCTCACAGCCTGACAGCTTCTCGCCGAAGGCTTTCCACTCCGCGCGGGAATCGAGCTGCCGCTTCTCGAGGATCGATTTGATTTCTTCCTCATAAGGGGACACCACCTCTGTGTCATAGCGTTCTTTTTCAAATGTCTCATATTCTCCGCGCAGGTATTTCATCGCGTATACCATCTGGCAGAACGCTTTATAATAATCAGACGGGTTATCCTTGATGATCACCTCGTAGTCGCCCCAGGCCGGCAGGTACTTGTAGCGCATGAAGCTGTAGTCCGGCAAGTGTCCTGCCCTGCCGTGTCCCAGGCTCATTACAGAGCTCTCCTGGAACTGGTAGACCGTGTTTGTATATATTCCCTTATCCAAGTCATCCTTTTCCGTCGGATTGTGGCGGAATGTTATGCTTCTATCCTTGAAAGAGTCACCCTCCGGGATCAGTTCGTAGAACCAATAGTCCGTGTTGTTGATGACCTGTGAAGGCGTTCCGGCAAAATACTGATGCGCCCAGGTGTCCGCGAGAACGTGCATGGCCAGCCCGACGGCCTGCAGGCTTTTCTCTTTTGCCAGTTCTACTGTCTTTACCAAAAGATCGCCGTTTGGTCCGCAGATCAGGCGGTACTTGGCCTTATAAATGCGGGGGCCCTTCCCCACCTCCGCGCGCAGATCCCTCGGGAGAAAGTGGAAGGAAGCCCATATTCTCGTAATGTCCTGAAGGCCCACAATGTCTGTGCGCGCGTCCATCATTTCGAGCTGCAGCTGTGTGGTAGCTGCAGAGTCCGGCGCTTTGATCGTGGAGAGCAGCGTTCTCGTGCAGCAGTCCACAAATTGCGCGCTGTAACAGACTGCCAGACATTCCTCGTGAGAATACCCTGCAATATATGCCGCGCAATATGTCGCGTAATAGTGAAAGTCAATCTGCATGGTATAAATCTTTCCTGCTAGTTCTGTATTTCCTTGCTTTGCTGCAGAGTATTCTGCCCGGCCTCCAGCTGCTCTGTGATCTTCCTGATCATCACTGCGGCAACGACCATCTCAATCAGTGTGACCACGGAAGTCAGGTCCACAAGCAGTGTTGAGACCGAGTCCAAAAGCTCTTCTTCAGAAGATATCACACCTATAATACCTAAAAAACCCATTACAAGTTCCAGCGCATCGACCAGTATGACAAATCCTGTGCGGACAAAAAATCGTGCTGTAGGGAGCCTGTTCCCTCTTGCGATATCCAAAGCCAGCTTTCCGACCCGCCACCGCAAAAGCAAATCGATCAGGACGATCAAAATGGTTATAAAGATCGTCACCCCCAATGCGATCAGGTATTCATATTCCAAGTCCGTTATGTTTTCATAGTCCGCTAAGACCGTGTCCTTGAGCGGGTTTATGATCGTGAGGTACAGGATCGCCTTTACTACGCTCCAGATGCCGAATCCTATTGCCCCCATCCCCACAACCGCCAGCGTGTGCTGGTGTTTTCTCAGTTCAGTCTGCATATTATCCATTTTCTGAGTACTCTTCTCTATGTCAGGGCTCGTATATCGAGCCGATGCCGAATGCTTTTTCTATATTAACACAAATTTAAGGCTCTTCAACTAGGAGCAGCTGACCTCTGGGGTATGTTGTTCCGGTTTGCGCTATTCCTATGGGGAGCAAGCTAATCAAAAACTCTCCCCATAGGCCAACGGCATTAATTGAGAGAGTTAGTTACTGCCCCCTGCCTGCAGAGGCGGGGGACATCCCCCTGTGTTATACTGGTGACAAAAGAGAGGATACCACTATGAAGATCACATTTCTGACTATATTCCCCCAGCTCTTCGACAGCTTTCTAGCCGCGCCCATTCCGCAGCGCGCCGCGAAGAAAGGCGTCCTGGAGCTTGAAGTAATTGATATCAAAGACTATTCACCCGGAAGCTTTCGGCACATCGACGACTCGCCCTTTGGCGGCGGCCCCGGCATGGTGATGCGCTGCCAGCCGGTGCTGGATGCGCTCAGCGCTGTCAAAAAAGCGCAGGACGGAGGCGTCACCTCTGTCACCGCTGCTCTCTCCCCCGCCGGTGCGACATTTACCCAGCAAACCGCCCACCGTTTTGCCGGCATCGACCACCTGATCCTGATCTGCGGCCACTACGAGGGCATGGATGAGCGCATCTACCGCCACGTGGACGAAGAAGTCTCGATCGGCGACTTCATTCTCACAGGAGGCGAGCTCGCGGCCATGGCCGTCGCGGACGCTGTGATCAGGCTCCTGCCCGGCGCGATCCGCTCCGAGAGCACAGGCGAAGAATCATTTGAAAACGGCCTGCTGGAGTACCCGCAGTACACCCAGCCGGCCGTCTATAATGGTGAATCTGTACCTGATGTTCTGTTATCAGGCAATCATGAAAAAATCCGTAAATGGAGATTAAAGGAGTCCCTGCGCAGAACACTTCTCCGCAGACCCGATCTGCTTGCTGACAGAAATCTCACAAAAGAGGAATCGCAGCTTCTGGCTGAGATCAGAACCGAGGAGGCCGCGCCTCAGGAGACATCCCCTGAGAACTGATCCGGCTTATGAGAGCCGAACCGAATCAATTGTCACTCCCCGCTGAACTGCGTCAGCACATACCCGCAGTCGGGGCAGATCGCGGTCTCTCCGTTCACTGTTTTGACCTTTCTGCTGAAGTCATGGATCTCTTCGATCTCCGTCAGGGGATATGAATACCCCTTGATGGGCAAGTTGTCGTAGGCGACGAAATCACATCCCTCGAGACCGCCGAGTTTAGTGACTTCTTCGCTCCAGTCGATCCAGCGGCCGTCCACAAAGCTCACAAAGTTCTCGCCCGGATTGACGATCCCGATGCAATAGCGTTCCAGTGTATTTCCTGTATCCGCATGTGCTTCCGCATACTTTTCGATGCTTTTTTGACCGAGGCTCGACGTATTGACGAACACATATCGGGTCCCCTCAGGGGTGTGGACCCGCTGCAGGACCACGATTCCGATGATCGATCCCTTTGGAAGCGAGATGTTGTTGGACAGTGCCATACGGTGGTAGCCCGCGTAGTTATAAGTGCCGCTGACTGTCTCCATGAGAACGCCGTCCGTGGGTCCCTTGGCTCCTTCTTTCAGAAGGTAAACGGAAGCCGTCACTTCTGTGTTCAGATCTCCTGTCATCGCCGATACATATTGCAGAACGCTGTCTGTCTCCATCTCGAAGATGCCGGCTGTGTAGACCGGGTCATTGTAATAAGTCGCGCTGACAAACTCCGAGGGCATAAAGTCGTGTTCCAATATCTCCAGCGACTTCGGCTCCCTGTCCTCAGGCTTCACATACTCGAAAGTCTGCGGATATCCCAGCGTCTTGTCATAATAGGAGAGGTAGAAATAACCGTCATTTCCCCAGTCAGCGCCCCAGCTGTTCTTGACGATCCACGCGCCGGGTCCCGGAGGCTGATGGCCTTCGAGGAAATTCTCAGCCGGGAACGTGTCATCCCAGCCGACGACCGTCACCGCATGGTTCGACGCTACATTATCATATGTGTACTGTGCGTACAAAGTCCGGCCATCCTCACCTTCTACAAAGTTCATATAGACCGGAGCCTGTCCCTTCGGATTCTGCGCGTCCAGCTCTTCCCTCCTTACGACCTCGTCATAGGGCTCTCCCACATACCTGGTCACAGCCAGCCTGTTGATCTGCTCCCGGGTGAGCGTCTGGAAGTCATAGATCATCGGCAGGCCGTTCAGAATGCAGCCGAGCTCTACTACTCTCTTCGCCTGCTCGTCTGTCAGGTCCTCTATGTTCCTGTACCCATAGCGGATGTCGAACCGCATCTCCTTATCTTCATCGCTGACATCCGTAAATTCCGCCACCCTCTGCATAAAGAGCGCGAGCATCTCTTCGCGCGACAGCTTGGGCATCGACTGGTCCGCTTTGAAATTGATCCCGACCGCATTTCCCCTGATCAGCTCGCTCTTCATCATCTCCGTGGCTGACTCGCGGTACACATATTCTCCCTGCTCGTTATAAGTCGCGGGAGTGGGCAAAATATTGGCGTCCTTGAGCTCGAAGGTCTGTCCGAACCGCTCTTTCTCCGGCAGGCTCCAATCCCCGTCAAAACTCGTCCCGCCCTCTGCATTCGTATAGGGGGCGGTGCTCTCATTCACGACGCCGACTCCCGACGCCAGCATGGTTGTCGCGAGCGCGTAGTTCCCGCCGAAATCATAGAGATTTTTCTCAGAGCTTTCCAGTGTGTGGACGCCTTCGCCCGCCTGTGCGGGATCGTAGGGATACTTGCCCTCTTCGAATTGGTCCAGGGCCGGCAGCGCGTTAGCCGTGAACCAGGCGAGGTGCTTTTCAGAGAGATCCATGTCGCTTCCGTATTTTGCCTTATATTCCTCTGCCGTCATTCCCAGAGTGCTTAAGAGGCTCGTCTCACTGGCCGACATCGTGGCGAAACTCCAGCAGGTTCCCCAGGGAGACTGGTTCTTGACGGAAGTCACCGTCCCCCGGGTTCTCAGGTCGAACTTCGCGGGGAATGTGTCCGCCTTCGACTTCCAATCATATTCGCCGTAAATATCATTCACATCCTCACCGTAGCGAAGAAGTACCGCCGCGTCAGCCGCAAGCTCCTCCTCCATGTGCGCAAACGCCTGTTTCTCAAGGTCAGATAGGCCGCTGAGGTTCACGGAACCTGTGACCTCGCCTGATGCTGCGCCTCCTGTATTCTCCTCTGCCTCCGCGTCACCGCTCTCCGCGGTCTCCGCCTTTGCAGGCCCCGCTTCAGCAGTACTGTCAGAAGTATCCTGCGTCGTCCCGGCACCGCTCTCCTGCGCCGAATCTGCCTGTGCCGAATCCTCAGGCGCCGCTCCTCCCTGAGCGGTGGTTTGGCCGCAGCCCGCGAGAGCCACGGAAATTGTTAACAAAAATGCTGTCAACTTATGCCCTTTCATCCCTGTTCCTCCCCTGAGTTGTCTATATCGTGAGGTTTTGTCCTCAGTACGCCATTATCTCCCTCTGCAAAGCTCATGACGGTCCTGCTGCTGCTCTTAATGACTTCAATAAGCCCTCGCTCATACAGCGACTGCAGCATCCGATTCAGTCCCCGTTCAACATCATAGCGATTCTCCTCTTTGGTCTCCGCGCCAATCTCGAGCGTCATTTTTCCGTCCGCGACGCTGGCCACGCCCAAATATCTGGGGCCTTTGATCATTCCCGGTATCTTATCTTTGTAGGCAGGCATTTCCTTCTCAAGCATCGCCTCGATCTCTTCGAGAGACTCCGTCGCCCTGACCGTGAATTTCACCGTACAGAATGAAGTCATCTTGCTGAGGTTCAGGACATTGCCGATACTGCTGTTGTTGATCGTCTTGATCTCATTGCCGGGTCCCAGGAGTTTGGTAGAGCGGATCCCGATCTCCATCACTTTACCCTTGAAGCCCCCTGTCTCGATCGTATCGCCCACATTATATGTACCGTCGAATACGAGGCCGATTCCGGACAGGATGTCCGCCACGATGTCTTTCGCGCCCAGAGAGATCGCCAGGGACAGAAGGCCCATAGACGCCAGGAGCGTAGCCGTATCCACGCCAAGGAAGTTAAGTGTAAGGAAGACCGTTATGGCGATCAATATGTAATTGATAAAGCTCCTGATAAGGCGTCCGACTGTCTCTCCCTTGGCATCCATAACGCCGTAAAGCAGTAAGAAATATACCTTAACAATAAGAAACAGCAAATACTCTATGCTCACCACCATGATCGCGGCGACAATTCCGAAAACATTAAGCCCTTTCGTCCAGTTTCCTTCAATTACAAAGTTCAGTACGGAGTGGCCGGATATAGGCGCGTCAGACAGGGCAACGAGCAGGAGCAGCGTCATAAAAAGCCCCATCGCTACCTGGAATACCCTCTTGGTCTTCTGTTCCGGCATCAGCGCTTCCCACTTTTCTAATGACGAGTCAATTTCAGGTGTTGTCTCATCGAGTCTTTCCTGTCCCTTCTTCTTTGCTTCCAGGATCAGCTGTGCGTACTTCTCATAGTTTTCCTTCGTATATCCGCGAAGCGCATACTTGGATGTCAGCCAATAACCGGCCAAAAATACAGTTGCCGTAAACAGCGCGAACATCAGCCCGATCAGAAGCATCGTTGTATTGTCAGCCAGGTAGTAACATATTTTGCCGTCGACCAGGCGGGAAATGCCGAAATACCACTGCCCGTTGATTCTGAAGTACCCCATATGGCGGTCCAGCAGCGCCTCCTTCTTGATGCCGAGTCCCGCCGATTCGGATCCGATATATTCCTCACGGCTGCCGTCCACTACGATCTGCGATTCCGGATCGATCTCGAGGATCATTTCCCCTGTCGAAGCCATCGTCTTGTAAAATCCCCGCTTGCCGATCAGATCGTCAGGATTTTCTTTTTCCGACTTCAACGGGACAGAGATCAGGATCGCTCCGTATTGTCCCGCTTTGTCCGGCAGCGCATACCGCACTCCTACGATCTGCCGGTCCTCGCCGGTAATGAAATCCTTTTCCGGCTCATGAATGATGGAACGGATCCCTCTTAAGAGCCTGCGGAAATCAGTTGACGGATCGCCTTCATTCCTTCCCAGGGAAAATCCCGTATAGTCTTCACTGCAGCCGATCTCATCTCCGTTTTCATCAAAGACGATCAGATAATCCGCCGAGACGATTTCGGCCAGCTGCGCCAGCCGGTCCTTCTCCATGTAATCGGGGTGCTCTGTGAGGAGCTCAGAGATCTCCCTTCCCAGTAAAGTATATCTCTCGATATCTTTCTTGTTCATCTGCGGGACCGTCTGGCTCTCAGCTTCGACCTGTTCTTCCAGCAGACTGAGCGCGGCGCTGCCGACTTTGTCCTCCTGGTACATGTACTGCATCGCTACGGTGAGAAAAGCTACGGTATACACGAGCATGACCGACATGGCCCCGAGTCTCTTTGTTCTTCTCTTCACCGCTTCCGGGGTGTAGTTCCTGATCATGTCATCTTTGATCTGATTTGTCGCCACCATTACCGTGACATAGTAGCACCACACGATCAGAACGATAAATAATAAGGCGGCAAACAGGATCTGCGTGAGAATATCACCGATAAAAGCTGTTTTTTCTTCCATTACGGAATCACAGCAGACAAAGACCCGTCCGGATTCCAGGGCGGCCGGTGTACAAATATATTCATTGCCGCTGTGGGACTTCAGCTCAAAGAAGTCCTTTCGGAGATCTTCTTCCGTAATGCCGAGCTCTGCGATGGTCCCGTATTCTTTCAGTCCCTCTGTTTTGTACAGAAGGGTTCCTTTTTCCCCTTCCGCGTCGTTCTCATCCGCCGCTGCCAGGAAAGTCTCACCGCTGTACAGTTCAGATATTTCCTGCAGCAGGTGCTGTTTGTCAAAATAGGACTTTATATAGTCAGTATATTCCTGTACCGGCGTCCACTTTACGTAGTACCAGTCGCCTGTGATCCTGCCGCCGGTAAGGATCACCTCCAAAGGATCCTCTTCTCCTTTTGTTTTCACGGATATCTGCTGTGTGTACTCATTTTGGACAGTATCCGCAGACAACTCGGAAAACATGCCGTCCGCACCCTCGGGGAGCTCAAGTCTGCCGTTTGTGATCCTTACGACCATCCCGTCGTCCCACATGCGCGGGCCGGTGTATTGTCCGTCTGTCATTCCCGCCGCAAGTGAAAACGCCTTCAGTCTGACCTCCTCATTCAGGTCCTCATAAAAGATGTTTCCGATCTCTGTCTCAGTTCTCTCATAGCGGTCCAGTATTCCCCGCAGGCTGTCCGTCTGGGAGCGGTTATGCATGACGATCAGCTTCTCATAATGCTGCCGCTCGATATAGAACATGGCCCCGGTATAAATCCCGAGAAATACCAGTGCAGTTACTATTGTATAGATCAGTCTTTTGACAGGTTTGTCCATGGTCTTTCCTCCATGCACTATCAAAAATACAGTGCTGTTTTGTCTTTAGTCTATCAAAATAATGTGATAATAGACAGATTAATTTGAAGGACAAACCACCCCGGAGGTCGGCTGCTCTGCCTTTTTTTGCAGATAGATAATCCATATGATGAGGAGTATAATTAATTGTGGATCATTGTGATCTGCCGCAGGGGGGGGAATGCCCCCTCCGAGACAAATAATGCACGCGCGTGCCTTGATCTGAGAGGAGTATCTTTATGTCAGGCAAGACCGAAACGATCGGGGAGTTCTCGTCATTGTTTAAGACACAGGGCATTCCCGGGACTTTAAAACGCTCTATAGACGCCGAAAAAACGCCGGGATCCCTCCCCAGCGGATATCGTATAACGCTTCTTTCCTCAGAAGGCAGCATGCTTTCGCAATGGGTCCCTCTGCCCGCCAAAGGCAAATACTCTTTCAAAGATAAGAACGGCGAGCCGGCAGTCACCGGTCTTTCTTTGGTGGAAGCAAACGGAAAATGGGAGGCTCGCTGCAGCGGTAATTCGGCGTTTATCGGTCCTTCGGGCCACCGGTTTCACCATCTGACTTTATCAGACCAGTGTCTGGTTCCGCTGGTAGAAAAAGAGAGCATTAAGACACTTTATTCCGAACTCACCTACACAGAAAGCGGGACTTTCCATAACTATCGTCCGCTGGGTCCTTCAGAGATCACCATCGGAAAACTCCCTGACAACGATATCGTATATGCCGGGAATCTGGTATCAAGGCGTCACGCCAAACTCCTGTATTCGGACGGAGTCTGGACGATCAAGGATACCGGCAGCCTGAACGGCGTGTATATAAACGGAGTCAGAGTCCTGGAACAGCCTCTGGCTCTTGGTGATGAGATCTATATCATGGGACTGCGGATCCTGATCGGCTGCGGCTTTATCTCCATCAATGACGCAAATCCCAAAGTCCGTGTACATACGGATAAACTGGAACTGCTTGTTTCAACAGCTCCCCTGACAGAAAACACATCTTATTCGGCATCAGATAACGCCGGGCAGGGCGACGCGCCTGTGCAGGTACTGTTCAGTCCTCTTCCCAGGCGCATGACAGCTATGGCGAAAAATGACATTGAACTGGAGGCTCCGCCCCTGTCTATGGACAATAACGGAGTCCCTCTGCTGCTGCGTGTGGGAGACCCTTTAGTGAAAGACGTCTCTTCCCTTCTAAGCGGAAACGTCATGATGCTGCCATCGCTTCTGTTTCACTTCGCGAGCCAGAATTACACTGAAAAGCAAAAGAAAGAGTACGAAGAACGCAGAAAACTGAAATACACAGAATATCTGAGAAAAAAGGAAAAAGAGATCCGGCTGGAGAAGCTCTCCGAGGAGAAAGCGCTGCGGATCAATTATCCTAAAATGAACTACGTTCTTCACTATCCCCGGGAAAAGACGCAGCTTTGGGAGAGAAGGAACACTGACGACGATTTTCTTCTCCTGAGAATCGGACAGGGAAAGATCCCGCTGAAGGCCTCGATCCTGGCGCCGCAGCATCGCTTTGACCTTGAAGAAGATTCTCTGGAACAGGAAATGTATAAACTGGCCAATACTCATGTTGAGCTGGAGAACGTGCCTATCACCGTGGATCTGCGCGAGGACCGGGTCATCGGCGTAAACGGAGAAAGGGAAGCATCCCTCCGTTTCGTCAGTCAGCTGATCCGGCGCCTTGCTATCCTGTACAGCTATGATGAATTGAAAATAGTGCTGCTCGCGGAAGAAAAGGAGCTGCAAGACTTCGAGTTCATGCGCAATCTCCCGCACGCGTGGGACGACCAGCGGAGTATCCGTTTTCTGGCGACTGATGACAGCGAAGCTTATCAGATCGGCGAGTATTTAAAGAATTCTGTTGAGAAAGACCTGGCGAATCCCAGAGAACTGAACAAGATCCTTCGTGAAAGACCTTACTATCTGATCGTCGCGCTGAGCAAGCGGCTCGTTGACGGCATTGAAGCCGTAAAACAGATCATAAAGCAGGAGAAAAATATCGGCGTCGGCGTTATCTCCGTTTACGGAAATATCCCGAAGGAATGCTCCCTCCTACTGAGAGTCCGGAATGATAACAATTGCAGCATCACATACCTTCGTCAGCCTGACAAAAGCGACCTTCCCTTCCGGGCAGACAGCTTTGATGAAGAACTGGCGCGCGAAAGCATGCGCATTTTGGCGAATACCAGCCTCAAACTGATCTCACAATCCTTTTCATTTCCGAAAACACTATCTTTTCTGGAAATGTTCGGCGTGGGAAAAGTTGAGCACCTCAATGCTGCGGACCGGTGGAATAACAGCAATCCCATCAAGTCACTGGCAGCGCCTGTCGGCGTTGCTGCCGACGGTACGCTCTTCCAGCTGGACCTGCACCAGAAATTCCAGGGTCCCCACGGCCTGGTGGCAGGCATGACCGGATCCGGTAAGAGTGAGTTCCTGATCACATATATTCTCTCTATGGCAATACTCTACCATCCGGACGAAGTATCTTTTGTCCTGATCGACTACAAGGGCGGCGGACTCGCGGGCGCTTTTAATGATCCCGCCCGGGGAATCCGGCTTCCTCATCTGATGGGTACCATCACGAATCTGGACGGTTCTTCCATCCAGCGCTCCCTGGTGTCCATTGAAAGCGAATTAAAGCGCAGGCAGCGTGTCTTTAACGAAGCCAAGAGTCTTTCCGGTGAAGGGACCATGGATATCTACACCTATCAGCGGCTCGTACGGAACGGCGTAGTAGAGGAACCGATCCCTCATCTGTTTATTATATCTGATGAGTTCGCGGAGCTGAAAACGCAGCAGCCGGAATTCATGGATCAGCTGATCAGCGCGGCCCGTATCGGCCGAAGTCTGGGCATTCACCTTATTCTTGCGACACAGAAGCCGTCCGGCATCGTCAATGATCAGATTCGAAGCAACACAAAATTCCAAGTCTGCCTTAAAGTCCAGGACAAGCTGGACAGTATGGACATGATCGGACGTCCGGATGCGGCAGAACTGAAGGATACAGGCCGGTTCTATCTGCAGGTGGGCTACAACGAATACTTCGCCCTGGGGCAGTCCGGTTGGAGCGGCGCCGAATATGAACCCCGGGAGGAAGTGATCGTAAACCGCGATGACAGTGTACAGGTCATTGATACCATCGGCCAGACTGTTCTGGAAGTAAAGCCCAAAAAAGAAAAGGGCATCACACATGGTTCGCAGCTGGTCGCTGTCGTTAAGTATCTGTCGTCGCTGGCTTCCGAGCTGGGGATCGCCCCCAGGTCCTTGTGGAAAGAGCCGCTTTCGGAAAAAATCGATGCCGATGAATTATTGCAGGAGACTGCGGAGCGACAGGGACACCTTATGGAAGAGGAAGGTATTACCGCCGTATTAGGCATGCTCGACGACCCCTCCGGGCAGGATCAGTTTCCGCTGTCGGTCGACATTACCCGCGGCGGGCATCTTCTGATCGTCGGTGATCAGGGAAGCGGAAAATCCGTATTACTGCAGACTCTTCTGCTGACGCTTTCCGAAAAGTATGCGCCGGATAAGCTCAATTACTATCTCCTGGATTATTCAGGCCGTATGCTGAGCCTGTTCCGAACAATGCCTCACTGCGGCGCTGTGCTGAATGAAGATCATGACGATCTGCTGAAACCGTTTTTCAACCTGATCGATCAGATCGTAACAGAAAGACGACAGCTGTTCGCGAATTTGGAAGTGGATTCTTACGAAGCTGCCGCGAGATACGCCGACCTGCCCCTGATCCTGGTTGTGATCGACAATATTGCCGGTTTTATGAGCTCGAAAAAAGGGTACGAGTACTACTCTCGTCTGGATACCTATTTGAAGTCCGGCGCTTCCTACGGGATCCGGTATATCATCACCATGAATCATCTCAATGAGATGAACGGACGGATCCGGCAGGAGATCCCCGCCAGGCTGGCCTTACATATGAAGGACAGATATGAGTATGGAGATGCTCTTGACTGCCGCTGTACTTTCACTCCCGCAGAGCGGAGCGGCCGCGGCCTGGCCCTGTACGAAGGTCAGCCGCTGGAGTTCCAGGCGGCCATGTATTATCCTTATACGGATGGCAAAGAGCGCTCAGAAAAGCTGAAAGAAAGGCTCCGGAAACGCGCGGACGAACTTGCGGGTGCCAAAAGAGCGAGAAGGCTTGCAGTTGTTTCAGAGACCGAGACCTATGCGGAATTTGCAGCGAATTTCTCCGAAGGACGGATCCCGCTGGGATACTCTCTCAGGGACGCAAAATCCGTGGCCTTACCGCTCAAACAATTCAAAGCGTTGTCTCTGTATTTTGGCGATCCGGAAGGGACTATACCGGTCCTGGAAAACTTCCTCCTTGCAGCTAAGAGGGAAGAAATGGACCTGGTGATCGTCACCCGTCCCCTGGAAAGTGTCTTTGATCCTCATGCAGCCGAAACTGTGGACAAATCGCTGACCGAAGGCGCTGTTTTCCTGAACGCGGATGAAGAAGGACTGAAAGAATTCAGCAGACTCTTCTCGAAAGAGATCCTCACGCGCAACAAGGTCCTCACAGAGTACTGCGCGCAAAACAAAATAGATCCCGAACGCGCGGATGTCCGCGACAAGACCTTTGACTACATGCGCAGGAACGTACGGCCTCTGTTCATCCTTTTGGAAGGATATGCCGACCTGTGCAGGCTGGCAGAAGACGGAGATGAAAAACTGCTCAATAAATTTGCGGCATACTTCACGCTTGCCTCCAGATACCAGATCTACATGATCGCCTGCGCCTATCCGGGAGATGACAAAAAGCTCTCCGGTTGTGAACTGATCGGTTATTTCAACACTGAAAAGATGGCAATGCTGTTCGGCGGCAGACTCGATAAGCAGCCGCTGGTTCCTCTGCCTGCAGAATATGGGAAAAGCAGCGGGAAAGGTCCGTACAATCGATGCCTGATGTACTACAGAAAAGACTGTTACGCTCTGCTGATGCCCTGCGGAGAACTTAAGGCCGAAAAGATCGACGAAGAACAGCTGTCTATTTTTTGACCCGGACATGAAAAAATGGAAGAAATAGTAAAACAGTATTTAGAGTGTATCAGCAGGTCCCGCAAAGCTCAGCGCCTGCTGCAGCAGGACCTGGATGAGATCGGCCTCAGTCTCAAAGGAGATATTTTGAAGCCATACCGGGAACTGATGGAAATAGAGGTCGAGCACATTGAGCGCGTTCGGAAAGCCTTGAACGATACGGCAGATCTGAACCGCTGATCATACAATGCAGCGAAAAGGAGGTGACGGCAACAAATGGCATCTGACAGAACAGTATTTGATGCCCGGAAGGCAAAATCATGGAAGAACGAAGTTGATGCGGAATTTGCGGCCGTTAAGCTGATCCTTCGCCAGGTTGCGGATGAATGCACGAGAGATCCCGCCGGCGATGATACGATACTTTTAGCCGTGGAGAGTTTCGGAAGAACTTTGGATGAAAAGTGGACTGACCTTGGCAGAGCCTATGACAGTATTCAGGAAAAGCTGGAAAAGTCCTTTAGCGACTACGAGAAAGCCGTAAGTGACAGTGTGGAACTCGTAGAAGAAATGAAGAGGAAAATCAAATAATGAACTGAGAGGAGGAATCAGACATGCCTGAATCTTCTAATATCGTTCTCAATTACAGCCGGAATTATTATGAGCAGAAAATTTCCGCTTTGGAGAATTATTCCAGACAGCTTGAACAGCATCTGAACACATTGGATACTCTGAAAGGCAAGATCAAAGATTTCTGGAAAGATGATGACGCCGTAACCTATACCAAAACTCTGAACACACAGATCGGCAGCGTCAGGACAGCCCAGGACATGGTCAACACTCTGCGTGCGACATATGCCGGCCTGCAGCAGGAGATCAAAAAGACCAAGGCCAAAGTAACCATTGACATCACAGATATCTCCGGAATGCTCAAGCTGATCGCGGACTCCGGCGACGAATTGTAAAAGCAGCCTATGAAAATCGACATTCACCATTCCGGCCTTGAGAGCCACCAAAGACTAATTGAATCTGAGATCAGGGAACTGTCCGCATTGCAGCAGGAACTGGAAAGGCTGATCAGGCTTGTCGACCGGTCTCCGGAGGGTGACAGCCGTCAGTTGAGAAAGAGCCGGGACTGTGTCGGGGACTTGATCTCGAGCGCCCGGAGAAGACTGGAATTCCTGACCCGGCTTCCCTCTTTATTCCGTGAGACAGGAGAAGTCAATATTCAGGATATATCTGAAATGAGCAGCATATTATTTGATGAGTAGAGAAAAGCTATGAGAAAAATTCTGATCTTTTTAAGAATCCCCTCTGTTGGAAGTGAATATGAGGTCTATGTTCCGGATCATGTCTGCGTCAGAGAACTGATCCCTCTTCTTTCTGACGCTGTTTTCGAGCTGACGCGGCACCTCTATGTCCCGTCCGGTTCAGAAACGCTCTGCTGCGCGGAACAGAATATCTTACTGGATGAAAACAAGACGCTGAGCGATTACGCAATCGGAAACGGGGATCATCTGGTAATGATCTGACAGCCATGAAAAAGCCGCTGCAATTGCAGCGGCTTTTTTGGTATCCGTTCAAGGCTCGCAGCGCGAGCCATCCCCTGTGTCATTCCAGCTCGATCGTTCCCGGCGGTTTGCTGGTAAGATCATAGAGCACTCTGTTGACGCCCTTGACTTCATTAATGATGCGTGTCATGCAGATCTGCAGCACATTCCACGGAATCTCGGCCGCTTCCGCCGTCATGAAATCGCTGGTCAGCACACCGCGCAGCGCCACAGCATAGTCGTATGTCCGCCCGTCTCCCATGACGCCGACCGATCTCATGTTGGTAAGCGCGGCAAAAAACTGCCCTTTTCCGGTATCGATGCCGCCCTTTTCAAGTTCCTCCCTGAAGATGGCATCCGCTTCCTGCACGATCCTTACCTTCTCAGCAGTGATATCACCGACAATCCTGACGCCCAGTCCCGGTCCTGGGAAAGGCTGCCTGTAAACAAGGTGCCTGGGGAGTCCGAGCTCAAGGCCTGTCTGTCTCACCTCATCCTTGAACAGCATCCGAAGCGGTTCCACGATCTCCTTGAAATCAACATGTTCCGGCAGTCCTCCGACGTTGTGATGGGATTTGATCACGGCTCCGCCGCTTCCCGTCCCGCTCTCCACCACGTCGGGATAGATCGTTCCCTGCGCGAGAAAATCCACCTGCCCTATTTTCCTGGCCTCCTCTTCGAAGACACTGATAAACTCCGCCCCGATGATCTTTCTTTTCATCTCGGGATCCGTGATGCCGGCCAGCTTGATATAGAACCGGTCCTGTGCGTTCACTCGCACAAAGTTCAGTTCAAACGGTCCCTTCGGTCCGAATACGGCCTCTACCTCATCTCCCTCATCCTTTCGAAGGAGTCCGTGGTCAACAAAGACGCAGGTCAGCTGCTTTCCGATCGCTTTCGCGAGCAGCGCTGCCGCCACAGAAGAATCCACGCCTCCGGAGAGTCCCAGAAGGACTTTGCCGTCCCCGATCTTCTCCCGCAGTTCCTTCACCGTTGTGTCCACATAGGAAGACATCTTCCAGCTGCCGGTGCACCCACAGATATCCATCACAAAGTTCTTTAAGAGCTGTGTTCCGAAAGGCGTATGCACAACTTCCGGATGGAACTGCACCGCGTAGAGTCTGCTTCCGGCATTTTCCATAGCTGCCACCGGACAGTTATCTGTATGCGCGGTGATCTTAAATCCTTCCGGCGGATCCGCGATGTAATCGGTGTGGCTCATCCAGCAGGTCGAGCTCCCGGAACCGCCGCCTGACAATCCGCTTAACAGCTTTGATCCCGAATTTGCTCCGTCCAGCACTATTTTTGTGTGGCCGTATTCACTTACAGGCGCAGTCTTCACTGTACCGCCCAATTTATGGGCCATGAGCTGGGATCCGTAGCAGATGCCCAGCACAGGGATTCCGAGCTCGAACAATGCCCGGTCACAGGTCGGTGAGTCGTCCGCGTAGACGCTGTTGGGGCCTCCTGTGAGAATGATTCCCTTCGGATTCATCGCCAGGATCTCTCCGGGAGTCTTTGTATATGGATGGATCTCGCAATAAACATTGCATTCTCTGACTCTTCTTGCGATCAGCTGCTTGTACTGGCCGCCAAAGTCGAGGACTACGATCAATTCTCTGTCCATTGGTATGCTCCTTTCCGCACGCGTGCGCATGGTATATCTCAGCAGAAGGCTCCCGTCTGAGATGTCAGAAATACAGCAAAGAGGCCGTCACCGCGTGACAGCCTCTTCAAATCTCTTACAGTTCGCAGTTTCCTACGGTTCTGGGGAAGGGCAGGACGTCTCTGATATTGCCCATGCCGGTCAGGTACATGACACAGCGCTCGAAGCCCAGGCCGTAACCCGCATGGCGCACACTGCCGTATTTGCGCAGGTCCAGATAGAACTGGTAGGACTCTTTGTCCAGTCCCAGCTCATCCATGCGCTTCTCCAGCTTCTCAAAGTCATCCTCACGCTGACTGCCGCCGATGATCTCGCCGATGCCGGGCACCAGGCAGTCCATCGCCGCAACAGTCTTGCCGTCCGGATTCTGCTTCATATAGAACGCCTTGATCTCCTTGGGATAATCTGTTACGAAGACAGGGCGCTTAAATACTTCCTCTGTGAGGTATCTCTCGTGCTCGGTCTGCAGATCGCAGCCCCAGTATACCTTATAATCGAAGTTCTTGTTGTTCTTCTCGAGGATCTCAATAGCCTCTGTGTAAGTCACATGGCCGAATTCAGAATTGACCACATGCTCAAGGCGCTCGATGAGGCCCTTGTCCACGAACTGGTTGAAGAACTTCATTTCTTCGGGTGCATTCGCAAGGACATAGCGGATGACATATTTGAGCATTGCCTCGGCGTTCTCCATGTCGTCCTGCAGATCCGCGAAAGCCATCTCGGGCTCGATCATCCAGAACTCTGCCGCGTGGCGGGTCGTATTGGACTTCTCCGCGCGGAAAGTAGGGCCGAAGGTATAGACGTCCCTGAAAGCGAAGGCAAAGGTCTCGACGTCAAGCTGGCCGCTGACCGTCAGGTTGGTGGGCTTTCCGAAAAAGTCCTGGGAGTAGTCGACCTTGCCGTCTTCTGTGAGCGGAAGTTCATCCAGAGGCAGCGTTGTCACCTGGAACATCTCGCCTGCGCCTTCCGCGTCACTGCCCGTAATAATGGGGGAGTGAACATATACGAATCCTCTCTCCATGAAGAAGGAGTGGATCGCGTATGCGATCAGAGAGCGCACGCGATAAGTCGCCGCAAAGGTATTGGTGCGGGGACGAAGATGAGGGATCGTTCTGAGGTACTCGAAGCTGTGGCGCTTCTTCTGAAGCGGATAGTCCGATGTGGAAGCACCTTCCAATTCGATCTTTTCAACCTGCATCTCCAAAGGCTGTTTCGCGTTCGGGGTCAGCACTATTTTGCCCGTCGCGATGATCGCCGTGCCGACGTTCATCTTCGCGATCTCGGTGAAGTTCTCCAGATCCTTGCTGTAGACCAGCTGGAGATTCTGGAAGCAGGAGCCGTCCGCCAGCGCGATAAATCCAATAGCCTTGGAATCGCGGTTGTTGCGGATCCAGCCGCCTACAGTCACCGTCTTGTCTGCATATCTGTCTTTCTTGTCAAATAGCCCGCGTACAGTCACGAGCTGATAATCCTGTCTCATTTCCCCACTCCTTTGTTATGTTTATATGTATCTGTTCAGCACTCATGTCTCAAGTGCTCTTATTCGGAACAGTGCTGTTACTTAGCATCCTCTGCTGCAGGCGCTGCAGTATCACCTGTCGATCCTTCCTCAGACGCGGGCGCGACCACAGTAGTCTTGCTCTTGAGGAAATCCATGACCTTTCTCTTGTCGAGGATCTCTCTGTAAGCCTCGACATCTTCTCTCGCCACTTCTTCAACAGATGTAAATCCGCTGTTGCTGACGGCAACTTCCAGCTCTGCCTGGAACTGGTCATCCGTCAGGCACAGGCCTTCCTTGTCGCCGATCGCTTTGAGAATGATGCTCTTTCGGACATTCTCGACGGCCACGTCATTGATATCCTGCATATAGCTGTCCTCTGTGGACCCGTATGCAAGCTGCATCAGGGTCTTAAGGTCAATGCCGTACTGCTGCGCATATAAAGTGAGCTCACTGACAATGGCGTCATTGTTCCTCTTCACCATAGCGGCAGGAAGATCTTTCTTAAATGTGCTCTTTTCACTGAGCGTGTTTCTGATCGCCTCTTCCAGTCTCTGTGTGTACTGGCTCTCTTTGCTCTCAACGATACTGTTCCTGGTATAAGTGCGCAAGCCGTCTACCGTGTTCACAGCGTTTCCGAACTCATCTGTGATGCCCAGTTCCGCCACAAACTGGTCTGTGAGCTGAGGCACTACGTATTCCTGAATAGAATTGATGGTAACTTCAAATTCCGCGTCCACTCCGGCTTTTGTGCTGTCGCCGTAGTCCTGCGGGAATGTGAGCTCAAGTGTCACTGTATCGCCGACCTTCTGGTCGATCAGACCTTCTTCAAAGCCCTCAATAAAAGATCCTGATCCGATCTCAAGATCATACCCCTCCGCGCTGCCGCCGTCAAACTCCTCTCCGTCAATTCTTCCGATGTAGTCAATATTGACGACGTCGCCTTCCTGGACTTTAGTCCTTCTTGTCACTTCCTTGAGTTCTCTTCTGGCCTGCCTCTGATTTTCGATCGCGGCATCGACCTCTTCATCCGTAACTACAGCGGGAGGCTCCACTTCTACAGTGAGCGACGCGTAGTCTGCCGGAAGATCCACATAGTCAGATGCTGTGATGCCGGACAGATAAGCGGTGGGATCGTTCATCCACTCTTCTTCAGCTGCCACTTCAGCTGCCTGTTCTGTTGTCGCCGCTGTCGCAGATTCTGTCTGGCTGCCGGAATTTCCGCATCCGGTCATCGCTGTTACAATTGCCGCAGCAAGAATCGCTGCTACTGCTCTCTTTTTCATAAACAACTTGCCTTTCTTTTCTGATCGTCTCTAATCGTCGTTTCGTTAAATCCGTCCATTTCTATAATAACGTTTCAATTCTAGCATAACCGTCCGATTCTTAAAAGCATTTTGTATTACGCAAATATGAACTTTGCATGAAATTTCAGGTAAAGAATCCTGTTCAGGCATTGAATTCGCTTGTTGCCTTGCCTTTCATTCAATGTTAAAATGCTAAGTAGCGTATCGTTAGGAGGGCATGGAATTGAGTAAACTGTCAATTATTTTATTAGTGATCCTGGTCATATTGATCGGTGTTCTCGTATTTCTCTACTTTATGGGAAAGCGCCTGCAGAAGCAGCAGGATGAGCAGAGCGCTCGCCTCGAGGCCAACAAGCAGCCCGTAGTCATCATGGCTGTGGACAAGAAGCGTCTCAAGCTCAAGGAGTCAGGGCTTCCTGAAGAAGTGATCGCGCAGACACCGTGGTATGCCCGCCGCTCCAAGGTCCCGGTCGTAAAGGCCAAGGTCGGCGCGAGATTTATGAACCTGATCGCTGACGAGAAGGTCTTCGACCTGATCCCGATCAACCAGCAGGTCAAGGCAATGGTAAGCGGAATCTACATCATGGACGTCAAGGGTATGCGCGGCAAGAAGCTCACCCCCGACACCACTGTCAAGAAGAGCTGGTGGCGCAGGCAGATGGATAAGCTGCAGGAGAAGGCAGGCGCCAAACCCGTCAAGTAAACATCACATTACAGACAGCAAGAACCGGTGGAAAACGATAAGTTCTCCACCGGTTTTCTGTTCTCCGTATTCTCAAGCCCCGCAAAGCGGGCGGCGAAAGTCACAGCGGCTCCGCCTTGACCGTCACGGCACATTCCATCGGCGCTCCGCCCTGCAGGTGCAGCGTATAGGAAACTCTCGCGTGGAAGTTCTCCCCGACCTGCCGCATGGCCAGGCGCTTTGTGTATATTTTCATCAAAATAGTGCCGAATCCTGTCTCGTATTCGCTCTCGAGCTCCTCCGCAGGCCTGAAGTACATATTCGTGCGCACTGCGCCGGCTCTGACGATCCTGCAGAAAGACTGCGCGAACACCATCCGGGACTCCGTGACCGCGCCGCTTTCCGGATCCCTCTCCCTGTACGTAAATACATGCGACCCGTCGACGACCTCGTAAAGAGCCCGGCAGCTTACGGAATTTCTGTCACTGCGGCCGTCCGCGTCCTTCTGGTCGCCTGTCACGGTCAGCCATACTTCTCTGCTCACAGTCATTCCCCTGCGTCTTCCTGCAGATGCTCTCTGATATAGCTCCACTGTCTGGCAATATGGCCGCGCGCGGCTTTCTCCGCAACTTCCCTGTCTCCCGAGATCACGGCTTCGTAGAGCTCTTTGTGTTCCCGGACCAGATCTTCGTAGTGCCCGTCTTCCCGGATGAATTCATAGCGGTAGCGGTAGATGTTGTCTGCGAGTCCGTCGAGGATCTTCCCGAGCTTCTGATTTTTGGCAGCCTTCAGGATCAGATTGTGGAACCTGACGTCGGCATCCGCGATCATGATGCTGTCCTCGGACTGGGTGCTCCTGACAAAAGCATTGTAGGCCTCGTACAGTTCTTTCTTTTCTCCTTCCGTGATCCTCTCGCAGGCAAGTCCGGCGCTGAGCTGTTCCAGAGCGCTTCTGACTTCCATTACATCCTGCAGGTCAGAGACCGTCATCCTGGACACTCTGGCCCCGCTTCCGGGAATGATCGTCACCAGGTTCTCCTGTTCCAGCAGGCGGATCGCTTCCCTGATCGGCGTGCGGCTGGTTCCGAGCAGCTTTCCGAGTTTGACCTCCGTCAGTCTCTCGCCCGGCTTGATCTTTCCGGTCAGGATCGCTTTTCGCAGCGACATGAACACCGCGTCGCGAAGCGGCATGGATTGTTGTTCTTCAGTCATGGACATCCCTGCTGTCATTAAGTTATTGTCTCCCATTGGCATCCTCCATAATCCGGTAAACAAAATCGCAAACAATAATTCTGCAGTCTTTCGCTTCGTCCGCCGCTTCAAAAGCCTGAGCCGCGCGGACCGCCTCCTGCTTATCGGCAAAAACAGCAAATACAGTAGGCCCGCTGCCCGACATTTTCGATACGAGCGCTCCTTCTTTCTCAAAGAATCTCTCGATCTCTCCGATCCTCGGATACATGGCGCCGGTCACTTCCTCCAGTACATTGCCGCACTCCCTCGCCATTCCCGCAAGGTCGCCCAGACGGATCGCCTCGATCTGCGCGTCAATATCCGGATGCCGGACATCCTCCAGGCTGTCATATCTCTTGTAGACCTCTCCGGTAGATACCCCCACCGGCGGTTTGCAGATCACGAGCCCGCACTGAGGCGCGTCGGGCAGAACTGTCAGGACTTCTCCGATCCCCTCTGAGAGCTGTGTCCCGCCTGTCACGCAATAGGGAATGTCTGCCCCCAGCGTCACACCGATCTTCTGAAGCTCCTCGTCGCTGACATCGGGAACGAACAGGTCCCTCACGGCACGCAGCGCTGCGGCTGCGTCCGTACTGCCGCCGGCCATGCCCGCGGCTACAGGAATGTTCTTTTTCAGCGTGATCCTGAGATCTCTACGGATCCCGTACTTGTATTCCATGCGGCGCACGGCGCGCACGATCAGATTATCTTCACCGCCCGGAATTTCTCCGTTATCTGTTACAAGGGTGATCTCCATGGAAGGGCATTCCCTGTCCTGAGTCTCAAAGATCAGCTCATCGCTCAGGTCGATCGTCTGCATGACCATCTTGACTATATGATAGCCGTTTTCCAGGCGTCCGAGGATATCAAGGCTCAGGTTGATCTTGGCATAAGCTTTCTGTTTTACACTTCTCATTGAACTGCTCCCGTAAGTTCTCTCACTGATGAAATATTATGTCTGATCAAGTACTTTTCCATCCCGTCCACGACTTTCTGTGTCAGGCAGGGATCATGAAAGTTCATCGCTCCGACTGCAACTGCTGACGCGCCGGCTAACATGAATTCCACCGCGTCTTCGGCGGAAGCGATTCCGCCCATTCCGATGATCGGGATCCGCACGG
Organism: Lachnospiraceae bacterium; assembly: GCA_045113775.1. Taxonomy (GTDB): domain Bacteria; phylum Bacillota; class Clostridia; order Lachnospirales; family Lachnospiraceae; genus CAG-791. The sequence continues at coordinate 20,544 of JBGUJH010000050.1, read as the reverse complement.
CATTTGCCGCCTGCCACACCATTCTCACCGCTACGGGTTTGATGGCAGGTCCCGACAGCCCTCCTGTCTTATTGGCTAGCACGAACTGCCTCTTTTCAATATCGATCTTCATTCCCGTGATCGTGTTGATCAGGGAAATGGCGTCCGCGCCTCCCGCTTCAGCCGCCCTGGCCATCACTGTAATATCCGTCACATTGGGCGTGAGCTTCATGATCACGGGCTGCTTAGCCGCTTTTTTGACCTTTGCCGTGATATCCTCGAGACATTTCGGATCCTGTCCGAACTGGATCGCCCCCTGTTTGACGTTGGGACAGGAGACATTGATCTCGAGCATGTCCACCGGCTGGTCGGCGAGGCGCTCCACGACTTCCAGGTACTCCTCTTCGGTGTGCCCGCACACGTTCACGATCACTTTCGTATCAAACTTCTTCAAAAAAGCGAGATCCCTCTCGATAAAGACGTCGATCCCGGGATTCTGAAGCCCGATCGCGTTGAGCATCCCGCCGTACACTTCCGCGACTCTGGGCGTGGGGTTTCCCTCCCACGGCACACTGGCAACGCCCTTTGTCACGACGGCTCCCAAATGGTTCAGATCAACAAATTCCGAATATTCCATGCCCGATCCGAAGGTCCCGGAAGCGGTCATGACCGGATTTTTGAACTCTACGCCGACTATGTTCACAGTCATATCCGGCCTCTTGCTGCCGCTCATTCCCATCAGATCTCCACCTCCTCAGCGTCGAAAACCGGCCCTTCCGTGCAGATCCTGGCATTGCGGACATGGGAGTGGCCGTCTACCTTCGCGGTCTTCGTCACACACCCAAGGCACGCGCCTACGCCGCAGGCCATCCTCTCCTCCAGGGAGATGTACGCGGGAATCCCCTGTTCTCTCGCAAACTTCTTCACTGCGCGCAGCATCGGCATAGGTCCGCACGCGCATACCGCATCCGCTTCCACTGCATTTTCTCTGACCGCGTCCAGCACATTTCCTTTGGTGCCGACGCTTCCGTCCTCCGTGGCGATCAGGAGCTTTCCAAAAGCTTCCAGTTCCTCTGTCAGGAAGAGATCGCTGTCCCTGTATCCCATGACCGCCGTAACTTCTGTCCCGGGAATCTGAGAGAGCGCCGCTGCCAGTTCCACCATGGGCGGGATGCCGATCCCGCCTCCCAGGAGCAGGACTTTTCTTCCTTCAAGCTTCGTGAGGTCATAACCATTGCCGAGAATGCCCAGCATATCCACCTGATCGCCCGCCTTCTGCGCGGCCAGCGACGCTGTGCCGGGACCCGCGGTGCGGAACACAAAACGCAGTTCTGCGCGGTCCGCATCCCATCTGCAGATGCTGATCGGTCTGGGCAGGAGTTTGGACGGGTCATTAGGGTAAAGTCCCGCGAATTGACCGGGTTTTACTTCCTCCGGTCTTTCCCCTTCCGGATACCGCAGAATCATACTCCAGATCCCTTCGGCAATGTTTTTGATGTCTGTCACGGTCATTGTCGTCTTTTTTTTCATAAGTCTCCCGGTGTATCCTTATCATTTCTTCGCGATCAGCGCGCTGTTTCTGCGATAGGTCTCTTCCATCAGGGCCTTCACTTTGTCAGGCAGCTCCTTCTGGGCATTTCTGTCCATATCCGCCGTCTCGATCGGCTCGCCGAATTCGATCACAACAGGCACTCTCTTCAGGCGCGGATAGTGGTCTTCGAAAATATCTCCCATTCCCACCAGCGTGACAGGAACGACGGGGACCTTCGCCTTGGTCGCTATTTTGAAACTGCCCGCGTGGAAAGGGAGGAATTCGCCCTCCACTTTGCTTCTTGTCCCCTCGGGGAAGATAAACATGGAAATGCCGTCCTTGACGTAGTCGATGGCCGTAAGGATCGTCTTGAGGCCCTGTCTGGGGTCCTCGCGGTCCAGGAACAGGCAGTGGATCTCCTCCATGATCAGGGTGATCGGCGTACCCTGAAGCTCTTTTTTGGCCACAAAACCGCAGGGATAGGTGATCAGCGAGCCCGCCAGGATGATGTCAAAGATACTGCGGTGGTTTCCCACAAACAGCACCGGCCTGTCCATCGGAGCCCTTTCGAGACCGATCACGGTCGCCTTTCCACCCGCCAGAAACCAGATCCCCTTCATGCCGAACCTGGCATACGCGTGGCGGAACTTCGTGCAGGAGCCCGGGCTGGCCTTCTCGATCAGCCAGGTGATCACATGCAGCGGCAGGTCGATCAAAATGATCAGCGCCGCGAATAAAAGCGCAAGAATCATGCGTATAACCCACATAATCTATAAATTCCTTTCTGAAAACATTCTTGTGGCTGCGGCGTATATGATCTGTTTAATCTGTGTTTGCCGCATCGTTTGTCCATTGCATACTAAATCAGTATAATTATAACAGAAAATACAAATTCTGCCACCGCGCCTGCAAACCTGTAAACATGATATACTGTAATCAATATTGCAACCGTATTTCATGGAGTTCTGCCGCCGGGAGAAGCTGAAGTCTGCTTCCGGCATCAGGATAAAGAAGGGAGGCTCCTATGCTGATCATCCTCAACAGTTACCTGATCGATCCCGCTTCCGGCACGGAAGGAAAGCGCGACATCCTCATCGACAACGGCCGCATTGTCAAAATAGAGAAGCATCTCCTGCCTCCGGCCGGAGCTTCAGTGATTGATGCCGACGGCATGATCGTCTGCCCCGGTCTCATAGACACGCACTCCCACTTCAGGGATCCCGGCTTCACTTACAAGGAAGACCTTTCCACGGGAGCGGAGTCCGCCGCCAAAGGCGGATACACTACGGTCATTCTGATGGCCAATACCAAGCCTCCTGTAGACAGCGTCGAAATCCTGCAGGATATCCTTGAAAGAGGCAGGAATCTCCCCGTCCATCTCCTCAGCTGCGCAAATGTGACCCTCGGCATGGCCGGCCATAAGCTTGCCGACCTGCGCGCGCTGGCAGGCAGCGGAGCCGCCGGCTTCACGGATGACGGACTTCCCATCATGGACAGCGCTGTCCTTAAGTCTGCCCTCGAGATCGCCAAGAGCCTTGATCTGCCGGTCAGTCTTCACGAAGAAGACAAGAGCCTTATCTCTGAAAACGGCGTCAACGGCGGCGGCAGGGCCGCTGCGTTCCTGGGCCTTTCGGGATCTCCTCGGGAAGCCGAGTACACGCTGATCGCCAGAGATGTTGAGATCGCGGCTGAGCTCGACGCGCCTCTCTGTATCCAGCACATCAGCACGGCGGAAGGCGTCGAATATGTGCGCCGCGCACGCAGGGAGCATCCCTGCATCCACGCGGAGGCCACGCCCCACCACTTCTCCCTCACGGAGGACGCAGTCATAAGGCGCGGCACCCTCGCCAAAGTCAATCCTCCACTGCGCACCGAGGAAGACCGGATGTCGATCATCCGCGGCCTTCAGGACGGCACGATCGACATCATTGCAACGGACCACGCGCCTCACTCCGCGCAGGAGAAAGAGAAGCCCTTCGTACAGGCACCCAGCGGCATGATCGGCCTGGAAACTGCTCTTTCCCTGGCTGTCAAGAACCTGGTCCAGCCGGGATATCTTACCATGATGCAGATGCTGGCCTGCCTCACCTGCAATCCTGCAGATTTCTACCACCTTGAAACCGGACGGCTAGAGCCGGGCGCGCCGGCAGACCTGACGATCTTCGACCCCGACGAGGAGTGGATCGTCCCTTCCGAGTTCGCCTCCAAGTCCTGCAACTCGCCGTTTATCGGAGATAAGCTTCCCGGCGTTGTGCACTACACGATCGTGGACGGGGAGGTTGTGTACAGGAGATAGGCCTGCACTTCTGCATTAGAATGGGTAGAATCAGGCTTGAATGCTGAACGAGTGCTGCCGGAGAGTGCTCCAGCAGCACTAAAACGTTAGAACTAGCACAAATCAGCCAGAATGCTAAAGAAGTGCTGCTGGAGAATACTCCAGCAGCACTTCAGCGTCAGAATAGACAAATCACTCAGATCAGCCCTTTCACAAACTCATACAGTTCCTCCAGCGCCATGCCTCGAGAAGCTTTGAACAGGAACGCTGTATCAGGCTTCACGAGCTCTGCAAGCACTTTTTTGGCTTCTTCCTTGTCCGTGCAAGGCCGAACGTCTTCCATGTCATGCTCAAGAGCAGCCTCCGCGAGCCATCCGGCGCGCGTGCCTACCGTCACGAGGATGTCGATCGGCTGCTCCGCCGCGAACTCGCCCACCTGGCGATGCAGCTTTTCCGAGTAAGGCTCCAGTTCCAGCATGTCGCCGACCACAGCGACTTTGCGCTCTGCCGTCGAGTTCGCGAGAATTCCCAGCGCGGCCTCCATGGACTGCGGATTCGCATTGTAGGTATCGTTGTACAGGATGATCCCGTTATCGCATTTCTCGACGTCCATGCGCATGTGCGTCGACTCGAATTCGCTGATTCCCTTCGCGATCTCCTCCCCCGTCAAGCCAAAATACTGCCCCACCGCAGCCGCCGTCATGGCCGGATAGATCATATGCCTGCCAAGGCTCGGGATCTCGACCGCAAAGCTTCCGGAAGGCGTCTGCGCGACGCACCGCACTTCGTCGGGAAGGGTATCTTCAATGTTCACTGCTCTGTAATCGCAGCCTTCCGATTCGCCCGCCCAGTGGAAAGTAAAACCGCCGGCATCAATGCCCGCATACATTTCTGCAAACGGACCGCTCTCCGGGCTTCCTGCCTCAGCTTCTCCGGCTGCAGCATCAGACACCCTCGCCGCGCCCGGGCGGAGCGTCGTGAGCAGTGCGTCATCGCCGTTCAGGACGGCTGTCCCGCCTTTCTTCAAGCCGTGGAAGCTCTCACATTTTGCGCGCAGGATATTCTCCCTGCTGCCCAGGTTTCCGATATGGGCATCTCCGACATTTGTGATCACCGCCACGTCGGGCTGCGCGATGCGGACCAGGTAGTCGATCTCGCCCAGATGATTCATCCCCATCTCGAGAACCGCGATCTCGTCCTCCGCGGTGAGGCGAAATGCAGTCATGGGAAGACCGAGATGATTGTTCAGGTTACCGGCGGTCTTGCGTGTGCGATATTTTGTCGAGAGGACGGACGCAACCATATCCTTTGTGGTCGTCTTTCCGACACTTCCCGTTATCGCCACCACCGGGATGCCGAGTTTGCGGAGATAATAAGCTGCGAGGTCGCCCATCGCCTTGATCGTATCCGGCACCAGAACACAGAATTTCCCTTCAGGGACCTTCTCAGGCGCTTTGCTGACAAGGCAGCCTTCCGCGCCGGCTTCCATAGCGCCGGGCACGAACCGGTGGCCGTCCATGCGCTCGCCGATGATGGCGATGAACAGGTCGCCCGCAGCTGCCCTTCGGCTGTCGGTCTGCACGTTAATAATAAATGTGTTTTCTGCGTCTACATTCCCCAGAAGCTGTCCGCCGACCGCTCCGAGAATCTCATTTACACTGATCTTTTCCATTTTTTTCCTCATGTCGAAACGCACTGTAAAGTCTTGCGGCGCTTCTATCGCAATTCAAAGCCCGCAGAGCAGGCCGCTGTGCCGCGTGTGAGCTGCCCGTAAGGCAATACCGCTCTTATCTGTTAAGCCCGTCCCTGACAATGATCTCGCACAGCTCCTCGTAGGAAATTCCCACGGCTGCGGCTTCCTGCGGCACAAGGCTTGTGGGTGTCATTCCCGGCAGCGTGTTGACTTCCAGGAACCACGCGTTGTCGTATATATCCACGATGAAGTCGCTGCGCGAATATGTGCGCAGGCCCAGAACATTGTGCACGCGAAGAGCCATGTCTCCCATCTGCTTTTCCACTTCGGGAGTGCAGCGTCCGGGGCAGATCTCCTCGGTGGCACCGGCTTTGTACTTGTTCTCGTAATTATAGAAATCTACCTTGGGAACGATCTCGACCGAAGGGAGCGCTCTGTCGCCCAATACCGCGCAGGTGAACTCCCTGCCTTCGATCATCTGCTCCACAAGGATATCCGGGCCGAATGTCAGGCACTTCTCCACAGCGGGTCTCACCGCATCCTGGCTGGTGACAATATATACGCCGACCGACGAACCGCCGGTGGGTGTCTTTACCACGCAAGGAGCTTCAATCTGAGCCGCGATCGCTTCCGCAGACTTGGCTGCGTCCTCATCACTCGTGATCGCGCCGGCGTGGAAGGTCTTCCACGCGGGTGTGCGGACGCCCTTATCCTTCACCATCTCCTTGGTCAGCATCTTGTCCATGGCGATGGCAGCCCCCAGATAGCCCGATCCGGTGTAAGGGATGCCCAGCATGTCGAAAGTCGCCTGCACGCGGCCGTCCTCTCCGTTCATTCCGTGAAGAGCCACAAATACAATGTCCGCCAGACGGCAGATCTCCAGAACACCCTTGCCGAACAGCGAAGGGCTCTTCCACTTCCTCGATTCTCTCACGGCATCCAGGTCGGGTGCCGTTCCGTCAAAAGTCAGAGCCTCGAGCTCCGGCAGATTCTCAAAGAGAGCCGCCGGCTCCTCTTCCACGTCTTCAAGTCCCATGAACAGGTCTACCAGGACCGCCTGGTGTCCCCTGCTTCTGAGCGCCCTGCATACTTTTGTTCCCGACAGAAAAGATATATTTCTCTCCGTGCTCAGTCCTCCGCACAGAACTACGATCTTCATACTATTAATCCTTTCGCTCAATCCGGGCCCGGTTATCAGGCCCTGCCTCTTATATTACTCCGCCCATTATAGCATATCTCGTGCGGCACTTGCCATTGTCAGGAAGGATTCTTCACCTCCCGCAGCACAAAAACCCCCGGAAGCAGCACGCATCACCTGAAAAGGCTTCCACGCACCGCTCCCGGGGTTCTGAATTCAATTATTGTGCAAATGCAGCCCTGCCGCCTCTGACAGACCGCTTGATTACACTTTCCCCGTCTGCTTCACATTCGGGGACTCACCGCATACCGCGCATCAGGCTTCCGTCTTCTTGGGCTTTCTGCCCCTTCTCGCAGGGATATAGACCTTCTCAAGGCCCCAGATCTGCTGCGCGTACTCCTCGATAGTTCTGTCAGAGGAGAACTTGCCGACGTTGGCCACGTTCATCATAGCCATGCGCGCCCATCTCTTCGGGTCATTGTAAGCGGTCTCGACATCTCTCTGCGCTGCAGCATAGGACTCGAAGTCAGCGAGGATGAAGTATCTGTCCGCGCGGTCAGAACCATGCTTGTTGAGCAGGGAATCGTACAGGGGACGGAACAGGTCCGGATCTTCCGGAGAATATGTGCCGTCGATCAGCTGTACCAGCACTCTGCGGACATTCTGGTCCTCGTTGAAGACTCTCTTGGGATCATAGCCGCCCTGGTTCTCATATTTGATAACCTGCTCGGAGGAAAGTCCGAAGATGAACGCGTTCTCCTGGCCTACTTCCTCGACGATCTCGACGTTCGCGCCGTCCATGGTGCCCAGCGTCACAGCGCCGTTGAGCATGAACTTCATGTTGCCGGTTCCGGAAGCTTCCTTGGAAGCTGTGGAGATCTGCTCGGATACATCCGCTGCCGCGATGATGATCTCCGCGTTGGATACACGGTAGTTCTCGATGAAGACAACTTTGATCTTGTCATCGATAGCGGGGTCGTTGTTGATCACATCCGCTACGGAGTTGATCAGCTTGATGGTCAGCTTAGCAGTCTTGTAACCAGCTGCAGCCTTGGCGCCGAAGATGAAGGTTCTCTTCTTGAACTCCATGTTCGGGTTGTCCTTGAGCTGATTGTACAGATACATGACATGCAGGATGTTCAGGAGCTGTCTCTTGTACTCGTGTAGTCTCTTGACCTGTACGTCGAAAATAGAGCGGGGATCGACTTCGATTCCGTTGTGCTCGAGGATGTACTGGGCAAGGCGGACTTTGTTCTTGTACTTGATGTTCATGAACTCTTTCTGCGCCTTGTTGTCATCCACATAGACTTCCAGTTCCTTCATCTGGGACAGATCCGTGATCCACTCGTCGCCGATCTTGTCGGTGACCCACTTGGCCAGATTCGGGTTCGCGTGAAGAAGGAATCTTCTCTGTGTGATACCGTTGGTCTTGTTGTTGAACTTCTCGGGGAACATCTCGTAGAAGTCCCTGAGCTCCTCGGTCATGAGGATCGCTGTATGCAGTTCGGCAACGCCGTTGACGGAGAAACCTGCGACGATCGCGAGGTTGGCCATGCGGACCTGTCCGTCATAGATGATGCCCATCTTGTAGATCTTGTGGCCGACATCCACGCCTGTGTTGTCATAGCGGTTGTGGATCTCTCTCTCGAATCTTCTGTTGATCTCCTCGACGATGGAGTAAATACGGGGAAGAAGTCTGGAGAAGAGCTCAATGGGCCATTTCTCGAGGGCCTCTGCCATGATGGTGTGGTTCGTGTAAGCGCAGCTCTTTGTGACGACGTTCCACGCCTCATCCCATGTAAGAGCGTACTCATCCATGAGGATGCGCATGAGCTCGGGGATCGCCAGAGTGGGATGTGTATCATTGAGCTGGAAGACATACTTCTCATGCAGCTTTCTGATGTCGTCGTGTGTCTTCATGTACTTCTGGATCGCGCACTGAAGAGTCGCGGATACGAAGAAATACTGCTGTTTGAGGCGCAGCTCTTTGCCCTGTACGTGGTCGTCGCAGGGATAAAGGACGTTGCAGATCGTGCGGGCGAGGTTTTCCTGCTCGACGGATTTCTGGTATTCGCCTCTGTCAAAAGAGTCAAGTTTGAAGCTCACTACCGGCTCAGCGTCCCAGATTCTCAGAGTATCAACAAAACCGTTGCCGTAACCGATGACCGGCAGGTCATACGGGATCGCCTTGACAGCGCTGTAGCCTTCCTGCTTGTACATGGTGCGGCCGTTTCTGTCAAGATAAGAGGTTACATATCCGCCGAAGTGTACTTCCTGGGTATACTCGGGTCTTCTGAGCTCGAGCGGGTTTCCGTTCTCGAGCCAGTTATCCGGCACTTCTACCTGATAGCCGTCCCTGATCTCCTGCTTGAACATACCGTACTGGTAGCGGATGCCCGCGCCGTACGCAGGGTAATTCAGAGTTGCAAGAGAATCCAGGAAGCAGGCCGCCAGTCTTCCGAGACCGCCGTTTCCGAGCGCTGCGTCAGGCTCCTGGTCTTCGATCGCGTTGAGCTTGAAGCCGAGTTCCTTGAGTGCCTGCTTGATGGGCTCGTAAGCCATAAGGTTGATGGCGTCATTGCCGAACGCGCGGCCCATCAGGAATTCCATTGACAGATAAACCACCTGCTTGGGGTCCTTATCGTCGAAGACCTTCTGGGTCCTCATCCAGCAGTCAATGATCTGATCCTTCAGAGCCATGGCGGAAGCCTGGAAGACCTGCTGGTCTGTCGCTTCCTTCATAGTGCGCCTGTACATAGTACGGACGTTGTACTCGACACTTCTCTTGAAAAGATCTTTATCAAAATTGAATGTAGGTCTCTTTACCATTATTGATTTCTCCTTAAATCTTCTGAACGCCGATCGTAACCTTCTCGCCGTTGATATCCCATTCCTTCTCATTTGCCAGAGATACATCCTGCTCAATCTTATCAGCCAGGACTTTGCCCGCGATCGCGGCCTCATTGGCTGCTGCCACTGCGGACAGCTTTCTGTTGCCGCTCAGGGACACGCGGATGCGGTCCATGACCTCAAATCCGGACTCTTTTCTCATGGTCTGGATCTTGCTGATCAGCTCGGAAACATAACCCTCTTCGATCAGCTCGGGAGTCAGGTTGGTATCGAGAACAGTGGTGACAGTTCCGTCTTCCTGGCTGACATAGCCTTCCTTCTTAGCTGTCTCGATGAGAAGATCATCTTCTGTGAGCTCTACAGGTACGCCGTTTACTTCGAAGCGAAGCGCGCCTTCAGCCCTCAGTGTATCCATAGCAGCGTTGCCGTCGAGCTCTGCGAGATACTTCCGGATACCGCCCAGCTGCTTGCCATACTTAGGTCCTACTGTACGAAGCTGCGGCTTGAAAGTGTAACTTGTAAACTCGCGGACATCGTCCGTGAAGATCACTTTTTTGACATTGAGCTCGTTCTTAATGATGTCCTGGAAGAAGGCATTGAGATCTTTGCCTGCCTTCACGAACATCTGCGCGATGGGCTGTCTGTTCTTGATATTGGAAGCGTTGCGGCACGCACGGCCCATGACGACGATTCCGAGGACCTCTTTCATGCTCTCCTCGAGTTCCTTGTCGATGTGCTCCTCGTCCGCTTCGGGGAACAGGCACAAGTGGATACTCTCGGGAGCAGTCTCGTCGACGCTTCTGACGATATTCTGGTAGATCTCCTCGGTCATGAAGGGGATCATCGGAGCCGCGCACTTGCAGACATTCACGAGCGCTGTGTACAGAGTCATGTACGCATTGATCTTATCCTGCTCCATGCCGCCTTTCCAGAAACGGTCACGGCAGCGGCGGACATACCAGTTGGACATCTCATCGACGAAAGACTCAAGCGCTGCAGCTGCCTCGGGGATCCTGTACTTGTCCAGGTTCGCGTCCGTGTTCTTAATCATCGTGTTCATGCGGGAGAGGAGCCACTTGTCCATGACGCTCAGCTTGTCATATTCAAGCGTGTACTTTGTGGGATCGAAGCCGTCGATCTCCGCATACAAAGTATAGAACGCATAAGTGTTCCACAGAGTTCCGAGGAACTTGCGCTGTCCTTCCTTAACTGTCTTGTCCGAGAACTTGTTGGGCAGCCAGGGCGCGCTGTTGGTATAGAAATACCAGCGGATCGCGTCCGCGCCATGCTTGGCGAGCGCCGTGAAAGGATCCACTGCGTTGCCCTTGCTCTTGGACATCTTGTTGCCGTCCTCATCCAGGACCAGTCCCAGAACGATGACGTTCTCATAGCAGGGCTTGTCAAACAGGAGCGTGGACTCCGCATGCAGGGAATAGAACCATCCGCGGGTCTGGTCCACCGCCTCGCTGATGAATGCAGCGGGGAACCATTTCTCGAAGAGTTCCTTATTCTCAAATGGATAGTGGAGCTGCGCGTACGGCATTGCTCCGGAGTCGAACCAGCAGTCGATGACCTCGGGAACGCGGTACATCTCGCCGCCGCACTCGGGGCACTTGATCGTATACGCGTCCACGTAAGGCCTGTGGAGCTCGGTGTTAAGCGCTTCCGGGTTTCCTGAGAGCTCTGCCAGCTCTTTTTTGCTGCCTACGCTCAGCTGGTGGCCGCATCCCTTGCACTCCCAGATATTGAGAGGAGTTCCCCAGTATCTGTCGCGGGAGATGCCCCAGTCCTGAATATTCTCCAGCCAGTTTCCGAAACGGCCCTCTCCGATGGTCGGAGGGATCCAGTTGATTTTCTTGTTGCCGCTCACCAGGTCATCTCTGACAGATGTCATCTTGATGAACCAGGACTGGCGCGCATAATACAGAAGCGGGGTTCCGCAGCGCCAGCAGTGAGGATAGTCGTGCTCGAACTTGGGAGCTGAGAACAAAATACCGCGTGCGCTCAGGTCCTTCAGGACCTCAGGATCTGCGCTGACCGCGCCCTTGTCCATCTCTGCCTTTGTGGGCTTGCAGCGCATGCCGGCGAAAGGAGTTCCTTCTACCAGGCAGCCCTGCGCGTCGACGAGCTGAACGAAAGGAGCGTCATATTTACGGCCGACTCTCGCGTCATCTTCACCGAATGCAGGCGCGATGTGAACGATACCGGTACCGTCTGTCATAGTTACATAGTCGTCGCAGTACACGAAGAAAGCTTTCTTGTGCTGCTGCGCTGCCCTTCTGGCCGCCTCCTCATAGAGGGGTTCATAGGGCTTGTACTCAAGATCCGTGCCCTTCATAGTCTCCAGGACTTCATAGGCCTTGCCGTCCGCAGTCGCCTCGAACTTGTCCTTCAGGGGATCGAGGACCTGATCCAAAAGTGCTTCCGCCATATAATAGGTAAAGCCGTCGATCGCCTTGACCTTGGCATATGTGTCCTCCGGGTTCACGCAGAGCGCGATGTTGGAGGGCAGTGTCCAGGGTGTGGTCGTCCACGCCAGGAAATAGGCGTCCTCTTCTGTCAGCTTAAAGCGCACGATCGCGGAGCGCTCCTTGAGGGTCTTGTAGCCCTGTGCCACTTCGTGGGAGGACAGCGGTGTTCCGCAGCTGGGGCAGTAAGGGACGACCTTGAAGCCTTTGTAAAGAAGGCCTTTCTCCCAGATCGTCTTGAGTGCCCACCACTCGGACTCGATGAAATCATCGTAATAAGTTACGTAAGGGTTATCCATGTCCGCCCAGAAACCTACTGTGTCGGAGAAATCCTCCCACATAGATTTGTACTTCCAGACGCTTTCCTTACACTTCTCGACAAAGGGAGCAATACCGTACTCTTCGATCTGCTCCTTGCCCTCGATACCGATCTCTTTCTCAACTTCCAGTTCCACAGGAAGTCCGTGGGTATCCCAGCCGGCCTTTCTGGGGACCTGATATCCCTTCATCGTGCGGTAGCGCGGCACCATGTCCTTGATGACTCTTGTCAGAACATGGCCGATGTGCGGCTTTCCATTAGCCGTGGGCGGGCCGTCATAAAACATATATGTGGGGCAGCCCTCACGCTCCTTCACGCTCTTTTCAAAAATCTTGTTTTCTTTCCAGAATTTCTGTGTGTTGTGTTCTCTCTCCACGAAATTCAGGTCCGGGTTAACTTTTTTGTACATCTTTCTCCTTCCGCCTTTCTCGTCAGCATATTTAGGATGGAAGAAATACAGAATCCTGCACTTTCTCCACATTAACCATGAGATTATAACGTTTGCGGCAAAATACTGTCAAGGACTGCCACACAATTCGTCATAGAAATGTAAAAACTTGTCCGTTTTATCTATTTTGTCAATTTTGCCATAAAAGCACCCTCCTCTTTGTACTGATAGGTAAGAATCCACCTCCTGCGCGGATCCGGACCTCCGCTTGTATCGTCATTCTGCTTAAGTTCACAGGCATCTTTTGACCAAAAAACGGCCAAATAATTGCAGAACCCCGCTATTCGTAGTATCATCATTTAGATAGGTGTCATGACACCGCAACCCAGCTATCAATCGGAGGAGAAAAAATGGACAGACAAAACCTGACACTGCTCACAGATCTCTATGAGCTGACAATGATGCAGGGCTACTTCAAGAATAAGGAAGAAAACAGCATGGTCATCTTCGATGCCTTCTTCCGCAACAACCCGTTCGGTGGTGGATATTCCATCATGTGCGGTATTGAGCAGCTCGTCAAATACATCAAAGAGCTTCACTTCAGCGACCAGGATGTCGAGTATCTGCGCGGCCTGGGCATCTTCGAGGAAGATTTTCTCGCATATCTTGCCGATTTCCATTTCACCGGAAGTGTCTACGCTATTCCGGAGGGCTCCCTTATGTTCCCCAGAGAGCCCATGGTCAAGGTTATCGCGCCCATTATGGAAGCACAGCTTGTTGAGACTGCGATCCTCAATATCATCAACCACCAGAGCCTGATCGCCACCAAGGCTGCACGCATCTGCTACGCGGCCCGCGGAGACGGAATCATGGAATTCGGCCTTCGCCGCGCGCAGGGTCCCGACGCCGGAACCTATGGCGCCCGCGCCGCTGTTATCGCCGGCTGCGTCGGAACATCCAATGTACTATGCGGACAGCTCTTTGACGTTCCTGTAAAAGGCACCCACGCCCACAGCTGGATCATGAGCTTCCCGGATGAACTGACTGCTTTCAAGACATACGGCGACATGTATCCCAACGCATGTATCCTTCTCGCAGACACATATGACACTCTCAAGTCCGGCGTTCCCAACGCCATCAAGACGTTCCAGTATCTGCGCGACAAGGGCACTCTCGGCAAGGGTTACGGAATCCGCCTCGACAGCGGCGACCTTGCCTACATCTCCAAGAAGGCGCGCAAGATGCTCGATGACGCCGGTTTCCCGGATGCGATCATCTCCGCTTCCAACGACCTCGACGAGCACCTGATCGACTCCCTGAAGAACCAGGGCGCGACCATTACTTCCTGGGGCGTAGGCACGCACCTGATCACAGCTAAGGACAACCCGTCCTTCGGAGGCGTCTATAAGCTCGCCGCGATCCAGAATCCGGACGGAACCTTCGAGCCCAAGATCAAGCTCTCCGAGAACACTGAAAAGGTCACCAACCCCGGCAACAAGAAGATCTATCGTGTATACGAAAAGGCCAGCCACAAGATCATCGCCGACCTGATCTGCCTGCAGGAGGAGACCTTCACAACTGAGCGTCCTCTGGTCCTCTTCGACCCTGCAGAGCCTTGGAAGAAGACCCGTCTCGAAGCGGGCGAGTTCGAGCTCAGAGACCTGCTGGTCCCTCTGTTCATCGACGGCGAGTGCGTATACACCTCTCCCAAGACCATGGACATCCGCAAGCAGTGCCTGGCGGAGCAGGATACGCTCTGGGAGGAATCCAGACGTCTCGTCAACCCTCACCAGGTCTATGTCGACCTGTCCAGGAAGCTGTATGACACCAAGCTTCGTCTTCTCGATGAAGTCGGAGAGAAACATCAGGGGATCCAGAGCTGATCTTTATGGAGTTATCCTGAGTTTTAGCCAGAAGACAACTAGGGGGGCGTCGCATCTTGCTGATTAATCAGCAGGGGCGGCGTCCTCTTTTTGGTCCAAACTCAGTGCCCGCTTTGTGCTGCCTCAGCAAACTGGTTATATAAAATATATTTTTCTGATGCTATTAATATATTCAGATATGGCTATACTGTGGATAAGTTAGAAAACAGACAGACAGGAGGCCATTATGAATAGTTTGGATACAGCAGCAGAGATCAGCAGCGCAAGGGAAGAGCAGCTGAGGAAGATGGTATTTGCCGGTATCTTCGCTGCGATCACATATGTAGTGTTTACATTTTTATCAATACCGATTCCCACGATCGCGGGAGATAAAGTCACGGTGCATCTGGGCAACGCGTTCTGCGTATTGGGCGCCCTGATCCTCGGAAGCGCGTACGGCGGAGTCGGCGGAGCGCTGGGACTTACCATCGCGGACCTTATGGATCCCGTTTATATCGTTCAGGCCCCGATCACATTTGTGATCAAGCTTCTTATGGGTTTGCTTGTCGGCTTTATTGCACACAGGATGGGACACATCACAACAGAAAAGGATCTGACAAAGGTATTGCGCTGGACAGTGGCCGCCGTTGTCGCAGGACTTTTGTTTAACGCGATCTTTGATCCTACGATCCGTTATTTTTATAAGATTCTGATCCTGGGCAAGCCCGCCGCGGAAGTCTCCTTTGCGATCAACATCGGCGTGACTGCCATCAACTCGGTGGTATCCGCATTTATCTCAACGGTACTGTACATGGCGCTGAGAGCGCCGCTCAAGAAAACAGGTCTGTTCTTCTACTTCTGAGAAATAGAATTAAGCAGAGAGCCGGCGCATTAAGCGAATGAACCGCTCCCCACTAATAAGACAATAAACCTCTCCCATCAGATTCACGTCTGATGGCAGAGAGGTTTTTCGTTGCGGCAGGTTTCTTCATCCCGTGCCGGCAAACAAGTACAGTCACAAAGAGCGTTGGATCACTTGAGTTCTTTTTTATTCTTCTGCCCCCATGAAAATTTGAGCAAGCAGGCGAAACTCATTGAAATTAAGGTAATTTTTTGGCGCGTTGGACTATCTGGATGTCTTATAACGAAATGGCCTCCATCACGCAGCTTACAGCAGTGCGTGAACGGAGGCCATCGGTCTGAAACCATGCTTTTTGATCCAACTTCACAGGAAATCAGCAAAAATAAGGCATTTTCCGGGCTTTACTTGTTTCTCCCATGGGGGCAAGAAGAGCAAAAAGCACCCCTATGTTCCAACAGTGAAGCTTTTCCGTTTTGGCGAAGCGGCCCGCCTGTTCCAACAGCGCAGCCTGGTCAGATCAAATACCTCCCCATCGCGATCAGCAATTCTTCCACCGTCGACAGCAGGATCTCCTCGTCCCTGACGGTCACGCCGACCGCTTTATAGCGGTACATAAACTCCGGAAGCCCGCGGCCGCTGAAGCCTTTGACACTAAATGAAAGCGTCTTGCTGTAGTTGCGAAGAAGAGCAGGGATGTTTTCCGCACGCACTCTGGCCGCCGGGTCCATAAAGAAGTGAATGGTCCCGGGTGTGCCGACGATCTCGGTGATCCCGATCCGCGCGGCGACAGACCGGATGAGCGCGATGCGCAGAAGGTTTCCGGCCGGAGCGGGGATCTCCCCGAAGCGGTCGATCAGCTCTTCTCTCACCTCGTCGTAGTCGTCCGTCGATTCGACAGCGGCGATCTTTTTGTAGATCTCCAGCTTCTGCTCCTCATTGATGATGTAGTTCTCGGGAAGGAACGCGTCCACGCTCAGATTGACGCGCACTGTGCGCTCGACCTTCACCGGCTCGCCCTTCGCCTCCTTGACTGCCATGTTGAGAAGCTTGCAGTAGAGGTCGTAACCGACCGCCTGCATATGGCCGTGCTGGGCCCTTCCGAGAACGCTGCCGGCTCCGCGGATCTCAAGATCTCTCATCGCTATTTTGAAGCCGCTTCCCAGATCCGTGTACTCGCGGATGGCGCGAAGACGCTTCTCGGCAACTTCCCGGAGCATGCGGTCTTTGCGGTACATGAGGAAGGCATAAGCTGTCCGCCCGCTGCGGCCGACGCGGCCGCGCAGCTGGTAGAGCTGGGAGAGTCCCATTTTGTCCGAGTCATGAATGATGATCGTATTGACGTTAGAGATATCCAGGCCGGTCTCTATGATAGTCGTCGAGACCAGGACGTCGATCCCGCCGTCGATGAACTCGTACATGATCTTCTCGAGTTCTGCCTCCTTCATCTGTCCGTGCGCGTATGCGATCCTGGCCTCCGGGACGATCTGCTGCAGGCGCGCCGTAACAACATCGATATCGTTCACCCGGTTGTGTACGTAGTAGACCTGCCCGCTGCGGGAGAGCTCGCGTACGATAGCCTCTCTGACCATCTCCTCGTCGTATTCCATGACGTAAGTCTGGATCGGAACGCGCCCCTCCGGCGCCTCCTCGAGCACAGTCATGTCACGGATCCCCACAAGGCTCATATGCAGCGTTCTGGGGATGGGCGTCGCGGAGAGCGTGAGGACGTCCACATTTTCCTTCATTTTCTTGATCTTTTCCTTGTGTGTGACGCCAAAACGCTGTTCTTCGTCCACCACAAGAAGTCCCAGGTTCTTGAATTTAATATCTTTGGAGAGAAGCCTGTGAGTGCCGATCACAATGTCGCACAGGCCCTGGGAGACCTCCTTGATAGTCTGTTTCTGCTCCGCCGAAGACCTGAATCTGGACAGCATTCCGATCGTTACCGGATATCGGTGCATTCTCTCACAGAAAGTGTTGTAGTGCTGCTGCGCCAGGATCGTCGTAGGCACGAGGACCGCCACCTGCATGCCCTCCTGAACCGCTTTGAAGGCAGCCCTCACGGCGATCTCTGTTTTGCCGTAGCCGACGTCCCCGCAGATCAGACGGTCCATGATGCGGTCGCTCTCCATATCTTTCTTGGTCTCTTCTATGGCGGTGAGCTGGTCGTCCGTCTCCTCGAAGGGGAACAGTTCCTCAAATTCCTTCTGCCAGACTGTATCCGGGCCAAACTGATGCCCCTTCTTCTCCTGTCTTGCCGCGTAGAGCTGCACGAGGTCCTCGGCAACCTCATCGACGGCCTTCTTGACTTTAGTCTTTGTGGCGCTCCATTCCGAGGTGCCGAGCTTGTTCAGCTTGGGTTTCGCAGAGCCTGCGGAAGCATATTTTTGCAAAACAGAGAGTTCTGTAGGCAGCACATACAGCGTACCGCCCCCGCCGTACTCTATTTTGACATAGTCTTTTGCTATGTGGTTGACCTCGATCTTCTCCACGCCGCGGTAGATCCCGATGCCGTGGTCCTCGTGCACCACATAGTCGCCTGCCTTCAGCTCGGAGAAAGCCTGAATCTGTTCGCCTTCATACTTCTTCTTTTTGGCTTTTTTCTTCTTTTCGTTGCCGAAGATGTCCGACTCCGCGATGACCGCGAATTTGATATCCGGATACTCAAAGCCCTGCACGATCTGTCCATAGCAGGTCATGATCTCACCGGGCCTGAGGATCCGCTCGGGATTTTCGCTGTAAAAGGCCGTGATCTCATCGTTCATAAGGTCCTGCGCCAGCCTTCTGGCCCTGGTCCGGGAAGGCGAGATCAGGATCGTCCTGTAACCCTTCTCCTTATAGGAGACCAGATCCTTTTCGAGGGCGTCGAAACTCTTATTAAAGGGAGACATGGTCTTGGCATTGATCGAGACCGTCAGGTCCGGTTCCATGTAGCCGCACCCGTTCGCGAGTCCCGCCACTCCGACGCAGCGGTACTGCAGCATCTGCGCGGTCACGGAGTCCGCGGGCGAGAGCAGCGACATCTGCCCGGGAATGATATATCCCTTCTCCGCGCGGCTGGTCATGCTCATTCGGAATTCCTCTTCCACAGCGCCCGCGTGCTGTCTTACCCTGTAGGGCTCATCCACAAAGACCATCGTCGCCTGCCTGGGGAAAAGGTCGAGGAAGTTTTCCGTCAGAGGGTAAAAATAGTGAATATAACTCTCAAGCTGTCCGAACTGCCGCCACTCCATCGCCTCTTCTTCCATCTGCGCGATCGTCGTCTTGAGGCGGTGTGCTTCCTCCGTGCGATTCTGTTCCCTGTAGAGCTTCTCTATCTTTTTTTCTTCGGAGCGGATCCTCTCAAAACCGTCTCTGAGTCTTGAATCCGACAGGATCATCTCCGTCGCGGGATAGATCGTCACCGCTTCCAGCTGCGCGATGGATCTCTGGCTGAGCACGTCAAAAGCGCGGATGGACTCCACTTCGTCTCCCCACAGTTCTATTCTGTAAGGGTTTTCTTCCGTCAGCTCAAAAATGTCCAGAATGTCGCCGCGGACCGCGAACTGCCCCGGCTTTTCCACCTGATATTGCTTCTCGTAACCCAATGATGTCAGGCGTTTCGATGTGTCGGAGAGATTCAGTTCTCCCCTCTTTTCCACTCGGATGACACTCTTTTTGAGGACTTCCAGCGGCACTTGCGGCGTCATCAGGGCAGCAAAAGTAGTGACCACCGTCGCCGGCCGTCCTTCCATGATCCTGCGCAGGCACCTGATCCTCTCAATATCCAGCTCCCGTCCGCGCAGATCCGCCTGGTAAAAGATAAGGTCTTTAGCGGGAAACATCACTGTATTGCGGTCGTAAAAGCGGAATGCTTCCTGGATCTCCTTAGCTTTGCGGTCACTGTATGTCACGATAAGACGGAATCTGGCCTGTGCGGCCAGAGAGGATTCCCTGCACAGCGCGTAGATCATGTGGAGTTTCTGCGCCTCCGCGCATCCTTCTGCCAGCACGCACGCCGAGTCCGCCTGCATCGCGTCTACTATTTTGTTGTAGTTCTCAGATTCCTTCAGCGGAGCTGTTAACGTCAGCATTGTTCTCTTTCTCCGGCGCCTCCTGCGGGGCGTCAGCTGTCTCTTTTTGTTTCTTCGGCTTCTTCTGTTTCCTGGTATTGAACCGGTTCATCGCCTTGTCCGGGCCTTCCTCGAGCGCGCAGACGACGGCGTCCGCCGCCTTTACGAAGGCTTCCTCCACGATCTCTTTGTCCTCGCCGGCAAAGTGTCCCAGGACATGGTTCACCAGGTCCGCGCCCGGAGCGGCCTTTCCGCCCACACCGATCCTGATCCTTGTAAACTCGTCATCTCCCAGATGCAGGATAATATTCTTCAGTCCGTTGTGGCCGCCGGCACTGCCTTTTTTCCGGATCCGCAGATGTCCGACCGGCAGATCGATATCGTCCGAAATGACGATCAGATGGTCGTGGTGGTCCACCTTGTAGAAGCTGCAGATCTCTCTGACCGCCTCACCGCTCAGGTTCATATAAGTCATCGGCTTGACCAGGATCACTTTTTCTCCTGCTATGACGCCCTTTCCGATCATCGATTTGCCAAAGCGCGACGGCCTGTCGATCTTAAAGCGGCCAGCCAGTTCATCTATGACTTTAAAGCCCACGTTGTGCCTTGTTCCCTCGTATTTGCTGCCCGGATTTCCCAGACCAACGATAATGTAGTAAGAATCCATCACTTTACTCCGTTCAATGTTTTGCCCTGCGCTTTTCCTTACATAACATAAATATATACCAAACGTCAAGAAAAGTATCGGCGTGAAGCCTGCTGCCAGGCCCGCGGCGATACTTTTCACAAATTCGATATTCAGCTATTTTAGATAGATGTCCGTGCGATGCTATGCTGTCGTACCTGTAGTTGAGTTGTCTTCCTGCAATGCACTTCTTTCGTACTCCTCCAGGATAATGTTCTCAAGCATTGCCCTGGTCTCAGTATTGATGGGATGAGCTATGTCTCTATACTCTCCATCTGCCGACTTCTTGCTCGGCATTGCGATAAAAAGCCCTTTTTCCCCTTCAATGACCTTGATATCGTGTACTACAAAAACATGATCGATAGTAATAGAGACGACTGCCTTCATCTTGCCTTCTTTGGCAATTCTTCTAACTCTTACATCCGTCACCTGCATAGCGTTC
>JBGUJH010000049.1:0-27790 GCA_045113775.1 Lachnospiraceae bacterium | reverse complement strand
ACACCCTTGCCTTCGGCTATATCCTTCCCACTACCGGGCGGATTCGGGACTTTCACCCGTTAGAAACGTGCGCCGCCGGGCGCACAGACAAAAAAAGCCGGTCTCGCGATTGCGATTCCGGCTTTTTTGTTCCCTATACAATTTTTCAGCGTCGAATAACGCCGTGCACCTGTGTTGTCATATTTCAGCTCACAAGTCCGAGCTTATCTTTCAGAAAGCCCTGAATCTCGTCCATAGCGGGCTCTTCGTCTCCGCCTTCCGTCGATACAGTGAGCAGCTCGCCGTTCACAAGGTTCAGAGACATCATTCCCATAATGCTCTTGGCATTAACTCTCTTGGTCTCAGTCTCAAGGTAAACTTTGCTCTCGTACTTGCTTGCCACTTGCACCAGCTCGGCGATCGGTCTGGGCTCCAGTCCGTTAGGGCATGAGATCTTAATAGATTTCTTAATCATTCCACTCTCTCCTTGACAGCGCTGTCCGAACGCTTCTGATTTCCGGCTCCCTAAGCGTTTTCCGCGTTTCCGGAGTCCTTTCTGTATTTCTGTGCGATTTCCGTGAGCCTTCTCAGGCGGTGATTCACTCCCGACTTGCCGATCGGGGGAACAGCCAGATCTCCCAGCTCCCTGAGCGGCGTGTCCGGATATTGGATCCGCAGTTCCGCCATCTTTCTGAGGCTCTCCGGCAGAGTCCTGAGAATCCCCGCTTTCTCCAGGAAAAGGATGTCATTGATCTGTTTCCTGGAAGCGCTCACTGTCTTGCCGATGTTGGCCGTCTCGCAATTGACGCGCCGGTTGACGCTGTTGCGCAGGTCCTTGAGAATCCTCTGATTCTCCATATCCAGCATGCTGACAGTCGCACCCATCAGATTGAGAAGATCCACAATATCTGTCGAATCCTTGAAATACACAACATTGAACTTCTTGCGAAGCACAACCTTGGCCTCTTTGCCAAAACTCAGAAGTATTTCCTGCAGTTGTGAAGCCTGCTCCCTGTCGGCACAGCTCCACTCCAGATGATACTCTTTACGGGGGTTGCTCACAGATCCGCAGCACAGGAAGAGATCACCGAGGTAAATCCTCCTGCAGCAGCTTCTTCTGAGAAGCTCCGGCGGCACGATCAGGCTGTTCTCTTCGCGCAGGACTCCGGCGCTGTCACACATACCGGTCTTCCGCGCGAGCTCTTTCACTTTGTCTGAAGGAAGCTCTGTCCGTACCCATCCCCGCTGCTCCCGGCTTTCCCCTTCAGCCGGATTGCACAATACGGTTCTAATATTACTGGTTTTACGAACTAAAGTAAAGCACTTTCTAAACGCTTCACCGTTATCTTCGCTCAAACAGAGCCTGTATTCTCCGTCCGGACCTGTCTCAAACCTCCCGATGCTGCGCAGAAGGATCGCAAGGGACGCAGTCCGGCAGTGCCCCGCCGCAGGTATATTGGAAGCAATTTCCTTTTTTACATCTGAAGAAAAAGACATATTGATTCCTTTCCCGCTGCTGCGGCGCGGTGAAACAGACTTTTTCTGCGCCGCTGCTGCCGGCTTTTTCTAATGCTTTACGTCTCTGTGATAGAGGTTGATCCCGTAATCTCCCCCTCTGAGCCTGTCGGCCAGCGCATTGGCGATCGTCACGCTCCTGTGCTGCCCGCCGGTGCATCCGATGCCGATGACCAGCTGATTTTTGCCCTCCTTGACATAACCGGGAATGAGAAAAGAGATCAGGTCTGTCAGCTTATCCATGAACTGTCCGGCCTCCGGAAAAGACATGACGTAATCCCGCACAGGTTTGTCGTTGCCCGTCAGCCTCTTGAGACTTTCCACATAGAAAGGATTGGGCAGAAAGCGGACGTCGAACACGAGATCCGCGTCCGCCGGGATCCCGTTCTTGAACCCGAAGGACATGATGGAGATCATGAGGGAGTTATAGTCCTCGTCCCTGACAAAGATCCTGGTCAGTTCTTCCTTGAGGGTCCTGGTCAGAAGTCCCGAAGTATCGATCACATAGTCCGCATCCGCTTTGATCTGCTCCAGGATCTTCCTCTCCTGCGCGATGCCTTCCTCCACGCGTCCCGTGGGACATACGGGGTGAGCCCGCCTGGTCTCCTTGTATCTCTTGATCAGCACTTCGTCGCTGGCGTCCATGAACAGGATCTCGTATTTATATCCCTTCTTCTTAAGTGCCGCCAGCACCTGCTCCACGTTATCGAAAGATTTGTCCGCCCGCACGTCCAGTCCCAGTACGACCTTGTCTATGTCGCTTCCGGGGGCCGACACCAGCTGCATGAACGGGTCGATGAGGCGGACGGGGAGGTTGTCTACACAGTAATAGCCCATGTCCTCCAGAAAATGAATCGCCGTCAGTTTTCCGCTGCCGCTCATACCGGTAACTACAACAAATCTCATTCCTGCCTCCAAATGAAGTAAAGGTGTCAGAACTCTCCAAGGAATATCACTTCCCGCTCAAGCTGTACGCCGCTGTCCTCCAGGACGACCCTCTGGACCTCCTCAATGAGCCTGCGGATCTGCGCCGCGCTGGCGTTTCCGCGGTTGATCACAAAGCCCGCGTGCTTTTCCGATACTTGCGCGTCTCCGATGCTAAACCCTCTCAGTCCCGCGTCCTGGATGAGTTTTCCGGCAAAATATCCCTCCGGCCTCTTAAACGTGCTGCCCGCGCTGGCAAACTCCAGAGGCTGTTTCTCCCTGCGTTTCTGCGCCAGTTCCGTGATCTTGTCCGTAATGGCCTGTTTGTCTCCGGGTTCCAGCTCCATCTCCGCGCTCAGCACGATCCCGCTCTCCTTCTTGAGGCGGCTCGTCCGGTAGCCAAAAGCCATTTCCGCGTCGGAATACTGCTTTATACCGGTGACTGTATCCAGGATCCTGACGGATCTTACGACCTGTTTCATCTCGCCGTTATAGGCGCCCGCGTTCATCATGACTGCGCCTCCCAGCGATCCCGGAATACCGGCGGCGAACTCAAGGCCTGCCAGGCCGGCGTCTCTCGCGGCCATCGCTATTTTGAGAAGGGAAGCTCCCGCTCCCGCGCGGATCCTGCAGCCGTCCACTTTGACCTGACTCAGCTCCGAGTCCGCTGCCAGAGGGCCGCACATAGTCACGACAGCCCCTCTGTAGCCACCGTCTCCGATCAGGAGGTTGGTCCCTCTTCCCAGAAGAAAAACATCTGTCCCCGACTGCCCCAGAAGTTCCAGCACCTTGACCAGCTCATCCTCGGTGCAGACCTGCAGAAAGAGATCCGCCGGTCCGCCGGTCCTGAAGGAGCAGTGTCCTGCCAGGAGCTCGTCCCGGGAAGCTCTCTGAGGGGAAACGATATTTTCAAGCTCTTTAACTAATTCTGAAGTAATCACTTAATCATCCTCATCGTCTCTGTTCCCGCCCATCAGATTGGCCTGGACGCGCTTATAGAGCTCCTGGGCCGCATTGTACCCCATGAGCTTCTGCCTGTGGTTGACTGCTGCCGCCTCGCAGATGATCGCGAGATTGCGGCCGGGACGGATCGGGATCTTATGGCAGACCACGCGATTGCCCAGATACTCGATATAGTGCTCCTCGAGTCCCAGGCGGTCGAAATCCTTGTCCTTACTCCACTCTTCCAGTTCAATGACCAGGTCTATATTTTGACTGTTGCGCACGCTCGACACGCCGAACAGCGTCTTGACGTCTATAATTCCGATGCCTCGGAGCTCGATCAGGTGCTTGGTGATCTTGGGCGCCGTTCCGATCAGTGTGTCCTCGCTCACCTTGCGGATCTCCACCACGTCGTCGGAGACCAGTCTGTGCCCTCTCTTGATCAGCTCCAGCGCCATCTCGGATTTACCGATGCCGCTCTCGCCGGTGATCAGGACGCCGACGCCGTAGACGTCGATCAGTACGCCGTGGATCGTGATGCAGGGCGCGAGCCGCACATTCAGCCAGCGGATGATCTCACTCATGAAATTGGACGTCGCGTTCTTGGTCATCAGGAGCGGAACGCCGTTCTCCAGCGCGCACTTCTTGAACGTCTCGTCGGGCTCAAGCTCTCTGCAGAACACGACGCACGGAATGTCGAGCGACAGGAACTTATTGTAGATACTGTCCTTCTGTTCCTGAGTCATCTGCTGCATGTAGGAATACTCCACCAGACCGATGATCTGGATCCTTCCGGCTGCAAAATGCTCAAAATACCCCGTCATCTGTACGGCCGGCCTGTTGATGTCCGGCTGCCGGATCTTGATCTTCGTGACATCGATCTGCGGCGTCAGATTCTCGAGGTTCATCTTCGTGATCACCTCATTTAAACGAACAGTCCCCATTCTTACCTCCCTGTAAAGCGCTTTGCGAAGGTCTTACCCCGTTGTATCTGTTTTCTGAGTCTGCGGTCCGCCCGCGGACTCCTCTGTCTCCTTGTGAAAATACCGATAGATCTCCTCTGCCGCCCCCATCGTGATCTCGGGGACCTGCGCCAGCCTCTCGACGTCCGCCTCCGCGATCTCCTCGATAGAACTGAACTCTCGCATCAGCGCTTTCTTTCTCGCCGGCCCGATCCCGGGGATCTCCTCCAGCGCGGAGGTGGTCTGCGCCTTGCCTCTCAGTGACCGGTGATACTCGATGGCGAACCTGTGCGCCTCGTCCTGGATCCGGGTGATCAGCTTGAACGCCTCGCTCGAGCGGTCGATCGGAATCTCAACATTATTGTAATACAAACCTCTGGTCCTGTGGTGATCATCCTTCACCATTCCGCACACCGGAATGTCCAGTCCCAGCTCTCCGAGCACCTGCAGGGCGATATTTACCTGCCCTCTGCCGCCGTCCATCATCAGAAGGTCCGGGAATTTGGTGAAACTGCCGAATTCCTTGTCGATCCTGGCGCGGTCCAGCTCCTTCTGCTCGTCCATTCCGTGCCGGAAGCGCCTTGTGAGCACTTCCTTCATGCAGGCGTAGTCGTTGGGGCCTGACACTGTTTTGATCCGGAATTTGCGGTAATCGCTGCGCTTGGGCTTTCCTTTCTCGTAGACCACCATCGATCCCACGTTGGCAAAGCCGCTTATATTCGAAATATCGAAAGCCTCCATGCGGCTGGCCCTCTTAAGTCCGAGGAGCTGTTCGATCTCGTGTACGGCGCCAATGGTCCTTCCCTCTTCGCGCTTAAGCCTCTCACGGTCCTTGTCCAGGACAAGTCCCGCATTTGTATTGGCCAGTTCGACCAGCTTCTCCTTCTGGCCTTTGACCGGCACTTTCAGAGTGACTTTGCTTCCCTTGACCGCCGTCAGCCACTGCTCGAGGAGCTCCCTGTCCTCCAGATCGCAGGGCAGGTAGATCTCCTTGGGGATCGAGGGCGTCCCTCCGTAGAACTGCTTGATGAACTCGGACAGAATATCCGACTTCTTCCTGCCGGCCACGTGGGTCATATAGAAGTGCTCGCGCCCGATCAGCCTGCCGTCGCGAAGAAAGAACGTCTGCACAACGCCGTCCGAGTCGGGACTGGAGTTGTCCACGGCAATTCCCAGGATATCCCTGTTCTCGCCAAGGCTCTCCGACATCTTCTGCTTCTGGGCGACCTGCTGCACATCATTTAAGAGATCCCTGTACCGGATCGCCTTCTCAAATTCCATCGCCTCCGACGCTTCCGTCATCTTCTGCGTCAGGTCCCTGATGATCGGCTCGTAATGTCCCGAGAGGAACTCCAGCGCCATGTCCACGCGCTTTTTGTAGTCCTCCTCCGTCACATTCCCCGTGCACGGCGCGCAGCAGCGCTCCATGTGGAGGTTCAGGCAGGGCCTCTCTTTCCCGAAGTCCCTGGGGAGCACCCTCGCGCAGTCCCTGAGTCCGTACATCCGGTTCAGCAGTTCGATGGTGCTCTTTACCGCCTGCGCGCTGGTATACGGGCCAAAATACCGCGCCTTGTCCTTGAGCTGCCTCCTCGCAAAGAGGATCCTCGGATAAGGCTCTGACACGGTCACCTTAATATAGGGATAGGTCTTGTCGTCCTTGAGCATCGTGTTGTACTTGGGCCGGTGCTCCTTGATCAGGTTGTTCTCCAGGATCAGCGCCTCCAGCTCCGAGTCCGTGACAATATACTCAAATCGGGCGATCTGCCTGACCATCTGGTCGATCTGCGGACCTCTCCCCACTATTTTACGAAAATAAGAGCGGACGCGATTGTGGAGGTTCACCGCCTTTCCCACGTAGATAATCGCATCCCGCTCATCATGCATGATATAGACGCCCGGTTTGGGCGGCAATTTCTTCAGTTCTTCCTGTACGTCAAACATTATTCTTCGTTAAGGCCCGCAGACCGGGTCGCTGCGCCGCGCGCGGGCTGCCTGTACTGTGTCCGGGCTGGTGCACCGCACGTGGGCTGCCTTTAAGGCAGCCGCTCTCCGCACGCGCTTGATATTACTTTTTGAAAAACCTGTCCACATCCTCCTGCGGCACATCTGAGAACTTTCCTCTGGGGCCGCTCTTCTTACCGGAATCATTATCCTCGGGCCTGTCTTCGGAGTCGTCCTCTCCCGCTTCCTCGTCATCATCCGGATCCTGCGCACCGGCAGGCTTCTCTTCTGCTGCGGGGGCCGGTTCTGCTGCCGCCTCGGGCTCCGCGGGCGTCGGTTCTGCTGCCTTGGACTCCGCAGGCGCTGATGCTGCTGCCTTGGGCTCCGCAGGCGCTGATTCTGCTGCCTTGGGCTCCGCGGTCACAGGAGCCGGTTCCGGTGCCGGAGTCGATTCGATTTCTTTGATCGCCTTTCTCTCAGCATCGATTATTGCCTCCATGCCGTCCTGTGCAGGTTCCGGAATTCCCTTGGCCTGTCTGTAGAGGCGCATGAAGTCCTTGCCGGTGATCGTCTCCTCGCGGATCAGATGCTCGGCGATCATGTCCATGGCATCCATATTCTCGGAGAGGATCGCCTTGGCTTCGTTGTAGCAGTCCTCCATGATCTGGCGGACTTCTTCGTCTACTGCCGCCGCTGTGACGTCACTGCAGTTGAGCACTGCCCTGCCTTCGAGATATCTGCTCTCCACAGTGGCAAGACCCATAAGGCCAAAACGCTTGCTCATACCATACTGGGTGACCATGTTGCGGGCGATAGCTGTCGCGCGCTCAATGTCGTTGGAAGCACCTGTCGTGACAGTCTCAAATTTGAGCTCTTCCGCCGCGCGACCTCCCAAAAGACCCACGATCATATCGTGCAGCTCTGCCTTCGTGTTAAGATATTTCTCCTCCTCAGGCACCTGCATGACATAGCCCAGCGCTCCCATAGTCCTGGGGACAATGGTGATCTTCTGAACGGGCTCGGAATTCTTCTGTACAGCGCTGATCAGCGCGTGGCCGACCTCGTGATAGGACACGATGCGCCGCTCTTTCTGGCTCATGACGCGGTCCTTTTTCTCCTTGCCGACCAGGACCTGCTCCACTGCTTCGAAGAGATCCTGCTGATTGACATATTTGCGCTTATGCTTGACGGCGTTGATAGCGGCCTCGTTGATCATGTTGGCCAGATCGGAGCCCACTGCTCCGCTGGTTGCCAGCGCGATCTCCTCCAGGTCCACGGACTCGTCCATCTTGACGTTTTTGGCATGGACTTTCAAAATAGCGATACGGCCTTTCAGGTCAGGCCTGTCCACGATGATCCGCCTGTCAAAACGTCCGGGACGCAGCAGCGCCTTATCCAGGATCTCGGGCCTGTTGGTCGCGCCGAGGACAAGGATTCCCTTAGCCGGCTCAAAACCGTCCATCTCAGAGAGCAGCTGGTTCAGCGTCTGTTCTCTCTCTTCATTTCCGCCGCCGTACTTGGAATCACGGCTGCGGCCGATGGCGTCGATCTCGTCGATGAAAATAATGCAGGGCGCATTTTTATTGGCTTCCTTGAACAGGTCTCTGACACGGGAAGCACCCACACCTACATACAGCTCAATAAAGTCGGAACCTGTCAGCGAGAAGAAAGGAACATGTGCCTCTCCTGCCACTGCCTTGGCAAGCAATGTTTTGCCGGTTCCGGGAGGGCCCACAAGCAGCGCTCCCTTGGGGAGCTTGGCGCCGATCTTCACATATTTGCTGGGGTTATGCAGGAAATCCACCACTTCCTGCAGGGATTCCTTAGCTTCGTCCTCACCTGCGACATCCGCGAATGTAATGCCGGTGTCCTTCTGTACATATTCCTTGGCCGTGCTCTTGCCGACGCTCCCCATGAGGCCGCCGCTGCCGGCTCTTCGGAAGATGAATCCCATGATCACCCACAAAAAGGCGATCGGGAGGACATAAGAAAGCAGGAATGAGATGATCATTCCGGAACTGTCAGGTATGTAGCCATTTACAGTCACTCCTGCATCGAGCAGGCGCTTGGTCAGATCCGAGCTTTCCTCCGATATGGAAGTATAGCGAATCGCGTCTGTATCCTTGAGCTTGATCTCCAGGCGGTCCGATCGGACGTTGACTTCTTCGACCTTTCCCTCGTCGACCAGCTTTACGAACTCGTTGTAGCTGATCCTTGTGGCACTCTCCGTGCCCATGTTCATAACATAGCTGATCACCACCAGGGCGATCACCGTCGCGAGGAGCATGATCATCAGGTTCTGGCGATTAGGTCCCTTGCTGCCGCTGCCGCGGTCATCGTCGCCCTCGCCGCCGTTACCGTTGCCACTGCTGCCTCTATTGTTGTCTTTGCGTCTCTTATCGTCGTAACGCTCGATGTTGTCTCTTTTTTCTTTTCTGTTATCAGTCTCAAACAGATTTCCAAACATTCTCCGGTCACTCTTTCTTTCTATTAAAAACTACTTGCGGGAGCCGTCGCGCGGCTCCCGTGACAAAAATGCGCTATGATTCATATTAAATGATGTGGGAATTTTACGCAAGTATTAACAATTTGAGCGGGCAGCTCAGCGCCGCCAAAACAGCCCCACGAGATTGTAGTTTTTCAAATCTCGTGGGGCCGAAAAGGCATACTGCCAACTACGGTCTACATTATCTCTCACTCAATCGGAGGCAGAATATCTTTAAGTCCCTCCATGAAGGTGCTCTCGTAATACTCCGCTCTTCCGGTATCCATATAGGAAGTCATCTCGGGATCGATCGGAATTCTGGCAACGACCGGAATGTTCTCCTTGGCCGCGATCTCTTCCACATGACTGTCGCCGAAGATCCTGATCTCCTCGCCGCAGTGAGGGCACTTCACATAGCTCATGTTCTCGACGATGCCCAGTACCGGCACCTTCATGAGCTTGGCCATGCCCAGCGCCTTCTTCACGATCATGCTGACCAGGTCCTGAGGCGTTGTGACAACGATGATGCCGTCGATCGGCAGAGACTGGAAAACTGTGAGCGGAACATCGCCGGTTCCCGGAGGCATATCGATGAACATGTAATCCACGTAGCCCCACGCCACATCTGTCCAGAACTGCTTGAGGGCTCCAGTGATGACAGGGCTTCTCCAGATCACAGGGGCGTCTTCCTGTTTTGTCAAAAGATTCATGGACATCACTTTGATCCCTGTCACGGTAGTGGCGGGATAGAGACATTCCTCTGTAGCGACCAGGTCAGCGTATCCTACGCCGAACATCTTCGGCACACTGGGTCCTGTGATATCTGCATCAAGGATTGCTGTCTGATAGCCGTTTCTTCTGGTCCAGAGTGCGCTCATCGCTGTGACGGAAGACTTGCCGACTCCTCCCTTACCGCTGACGACTGCGATCACTTTGTTGACGTGGCTGCCCTTGTTGGCTTCGATATGGAAATCCGGCGGCGTAGGCGGCTTAGGTGCGCCGTTATTGTTCTGAGCACTCATGTTTATGTTCCTCCATTCTTAGATTGTGATAACTCTTACGGAATCCGGTATATCGGACACAGGAATTTTTCATTCCCTGCGTCCCAAAAACTGTTATAGTATTAAACGAGGGCCCCCCCTCGAGATAAATACATGAGTCTGCCGAAATCCCGCACACTCTATAATAATAGAAACTTCCCTTTTTGGAAAGTCCATAAGCGAATCCCGCACAAACCAACGCTTCAGAATGGAGATTAATATTATATGGAAGATCTCAATATCGCTCTTTTAATCGATGCAGATAATGTCAGCCCGAGATACATCTCAGGCATTCTCAGCGAATTGTCCAAATACGGCAAGATCACGATCCGCCGCATGTACGGCGACTGGTCCCAGGAGCGGCTGCACTCCTGGATGAAGTGCTCTTCCCGTTTTTCACTCACTCCGGTCATGCAGCCCAACAATACGCCCGGCAAAAATGCCTCCGATATAGGCCTCATCATTGACGCCATGGATATTTTGTACACAGGCGATGTCCAGGGCTTCTGCCTTGTATCAAGCGACGGCGATTTCAATAAGCTGGCGACCAGGCTGCGCGAAGCGGGCAAGTTCGTCATCGGCATGGGTGAAAAAAAGACTCCGGAATCCTTCCGCGTGTCCTGCGAACGCTTTATATTCCTCGACATCATCGAGAGCGAAGATCCGACAGCCCGGCGCAGGTCAGAATCCTACTCGGAAAGCGCTTCCGGGAAAAGCGCCTCCGGAACAAATACCGCCGCCCGAAGGAAAAGGGCCGCCGTCTCTGAGCCGGCACTTCCCTATAAAGCATCCGCCGGGTCTGCCCAAAGCTCACCGACTTCCTCCGCGAGTTCACCGGCTTCCTATTCCATTGCCAAAACACAGGAGGATCCCGACCTGGACCAGGATTACGACAGTGATTCCGAGGCCTCCTTCACAGATAAGGAGACCATCGAGGCCGCCATCATCAGCATCATCACGGACAACAACGCAGAAGGCAAAGAGACAGGCCTGGGCGAGATCGGCTCCCGCCTGGTCAAGATCTTTCCGGATTTTGACGTCAGAAACTATCACTACAGCAAGCTCTCCGAATACCTCAAGGACTTCCCTTCCCTCAAGGTCGAGAACCGCGACAACGCCGTCTGGGTCTCCCTCAACAGCTCCACTGACAGCGAGATCGAACAGCAGATCCTTCGCATATTTAAGAAGCACGGCACAGACGACATGTATATGGCGACCCTCAAAAAAGAGCTTCTCGAGCTCAATCCCAACCTCGAAGCCAGCATCCGCCGCAGCGGTGTCACCCGCTTTTCCGTCTACCTTCACCGCATGATCGGCTCTGTAGAAGTCAACGGGCGGCACGTGACGCTCAAGCACAGTTAAACCCGTAGCGCAAAAAAGGAGCAGCCGCACTGCTTATCACAGTGAGGCTGCTCCACTATTTTGTTCAGGCTCTTTTTTCTACGATTGCCGGGTCCACCAGTTTCAGGAAACTGTCTACTTTGTCCCAGTATCCTTCGGGATCCACAACTGCGCTTTGGACGTGCTCGGCTTTAGGCACCACCATGCACATCTTTTCACAGGAGGCCGCCTCAAACAGCTTGTGCATCATGCTGATTGGAATGAAATCATCCGCTTCACCATGAATGAACAGCGTAGGCGTGACTGATCGCTTCACTGCATCAAGAGGAGACGCCCGATTCAGATCATATCCGGCTCTCACCATCGCGATCCTGCGCATAATGGGAAGAAGAATGTCCGAGGAGATCGGAGGTTTTTCCTTCAAAGTGCTGTAGACATGGGCAAATTCTTCCAATGCGGTCGAGAAGCCTGCATCCTCAATACATGCCTTCACGTTGGAGGGAAGTCTCTCTCCGGTGACCATCATCACTGTAGCTGCACCCATGGAAATGCCATGCAGAATAATGACCGCCTCGGGATCCATCTGGAGAATCTTATCGATCCAGGTAATGGCGTCCAGCCTGTCATGATATCCGTAACCGACGTAAGTTCCTTCGCTCTTTCCGTGTCCGCGCAGATCGGGCAGAACGACATTCATGCCGTAGACATCGTGATAGACTTTCGCATACAGCCCCATGCTCTCAGCCGTGTCCGAATAGCCGTGCACACACAGCGCAAAGCGGTGATCTCCGCCTTCGACAGAGGAAGGGATGAAATTGGCGTGGATCCGCAGTCCGTCTTCCGACCTCTCAAACCAGTCCTGTCTGTCGGGATGTTCGTTCATCCAGCGGCGCCCCACCATGTAAGGCGTATCCCAGATTTCTTTATCCCTGCTGGTGTCGCGCTTGACCGGTTTCATGGAAAAATCGTAGAAATAATTCGCGATTCCGACCAGCGCGCCCGCGCCTGCCCACAGACCTGTCTCAGCTATGAATTCCGTGGTCTTGCGCAAAGCGGATTTCTCCTTCTCCCGATTCTTTTCTTCCAGTTCTCTGGCCTTATCCTTCTTACTCATATCTAAGTTCCCTTCACCTGCCTGTTACGGCAGTCTCATACAAACCGTGACCATGAACTCAGTGCCCTCGCCTCTGCGGCTGCGGACCCTGACATTTCCGCCCATGATACTGACGATCTCCCTGGCGATATAGAGCCTTGCGCGGAGCGGATCGTCCCTCTCGTCCTTCATTTCAAACATGCCCTGCATCAGGTCGCTGGCTATGCTGCTGCCATTATCTCTGATGGTAAAATACAGATAGACCTTGTTTCCCGAAGCCCTGTCTGCCCTGCAGCCCAGGTTGATCACGCCGCCCTGCGGGGTCTGCTCTGCTGCGGTCTCAAGGAGACTCACGAGCGCTCTCTGGAGCTTCGCTTTGTCACCGATCGCCTCATCGGGCATCGATACACTCTTTTTCAGTTCCAGTTTGATCCTTTTCTTTGAGCACACCGGCTCCTGAAGGACCATGACGTTCCTCAGGCATTCATCGATGGAGAAAAGCTCTTCCGTGAGGACCCGGTCGTCTGAAGCTGCCATCTGGACAAGATCATCCATAACCGTGCTGCCCGAAGGAGCCGAATCTTCCTGACCGATATTTTCTTCCTGATGGGCCGGTCTTTCATCCCGGTATGCCGCAGTTCTGCGCGCGGGGTTTTCCCGCTGTGAAGCATTTCCTCCGCGTGCGGAATTCTCCTGATACGAATCCGCTCTTCTGCGCACCGGCTCTTCCCTGCGGCTCGTTCCCTCAGGACGAAGACCGCTGCTGAAAGGACTGCGGGATGCCTGGCTGACAGTGCCTCTCCGAATGAGCGTGCCGTCCATGCCGCCGTCCAAACCGCCGGCCATGTCGTCCATCCAGCCGTCTTCGCTGTCCTCCGGCTCGATCACCGCATTCGCGCTTACACTGCCGACGATTTTGCTCGCAGCAGAGACCGGTTCCGCGTCTCTCTGCCGGGCCTGAGGCGCCGTTCCTCTCTCGGGCTCCCGAGAAATCGGAGCTTTTTCCGGCTCTCGCGAAGCCGAAGCTTTTTCCGGCTCCTGTGAAATCGAAGCCTTCTGCAGGGCTTCGATCATATCCTGCATTTTTTTGACTGTACCGCGCTGCTCCTGCTCACGCAGTTCGCTGCTGCGCCGCTGCTGTTCCCGAATTGCCTCGGATTCGCGCAGCGCGTCCATCATCTTCCCCAGTTCTTCCTCCAGACGGCTGATCTCCGCCTGCTTGTTCGCGAGCTCTTTGTCGCAGTCCGCTGTCAAAAGATCGATGGTCTTCTGCATCTTCGCAAGTTCCGCTTCCTGCGCCCTGCGGTAGTTCTCGAGCTGCTTTTCAAGAAGCTGCTCTTTCTCCGCATAGCTGCGCTGCATGTCCTGCTCTCTGGCATCATACTCCAGGCGGAGCTGCTTCTCGCGGCTCTCAATGGATCCCTTCTGTGAGCTCAGCACTTCATTCATCTTGACCCGGAAGGCCTCGATCTGCTCCTGTGTCTTGGCTTGCGCCTCCTCGATCTCCTTGCGGACCGTAGTCTGGGCCTCTTCGACCTGGAGTCTTGCCTTCTCCTGCGCCTCGCGGATCTCGACCTTCGCGCGCTCCTGCTGCATCCTGGAGGCCTGCTCGGCCTTGGCGATCTGCAGGTCTGCCGCTCTGCGGACTTCGTCCCTGTCCACGTAGAAGAGCATGCGCATGCTGTTCCCGTTTCGTCCGGCGCTGTCGATCAGATAGACGTCCGTCCAGCGCTTGGTGCCGTCCGCCTGCTCCATCTCGAACATCCCCAGATAAGGATCTTTGGCGATCATATCCAGATGCGCCTCTGTG
This sequence comes from Lachnospiraceae bacterium, assembly GCA_045113775.1. GTDB lineage: Bacteria > Bacillota > Clostridia > Lachnospirales > Lachnospiraceae > CAG-791. Next base: position 13,758 of record JBGUJH010000049.1, on the reverse strand, counting down.
AGCCGCTTTCTCGTAATGCTCGTCATCTCAAGCCGGTAGAAGGGATCCTCCGCGACCGCCTCCGCAAAGCCCGCCATGCTCATGTCGAATTTCTCAGGGAACTGCCTGCTCACATAGACGGGATGCCAGTTTCCGGGCTCCCCTGTCAAAACACAGAGCGCCCCCGGAATCCTCCCCAGGATCTCCGATGCCGACGCGACGCGCTCCTGCATCTGGGCGTGGAGCTGGTTGAAGCCCGTCGTCTCCTGGAATACGCAGTAATATACGGTGTTGTCACCTTCCTGGTAAGCCGGAGCGCCGATCATGCGGTACTGGAAGCGGTTCCCGTCCCGCCTGAAGAATGTCAGATTTACAGCAATATGACCGTTAGTTCCCTGGATCTCTTTCAATCTGGTCACTATTTTGTCACGTTCTTCCTCGGAGACCATGAAGAAGGGGTCCCTCTCCATCTGTTTGCGGAACTGGTCTTCCTTATAATGGAGCTTCTTCCAAAAATACTCATTATAAAAGAGAGTCTTAGGGCCCTCTTCCTTCATATATGCAAAGATCAGCACGCCGCACGGCAGGTTCTCAGTGAACTCCCTGATCTGTTCCATTCCTCCGACGCCCTGTTTCTCGGACATATGAAGGAATGTGATCTCAAAGTGCTGCCCGCGCTTACAGATCGCCATGCTGCAGCGAAGATAGACGGCTTTCTCCTCCTTCTTAGGCACGAGGTTGATCTCGTATGCTACCGTCGAAATGTCAGCGGCACTGGGTGAACTCTTGATAGAGACAATGTCCACGTAATACCGCTCAGGCTTCGCTGTCATCTCCTCCTGCAGGAAATCCCTGATTTCCTTGGCGGAGAGGAAATGGTACATCTGCCCCGGCGTGATCCAGACTACGTCGTATGCCAGGTCCTCCAGGCACAGGTCCGGATCTCTGCTGCTGAAAAAACTATTTAAAAAATTTTTACCAAAATCTATAGGGGTCTGCATATGACCATTATAGCAAACTACATCCCCTTCGGGACAAAAAGATGTTGGAAAAAGTCGCCCGGCTCAGGTCTTATCCGTGGATTGTACGGTTATTTGCCCATACTTAAGCGGTTTATCAGGTTGACGAATCACCCGCCGCATTAGAAAATGTTTACGATAACGACTATGATCAGAAAGGAAAACCGATGATCCGCATACTCTGCATTGGCAAAATGAAGGACAAAGCCCTCCACATGCTCGAGGAGGAGTACACCAAGCGCCTGAAGGCCTTTGTCAAAATAGAGATCCTCGAAGTCCGCGACGAGCCCAACGAGCGCATTGAGCGCGAAAAGGAAGCCGCTCTCGCCAAAGAAAAAGAAGGCGAGCGCGCTCTCGCCCAGATCAGGGACGGCGATTTTGTCATCCTGCTCGATCTGCACGGCTCCCACTGGGACAGCGAGACTTTCGCAGAAAAGCTCGGCAGCTGGCAGACCGCTTCGAGCAATCTGACTTTTGTCATCGCGGGCTCCCTGGGACCCTCACCGGCCCTTCTGGCGCGCGCCAATGTCCGATGGAAGCTCTCCGACCTGACATTCACTCACCTGATGACGCGCGTTCTGGTGCTGGAGCAGATCTACCGCGCGTATATGATCATTAACGGAAGAAAATATCACAAATAACGGCCAGAAGATGAACCTCCCCGGTCCGCGAAAACGGCCGGAAGATGAAACTCCCCGGTCTAGCACATCAGAAAGAATTACTAAAATGGCATTCAGTTTTGTATTATTGAACAAACTCACATCTATGATGATCATGGCCGTAGTCGGCTATGCCCTTGTCAGGCTCCACGCCCTGAAACAGGAAGACAGCCGTGTGCTCTCCGTTCTTCTGATTCGAGTGCTTCAGCCCTGCCTGATCCTCCGCGCCTTTCAGATCGAGCTGACTCCCGACCGCATGCAGGGATTCATTTTCGCGACCGTGGCTTCCACGATCTCCATGCTGATCAGCATTGCTTTCGCCAAGGCTATGGAGAAGCCTCTCGGCTTCGATCCCGTGGACCGTGCATCCCTCACCTATGCCAACGTCGGAAATCTGATCCTTCCTCTTATCAGCATGTCGCTGGGAGAAGAAATGGTTTTCTACGGCAGCGCATTCCAGATCCCTTTCAACCTGCTGATCTGGACCCACTGCTGCTCCATGCTCACAGGAGGCCAGAGCCTCAAACTCAAGAAAATGGTGACCAATCCGTCTCTTATCGCCCTGTGCGTCGGCCTCTTCCTGCTGATCACGCAGATCCGGCTCCCTTCGGTGATCGATGACGCCGCCAAAGGATTCCACGAAATGGTCGCAGCCTCTTCCATGATGCTGATCGGTATGATCATTGCGGGCAGCGACCTTAAGAGTGTCTTTACATATAAGAAGGCATACATCGTTTCCTTCTTCCGCCTGATCGTGCTGCCGGTCATCTGTCTGCTGCTCCTTTATGTCAGCGGATATGTACAGCGCAATCCCGACATGCGGCCTGTCGCTCTTGTCGTCGCGATCGGCGCAGCTGCTCCCTGCGCGGCGACGATCGTGCAGATGGTAGTCGTCAGCGGCAAGGATGCAATGAAAGCCAGCGTCTACAACGTCATGTCAACCATCCTGTGCGTCGTGACGATTCCGCTCATGATCCTGCTGTTCCAGGTACTGTTTCCGGCATGAATATGTTATCGATCATCCGATCCGAATTCACAATTTTTTCACAGGAAATCCGCGAATTGAACATAATTTCCCATTATTATTACATCATCGACAGGGACACAAAGAAATGAACTCCCCCTCAACAGTTTCTTCCCTGCCGAGACGTATTGTTTAACATTTCCCCCCTCAAGAAGAGCCCTTCAGAATGGGTACCGGCCAGCCGGCACTTGTTCTGAAGGGCTCTTTCCTTTTGGTCTTGTTTAGTTCAAAGTTTGCAACAGTCCCGATTATTTTTCCCCGTACTTCTCCTGCATATAAAGATCCATATTTTCCGCGATCTGTTTGGCCGCAGCTACAGCAGCCACAACCGTCTTGGCGCCGGTCACGACGTCACCTGAAGCGAAAACGCCTTCCATAGTGGTCTCGCCCTGATCGTCGATCTGGAGAGTACCGCGCTGGTTCAGATGCAGTTCGTGGTCCCTGTTCACAAGCCTGTCACGCGGGACCTGGGAAATGGAGATCATGACGCTGTCTGCCTCTACGAGATGGTCCGTGGAGTGGTCATCCACCCATTTTCCGGTCTCGGGATCCTCTACCACGTCACAGAAGATTGCTCCCTCATCCACGATGCGGACAATGTTCTTCCTGAATTCAAAGTGGACGCCGTCGAGCACGGCATAATTGTACTCGTTCTCCGATGCCGCCACCTTGTCCTTGCGGACATATACTGTGACGTCGTGGGCGCCATGGCGGATCGCGGTGCGCGCCACATCCATAGCGGCATTGCCTGCACCGATGATCGCGACCTTGTTGCCGAGCTCATAGACATCAGGATTGTTGAGGTAGTTGATTGCATAGAAGACATGACCGAAAGTCTCTCCGGGTACGCCCAGCTTGCGCGGCTTCCAAGCGCCGGTTCCTACAAAGACACTGCGATATCCGTCATCGAACAGGTCCTGTATGCTGGTGGATCCGCCCAGTTCGAAATTGGGCCGGAACATGATGCCCATGTCGCGCATCCTGCGATAGTAGCGGTCCAAAATAGACTTGGGCAGACGGAATTCCGGAATGCCGTATCTAAGGATTCCGCCGATCTTCTCGCGGGTCTCGAAAACGGTCACCTTGTATCCGCGGCGGGCCAGGATGATCGCGATCGTGATGCCTGCCGGGCCTGCGCCGATCACGCCGACCTTCATGCCGTTATAAGGCGCGCAGCTCAGATCCAGTCTCTCGAAACAGGAATCGGAAATATAGTTTTCGATGGAAGAAAAATGAACCGGCTCACCTTTGATCCCGCGCACGCAGTGTCCTTCGCACTGGTCCTCGTGGTTGCACACAAGTGAGCACACCACGGACAGCGGGTTGTTCTCAAAGAGGATTTCCGCGGCTTCCATCATCCTGTTTTCCTTGAACAGGCGGATGACTTCCGGAATATTTGTCTGAATGGGACATCCCAGCATACGGCAGCGGGGATTCTTACACTGCAGGCAGCGGTTCGCTTCAGTAATTACATGTACAGGCATATCTTTCCCTCCCTAAATAAACGATAAAACATCTCTCTGTAAATAAGTATCGCACTAACCCCGACAATAATTAATGTCTAAAAACCTTTTATTTATGGATTTTTCAGACTATTTCGTGTCCGAATCGGCTATACCCGAATCCATTTCGTTTATGGCAAAACATAGCGAAGTGTGGTAGGGTTGAAGACAGCTAAGGCTATGCTCGCAGAAATAGTTTTCGGATTCGCGGCACCTGACGTGCTGCGGCACTCGGAGATAAAAAATGGCAAAAGATTTTCAAAAAGAAGCGCAAATGAATACTTCCGATTTTGTCCTTGTGTCGGATTTTGTGCCGGCAGTCGTGCAGGAGATCCGGTACTTTTCTACTTATAATTTTGTGGGAGACCGGATCGACGGATATGAGCAGCCCTGCGCGATCCTCACCAAAGAGGCTACAAGAGCACTGAAGGATATCAGCAACAAGGCCAATGTAATGGGGTACCGTCTCAAAATATTCGACGCTTACCGCCCGGCAGGCGCGGTCAGACACTTTGTTCTGTGGGGCGTTGACGATCTGGACCAGCGCATGAAGCCGTTCTTTTACCCGGATCTGGAGAAAGGGGAACTCTTTAAAAAGGGCTATATCGCCAGTCAGTCCAGCCACAGCAGAGGCAGCACGGTCGACCTGACACTCCTGGATATGAAGACGGGGAAAGAAGTAGACATGGGAAGTCCCTTTGACTATTTCAGCGAGCTCTCCCACCCCGATTACAAGGGTGTCACGAAGGAACAGTATGCAAACAGGATGTTCCTGCAGGATCTGATGGTCCGCGGGGGATTTGTGCCGTACGAGTGCGAATGGTGGCATTTCACGCTGAAAGACGAGCCGTATCCGGACACCTATTTCGAATTTCCCATTTCGACGGAGTTCCTGAAAAGATGATCTGCACACCTCCTGCGCTTACCGCCGGGAGGTGGTCTTCTGTGCACTTTAAGTCGAAAAGCAATAAGAAAAACATGTTTAGAAAAGAGAAATGATATGACTGCTAAAGAAACATCAATAAGAGATAAAAACAACGGCGTGATCTGGGCATGGTTCCCGGTGACGCTCCTCACTGCAGTTTTCTGCTGTGTGCTGTGGGGAAGCGCTTCACCGGCCATCAAGATCGCGTATGAGTTGTTTAAGATCGGGCCTGAAGACACCGCATCGAGGATCATGCTGGCAGGCGCCAGATTCATGATCGCAGGCGTGATGACCATCGCGTTCGGGTCTATTTTGGCACGAAAGTTCCTGCTCCCCAAGAAAGAGTCGTGGAAGAATGTTCTGGTCCTGTCGCTGGTGCAGACGGTCGGACAGTACTATTTCTTCTTCATGGCGCTGGCCAACACGTCGGGCGTGCGCGGATCGATCATCAACGCGTCGGGCAACTTCATCGCGATCCTGTTTGCGGTCTACATCTTCCACTTCGAGAAGATGACGCTGAAGAAATTCCTTGGATGCCTGGTCGGTTTCGCCGGGATCCTGCTGATCTTAGGCGGAGGACAGGCGCTGATGGAAGGCGGCCGGGTGACGCTGGCCGGCGAAGGCGCCATGCTGGCGGCCGATTTCTTCTATGCGGCCTCCGGATGCCTGATCAAAATATTCTCAAAAGATGAAAATCCTGTGGCCCTGAGCGGATACCAGTTCCTGATCGGCGGAATGATCCTGTTCGCGATCGGCTCCCTGATGGGCGGACAGCTGATATTCTACAGCGCGAGCTGCGCCCTGAACCTGCTCTACATGGGCTTTATCTCGGCGGGCGCTTACACGCTCTGGGGCGTTCTTCTCAAGTACAACCCCGTGAGCCGCGTCTCCATCCTCGGGTTCATTAACCCGGTGATGGGCGTCCTCCTGTCGGCGCTGTTCCTGGGAGAAGGCAAAGAAGCCTTCTCGCTGACCGGCCTTCTGGCGCTTTTACTTGTCAGCGCGGGAATCGTGATCGTCAATACGTCCGAAAAGAAAAGCGCGAATTAACTGAAAACATCCGTCACAGTACTCCACAGTGACTTAAAGAAATCGATTACCGGCTTGATCAATTCAGATGCGGATTTAAAGAAACCGATCACGATGTCAGGCAGCGCTTTAATGAAACTCCAGATCTGCTGCAAGATACCATCCGGGTGGTCATCATCTGCAGGCGTTTTATCTTCATCTGTCTGATCTGAGTCAGACGCCGCGTCTTCCTCTGCCGCGGCGTCTTTTTCGTCCGGCTCATATGTGCCGCTGTCCGCGCTTTCAAGCTCCTGCAGCATTTCCTGATACTCCGGCTTTTTGATCTCCTCTTCCAGCATTTCCTGCTGCTCATCTACGAGCATCGAGCCGTACATCGATCCGTCGTCAGAACGAATGTAAAAGAAATTGTCGTTTATCACAACGTCATAGCCTTTGTCGACCAGGAGATCCACCATGTCCGGCAGGCTCTGCCTGAACTCCAGGACCTGCCTCTGATATCGCTCGCGGATAGTCAGGTAAGCCCGGATAAATTCTTTGTTCTTCAGGGTGGCTTTATATACAGAGGGCTCGTTCTCTTTTGCATAGATCAAATAGCGAAGGATCCAGAAATCGAACTCCGCCTGAGCAATCATGTTGCTGTATCCCGATTCCAAGTATGAATCCTTCCATATATCCGGGTCTGCATCGGCATCGTCCAGATACGCGTACATCTTCACCACTGCATTCATTCCCCAGGAATATGCGATATACTCATCCAGAAGTCCATATGCGCCCTGCTTTCTTGATGTCATATCCTTCAGCGCTTTTTCCCCGATATAATCGTCATATCGGAACGTCCTGAGCTCCTCAGGTATCTCCCGCGCCATTTTTACGGTGTCATAAACTTTCCCTTCTTTTACCTTTATGCTCTCCCCGTCTCCGATATAATACTGCAAGTCTGTCCAGAACAGCGATGTTGTAAAGTGATGGCATTCTTCGTGCACTGCGGTGTCGTAGCCTTCCAGAATGCTTTGGTCTTCAGAATACCACCTCAGTATTTTGTCCCGGGAATCAATAGCCTTCTGAAGGATAAAAGCTCCGTCCGGATCATATTCGTTTGCATACTCCATTATATTGTCCACTGTGACTTCGGCGTCCAAGGGGACCATGGCAAACACGGAGATGCTGCACGTCAGAATAACGACAGCGGAAATAAGACAATATAATTTCTTTACCATTACTCTGTGTTTACTCATCTGACTTCCTTTCCGCACGTTCGTGTGTCATATGGCTCAACAGGGATTGTCCCCCGCCGCCTGCAGAGGCGGGGGACATTCTCCCTTTATTATACACTATTTGACCGTCAACTCCTGATACTGCTCATCTCTGCGCACATCATATCTCGTCGTGAGGATCGGCCTCTGCCCGCGTCTGAATATGATCTCCCGGCCGATCGGCATGTAAAGCACGTCTTCTAAGGGAGCGTTGAGGCGGAGACTGATATTCTGGGCGGTCTTCAGATCCATGCTCCCGAGGAAAATGTACGAATCACAATTGTTGATAATCGTAGTCGCGTTCTCGCATCCGTACATGTGCTCGAGCTGGCTCTCTGACTGGAGAAGCAGGGTGACTGAGATTCCTTTTTCCCGGAAAATGCTGATATACTCAGGAAAATCCAGCACGCGGCCTCCGCAGGCGAAGTCGTCGCACAGCACATGCACCGGGATCGGCAGCACGCCTTCGGGGCATTCTTCGGCATATTCGAAGAGCTGCTTAAAAGCCTGCGCGTAGAACATGTTGACAAAGAAATGAAGCGACGGGTTTACGGCACTGGTCGTGATGAACAGTACGGTCTTTTTCTGTGCGAACTGCTCAAAATCGATCGCAGGTTTCTTCGAGATCATCTCTCTGATCTCAGGTGTAAAGACCGTATCGATAGAAGCATTCAGTGTTCCGTACACACATCCGGCCGTTTTGGGCGGAAGACTCTTGAATGATTTCCAGCAGGATACCGCAAAACACTTTTCATCAAGCTCATCAAATATTCCGTCCAGGGATGAGGAGATCGCGCCGAAGCTATACCCATCGTCAATAGTGAGCCTGTCGTGAAATTCAAGGACATCTGCAAATGTGGCATCCTTCTTCTTCATCCTGACGTATGCGATCTCTGCTGACAGAAGAGAGACTGCCGCCTGGTCCCAATAGGGATCAGCATTTGACTTATCCTTTTGAGGATCCGCTTTCACAATAGCCTTTGCCAAAAAAGTGATGTCCGAGATGCTTTCCACATAGTACATGGGATCATATGCGCAGGTGCTTTCAAGAGGATTGGCCAGGTTCAGGTCCAGGACCTTGTACCTTCTCTTCCTGAACAGAGACGTGTACTTCTTGACGAGGCGGCGCTTGGCGACAGTGGCGATCAGGTTTGAATGTTTTGTCTGAAGGAGCCTGGGCTCGGCAATTGACATTGTCTTTCCGCTGCCGCTTCCTCCGCAGACCAGAACATTGTTGTTGATGCCGGTCTCATTGCAATTCGTACTGTAGATGCAGTTCTCTCCTAAAATGACTCTCTCTTCTCTCATTCCTCATCCCTCCATGATCTTGCTGAAATCCACGATCTGATCGCAAAGCCCGAATTCGATGCTCTCCTCCGGGTCAAAATAGTGATCAAAGCTGCTCGCTTTCTCTATTTCTTCTTCGCTTTTTCCGGTATGTCTGGATAATATCCGGTTGAGCTTAAGTTTGGTGCTGATCAAACTGTCAGAGATTGATTTGATGGATGAGCTGTTCCCTCTCACATGACTGCCGAGGAGCGGTTCGTGCAGCATTAGTTCGCTGTGCGGGAGCATGTACCTGCCGTGATTCCCGCTTGCAAACAGAACTGCCGCCATGCTGTAGGCGCGGCCGATACAAAAGATCCTGATGGGTGTCTTGCTGGATTGTATGACATCATAGATAGCCAGTCCGGAATTGATCTCCCCTCCGGGACTGTTGATCAGAACATCGATCTCCCTGGCCGGATCCTCCTCAGTCAGGAGCATTATCTTCTTGACAAATTCGCATGCCGTCTCCGCGTCGATCTCTCCCTCTATGAACACCTTTCTCTGCGACAGGAGTTTCGCGCCGGCTGACACTTCTGTGATTCCATTCGAGCTCTTTACTAATACGTTCATGCTTTCACCTCCGATATTCTGTTGTCGATTGTTTGTACTGATACCTCCTTTTTTTAGGGTGCTTATTATTTTATAAACGGACTGCCTGTTTTTCAAACAACCGAGGGTTTAAAAAACTTCCCTTGTCTCCACTACTCCCTAAAATCCGCCCGTCAGGCCACACAAAAACATGTCAATAATCTCCCCCTTGCGATACGATTAGTACAGATCCTGTCTAACCATAAGACCAATCAGAGGAGATAATCATGGCCATTGTCTACAATGAGAAAAAACAGACTTTTTCCCTTCACACCGCAAAGACCACCTATCAGCTCAAGATCGGCAATCTCAACTATGTAAACCATCTGTATTACGGCGCCACGATCCGCGACGAAGATCTCTACTACCTGATCCGCCGCTATGACCGCGGCTTTTCGGGAAATCCCTATGACTCCCTCAAGGAGCGCACATTTTCCCTCGACGCCCAGCCCCAGGAGTTCACCACCCAGCAGCAGGGCGACTTCCGCATTAACTCCATAGAAGTGCAGAACAGTGACGGCAGCTTTTCCTTCAACGGCCGCTACGTCTCTCACAAAATTTACGAGGGTCCCTTCACCCTGAACGGGCTTCCGACCGCTTTCGCGACCGACCGCGATACAGTGCAGACCCTGGAACTCACTATCGAGGACGCCATAACCAAGGTGCAGGTGACACTCCTCTATTCCGTCTTTGAAGAATCCGATATAATCATGCGCGCGGCGCGCGTCCACAACGGCGGCACCGGCCGCATCGACCTCAAGCGCATCATGTCCATCAACATGGACTACATGAACGGAAGCGGCATGGACCTGATCTCCCTCCCCGGAAGATACGGCCAGGAGCGCCAGGTCGAGCGCCAGCCGCTGACTCACCATGTGCACAAGATCCGCAGCGGCCGAGGCATATCCTCCCACCAGCAGAATCCCTTTATCGCACTGGTTGACAGCGCAGCCAATGAAGATTTCGGCTCCTGCTACGGGTTTGCCCTCATGTATTCGGGAAGCTTTCTCGCGGAAGCGGAGCTCGACCAGTACGACCAGGCCCGCCTCGTCATGGGCATCAACGACCGCCTGTTCAGCTATCCCGTTGAGCCGGGCGAGACCTTCGATACCCCCGCCGTGCTCATGACCTACACCCACAAGGGCCTGGCCAAAATGAGCCACAACTTCCACCACTTCTTCCGCAGAAACCTCAATAAGAGCAAATTTGTGCGTGACGTCAGACGTCCTGTTCTGATCAACACCTGGGAAGCGGCATTTTTTGACTTCGATGATGAGAAACTGGTCAAAATAGCGAAAGCCGCCAAAGAAATGGGCGTAGAAATGATCGTCATGGACGACGGCTGGTTCGGAAAGCGCGACGACGACAACTCCGGCCTCGGCGACTGGTACGTCAATGAAAAGAAGATCAAGTGCGGCCTGACGGAGCTCGTGCGACAGATCAATGACCTCGGCATGAAGTTCGGCATCTGGTTCGAACCCGAAATGGTGTCAGAGGACTCCGACCTCTTCCGCGCGCACCCCGACTGGGCCATGGAGATCCCCGGACGCCACGCGGTCAGAAGCCGCAACCAGCTGGTCCTCGACGTAGGCCGTAAAGAAGTCCAGGATTACCTGATTAAGAGCATCAACCGGATCCTGGACAGCGCCAACATCTACTATGTGAAGTGGGACCTCAACCGTGCGATCACGGACCTCTGGTCCAACGCACTGCCTGCTGATAAACAGGGCGAAGTATCACACCGCTATGTACTCGGCCTCTACCGCGTTCTCGACGGCATCGTGAAGACCCACCCCGATATCATGTTTGAGGGCTGCGCCGGCGGCGGCGGGCGCTTTGAACCTGCCATGCTCACGTATTTTGTCCAGTACTGGAGCTCCGACAACACCAAACCGCTGGATAACCTCAAGCTCCACTACGGCTCCTCCTTCCTCTATCCCGTGTGCACCATGGGAGCACACGTCTCGGAGGCCAGCCCCATGGTTCCTTTCGAGACCAAAGCCGCTATCGCCATGTGCGGTACCTTCGGCTATGAACTGGACGCGACCAAACTGAAAAAGAAAGAGATCAAAGCCTGCAAGAAGATGAGCGCTCTCTACCATAAGTATTACGACCTCAACTTCTTCGGCGATTATTACAGACTTGCCAACCCCTTCGAGCAGGTCAACCTCGTCGCCTGGGAGACCGTCGCCAAAGACAAGAGCGAAGCACTGGTAACGGTGATCACAGTCAACCTGACTGTCAACGGCCCGCAGGAATACATAAAGTGCAAAGGCCTCGACCGCGACAGATACTACCGTGTCGAGAGCAGTTTCGGGCCGCAGGGCGGCTCCGGCTCTCAGAGCGGATCCGACGTCCTTGTCGCGACAGGCATGGCCCTCATGCATGCCGGAATCCCGATTCCCCGCGAAATCCCGGAATATACGGCCTTTATTTATCACCTTACCGCTATTTAACTTTCCCCTCCCTTAAAAAAGAGGGCCAAAGCGCATTGCTTTGGTCCTCTTTTTGTATTCAAGGCTCGCAGAGCGAGCCGCTGCGCCGCGTGCGGGTTGCCTGTAAGGCAACATCTTCCTTTCCGCACGCGTGTGCATCATATAACTCAGCGGGGGATTGTCACCCGCTGCTGAGAAAGTTTGTTACTACCCGCCGCCTGTAGAGGCGGGGGACATCCCCCCTGTGTTATACAGATTGTGCTTTGCGAGTCACAGCTGTGCTTTCGCTCAAGATACGATCTCGCCTTATCAGTAAATATCGCCCGACAATAATGCTGCTGCCGGGCGATTCTTTGATCTTCAAATTATTTGTGCATCAGCCATCCCTTGATATCGGACACGCCGCGATACTTCTCAAAGGAATTTCCGTTGACCAGTACCAGTGTCGGTGCCTGCTTGATGCCGAACTTCTTCACGAGTTCTCTCTCCTCGTTGGCATTGAGAGGTTCATATTCCACGCCTGCCTTATCGAGGATCGCGCCTGCTGCCTTGCAGTTCGGGCAGGAAGGTGTTTTGAAAAGAAGAACTGTCATTGAGCCTTCCGGCTTGACCGCGATCTTCACGGACTCTTCAGTCCCAGACTCGGCAGGAGCCTCGACTTTGGTCTCTGCCTTTGTCTCGACAGGTGCCTCGACCTTAGGCGCGGCCGGAGTCTCCGCCACAGGTGCGGCGGGCTCAGCCTTGATCTCGGGAGCAATGACCGGTTCCATAGCGCCGCAGCATCCGCGCTCATTGATCGCTTCCATAACTGCCTCTGTGTTGTCACCGGCAGCCGGAAGAGGTCCCACATGAGTCAGGTGAGAATGGCCGATATTGTATACCTTTCTGTCCTTGTACTCCTGGGCCTTGCCGTCGTTCCAGTTCTGGACAGGGCGATAGTAACCTGTGATGCGGCTGTAAACTTCAGTCTTGCGTCCGCAGATCGGGCAGGTGAACTGCTCGCCGGTCAGATAACCGTGGTCTTTGCAGACGGAATAGGTAGGAGACATCGTGTAATAAGGCAGTTTATAGTTCTCTGCGATCTTGCGGACCAGGTTGGCTGCAGCCTTCCAGTCAGGAAGCTTCTCGCCCAGGAACGCGTGGAATACGGTTCCGGAGGTGTACAGAGTCTGCAGGTCATCCTGGATATCCAGCGCTGAGAAAATATCTTCCGTATAGCCCACCGGCAGGTGAGAGGAATTCGTGTAATAAGGCTTCCCGTTCATGTTCGCTGTGATGATGTCCGGGAACTGCTCCTTGTCGTGCAGGGCAAATCTGTATGTCGTGGACTCCGCGGGAGTTGCCTCGAGGTTGTACAGGTCGCCGTACTTCTCCTGGTAGTCGGAGAGACGCTCTCTCATATGGTTCAGAACGTCGCGGGTAAACTTCTGGGTCTTGGGGCTGGTCATGTCCGCGCGAAGCCACTTCGCGTTCAGGCCCACTTCGTTCATACCGATCAGGCCGATCGTGGAGAAGTGGTTGCTGAAAGTTCCCAGGTATCTCTTCGTATAAGGATACAGGCCGTTCTCGAGGAGCTTCGTGATGACGGTCCTCTTGGTCTTAAGGCTGCGGGCGGAGATGTCCATCAGCTCATCCAGTCTCTTGTAGAAGTCTTCCTCATTCTCAGCAAGATAAGCGATGCGGGGCATGTTGATCGTGACTACGCCGATGGAGCCTGTGGACTCGCCGGAGCCGAAGAAGCCGCCGGATTTCTTGCGCAGCTCGCGCAGGTCAAGGCGCAGTCTGCAGCACATGGAGCGGACATCGCTGGGCTCCATATCGGAGTTGATGTAGTTTGAGAAATAAGGTGTGCCGTACTTCGCCGTCATCTCGAACAGCAGCTTATTATTCTCTGTCTCTTCCCAGTTAAAATCTCTGGTAATGGAATATGTGGGGATCGGATACTGGAATCCTCTTCCGTTGGCGTCGCCTTCGATCATGATCTCGATGAAGGCCTTGTTCACCATGTCCATTTCC
>JBGUJH010000048.1:0-29753 GCA_045113775.1 Lachnospiraceae bacterium | reverse complement strand
CTTTAACTCAGGTGGGAAGTCTCCCGCCTCGTAAGGCTATGAGTTTGTAACAAACCTTACTCAGTGGCGGGAGACAAGCCCCCACTGAGTTAAATGATGCACACGCGTGCGGAATGGAATGTGTTGCCTTTCAGGCAACCCGCACGCGGCGCAGCGGCTCGCACTGCGAGCCTTGACTTTAAGGCTTGAATGCCGGGCTTCCTGTCTTTTTTGGCAGACGCCCGGCCTCTTTACAAGGAGAATTATTATATGTGTGGAATTGTAGGTTTTACAGGCCATAAGCAGGCGGCTCCTATACTGCTTGCAGGGCTGAAGAAACTGGAATACAGAGGTTATGACTCCGCGGGTATCGCGGTGAGAGACGGCGAGGAGCTGGCACAGGTTGTCAAGGCTACCGGTAAGCTCAAGAACCTGTCCGAGAAGACGGACGGAGGCAACTCCCTGAAGGGTACCTGCGGCATCGGTCACACGCGCTGGGCGACTCACGGCGACCCGACGCAGACAAACGCGCATCCCCACGTATCGGGCAACTGCACGGGTTCCGGATCCGGACCGGTGGAGTCTCTTGTGGTGGGTGTGCACAACGGTATTATTGAGAACTACCAGGAGCTGAAGGACAAGCTGCTCAAGCACGGTTATCAGTTCTACAGCCAGACGGACACGGAAGTGGCCATCAAGCTGGTGGATTATTATTACAAGAAATATAAGATCGGTCCCATCGACGCGATCGCCAAGACCATGGTCCGTATCCGCGGTTCTTACGCGCTGGAGCTGATGTTCAGGGATTATCCCGGTGAGATCTGGGTAGCCAGAAAAGACAGCCCGATGATCATCGGCATCGCAGACGACGACACTTACGTGGCTTCCGACGTCCCCGCGATCCTCGAGTACACCAATCAGGTCTACTACATCGGCAACCTGGAGATGGGCAGACTCTCTCCCGGCAAAGCAGTTTTCTACGACCTCAACGGCGATGTGATCGAGAAGGAGCAGGTGGAGATCACTTTCTCCGCCGAGGCAGCCGACAAGGGCGGCTACGAGCACTTCATGATGAAGGAGATCAACGAGCAGCCCAGAGCCGTGCAGGATACTCTGGACTTTGCCCTTGAGAACGGCCGCATCGACCTTGGCAAAATAGGGATCACCGACGAGATCATCAAAGAGATCACGCAGATCCACATCGTGGCATGCGGATCGGCATGGCATGTCGGAACGGCCGCTCAGTACGTCATCGAGGATCTGGCAAGGATTCCTGTGCGTGTCGAGCTCGCTTCCGAGTTCCGCTACAGAAATGCTATCCTGAACCCCAACGATCTGGTCGTCATTATCAGCCAGAGCGGTGAGACGGCGGACAGCCTGGCAGCTCTGAGGGAAGCCAAAGACAGAGGCATCCGCACTCTTGCGATCGTCAACGTCGAGGGCAGCAGCATCGCGCGCGAGGCGGATTTCGTCTTCTATACGAAGGCAGGTATCGAGATAGCGGTCGCCACTTCCAAGGGCTATTCTGCCCAGCTGATCGTCACTTACCTGCTGGCGCTGCAGTTTGCGCTGGTCAGGGGCAAAATCGACGAGCAGCAGTATTTTGACTATATCAAGGAGATCCAGAAGATCCCGGCGGGCATCTCCAGGATCCTTGAGGAAAAAGAGAGACTGCAGTGGTTCGCGTCCAAGTACTCGAACATGCGCGATTCCTTCTACATCGGGCGAGGCCTCGATTTCGCGATCTGCCAGGAGGGCAGCCTTAAGATGAAGGAGATCTCTTACGTGCACTCCGAGGCCTATGCGGGCGGCGAGCTCAAGCACGGCACGATCAGCCTCATCGAGGACGGCATCCTTGTGGTCGGCGTCCTGACCCAAAACGATCTCTTCGAGAAGACCATCAGCAACATGGTCGAGTGCAAGAGCCGCGGCGCGTATCTGATGGGCCTTACCACTTACGGCCACTATGAGATCGAGGAGACGGCGGACTTCGTCATCTACGTTCCCAAAGTGGATCCACACTTTGTGGCAAGCCTTGCGATCATCCCGCTGCAGCTTCTGGGCTACTATGTAGCAGTCGCCAAGGGCCTTGACGTGGACAAGCCGAGGAACCTGGCCAAGAGTGTCACTGTGGAGTGATCTTTTGCAATAGAATATTCTTTAGCTGGTAGCACAGAGCCTGCTGCGATGGAAACCTTCGTGGGATCCGGAGCGGCGGGCTCTGATTTTTTGTTTGGAAGAAGCGTGTCTACCCTGCCATACTTTTGGTTGAGATGGACTGGTGAAGACGATATTATTTAATAAAGGATTTCTGCAAAAAATTGAGTAATAACCGTCAGGAAAGCGAGGCTTCAGGCAATGAAAAAAAGCAAGGTTCTATCTGTTATATTGGCCGCGGCACTCGCAGTCTCAGGCTGCGCGGGAGGGAGTGCCGGCAGCGGAACCGGTACAGCATCCGGCGGCGGAACCGAATCGGGAAGCGAAAATGCGGGAAGCGGGGATCAGCGGGATTCCGCGCCCGGAGAGGCCGGGCAAGGCGAGTACGCCAGGGCTATGGCCAAGCGCTCCCAGTCATCGGAGGATTCGGACCCGACGATAAGCAAGGTGTCGCCGGAGGGTGAGGCAGGAAACGGCGCGGCCGCACAGAACGGCGGGGGCGAGAAGAAGGTCTGCACTGTGATGATCTATATGGTCGGCTCCAACCTGGAGAGCAGACTGGGCAATGCTACGAAGGATCTTGAGGAGATCGACGGGGCCGGGCTGAATTTTGACAACTATAATGTGATCGCGTACACGGGCGGAAGCACCCGCTGGGTCGGAAATGTGCCCTGCGACCGCAACTGCGTGCTTGACCTGTCCCTTGAAGGGGAAGAGAGGATCGTGGCGCAGACCAATGGAAATGCCAATATGGGGCTTCCGAAGACGCTGTCGGCTTTTCTGAACTACTGCGGGGAGAACTATCCTGCGGACCACAATGTGCTGATCCTGTGGGACCACGGCGGCGGACCTCTGTGGGGTTACGGCGTGGACGAGCTGTATGATTCTGACTCGCTGCTTTTGAATGAGATGCGGACGGCTATGGACGCGTCTGTCTTCAAGGGAGGGGCAGACGGGAAGAAACTGGATCTTGTGGGCTTTGACGCGTGCCTGATGGGGAGTCTGGAGTGCATGACGATCTGGCAGGATTACGCGGACTATTATGTGGGATCGGAAGAGCTGGAGCCCGGAGACGGATGGAACTATGAGTTTTTGAAGGTCCTGGATGAACCGGGCACCTATTCCGGCGGTCATTTTGCCGGGGAGGTCGGAAGCAGTATCCTCACTTCTTTTGAAAAGTATTATAACGGGAAAAAGTCCTCGACTTATAATCCGGACCTGACGCTGGCCTTCGTCGACCTGGGCGGGATCACTGCGCTGAACGCCGCGCTGGACGCGCTGGCAGAGAAGATGGCGGACGGTATAGAGAACGGCGAATACGCCAGTTTTATGAAGGACCGGTCGGAGATAAAGAGTTTCGGAATGACCAGGGATCCCAACGGAGTGGTCTCTTTCTATTATGACCTGGTAGACGTGGGAAATCTTGCGGAGCATATGGAGGCCTTTTATCCGAAGGAAGCCGCAGCCGTCAAGGCGGCCTTGGGAGCGGCTGTCGCCGACAAGTACGCCAATATTGATGACGCCGCAGGGATGACCCTGTACTATCCTTACAAGAACAAGGGACAGTTCGAGCAGCTCAACGAGTATTACGCGAGTTTTCTTAAGACAGAAGGGTATTCCAGGTTTTTGGATGCCGCCGGGGAGTATTTCCTGAAGAGCAAGTCTTGGGACTGGAATCTGGGAGAGCCAACGGACCAGGGGGATGAATATACCCTGCAGCTGACCCATGAGCAGCTCGATAACATGACCGAGACGACGTACACTGTTCTGACTTCAAACGGGATCTTCGGCGGGTATAGGCCGATCATGGAAAACTGCAGAATAGAGCCCGATAAGAACGGCGTCCTGCATCTGGACAAGAATGTGCAGCTGGCAGTGCTCAGAAATGGCGAGCAGGCAGCGATCCTGCGCGCCGTGGAGGTGGAGTCAGACCGCAAGCGCAAAGTTTACGACACTAAAGGGATCAGTCTCAGGAGTGATGTACTGTACGCGAACCGCATAAACGACCTTGAAGCCGCGGACGTCACGATCCGCCTGAGCAAGGATAAAAAGAGCGGTGAAGTGCAGATCCAAAATATTGAACTGGAAGACAATTCATCAGGGATTGCTGGAGGAAAGAACTCGGTCGACCTGATGAACTGGGAGGGGCTTGCTGTTTTGACAGGGCCGGACCTGATCGT
This sequence comes from Lachnospiraceae bacterium, assembly GCA_045113775.1. Classification (GTDB taxonomy): domain Bacteria; phylum Bacillota; class Clostridia; order Lachnospirales; family Lachnospiraceae; genus CAG-791. The sequence continues at coordinate 25,437 of JBGUJH010000048.1, read as the reverse complement.
TCCTGCCAGAGACGAAAGCGGGAGGATCCGCCCTTACGAGGAGTGGACCAGGCCCGGAAGCACGACATGGAGCGCCGTCCCTGTGAGCAGCGAGGTGGAGCTCGACGTTCTGGACATCAGTGAGTTCAACCTGGAAGACACATTCTGCCAGATTGAGATCCGGGACATAAACGGAGAAAAATACGCGTCGGAACTGGTCCCGATCGGGAGTGATGACCGGAAAAAGGTGACGGAACCGATGGGCAGCGGCCAGCTGACGTTCGCAATTTATGAAGATCACGCGGAAGTGATCGGTTACGAAGGCAGGGAGGCCAAGATAGTTGTTCCTGATACGGTCGAGGGAGTGCCCGTCACGAAGATCACAGGGCGCGCGTTCTCCTGGTACAGTGTCTTTGACGCCATGGGATACGATCCGGTCACAGAAGTGGTCCTGCCCGATACGATAACGTCCATCGGAGCGGGTGCTTTTGCCTACTGCTGGGATCTGCAGAAGATCAATGTGCCTGCCGACCTGAAAGAGGTAGGGAACGAAGCGTTCTCGTGCTGCAGCTCGCTCGAAGAGTTTGAACTGCCGGACGGCGTGGAAAAGATAGGTAAATGCGCTTTTGCGTACTGCGAGTCTCTGAAGCGGTTCAGGATCCCGAAAGAGCTCACCGTGCTGGAGGAAGGCGCTTTCATGCAGTGCTCCATGCTGGAGGAGTTTACGGGAGGAACGGAGCCTGACGGGAATAATCCGGTCCTGGACGCGGACGGCGCGGTCTACAGCGGCGACGGAAAGATGCTCCTTGCGTATCCCGGCGCGGCCGGAGACAGTTTCGCTGTGAAAGAAGGGACTGAAGAGATCGGCTACAGCGCTTTCGACGGAGCATCCCTTAAGGAAGTGATCCTGCCCGAGGGACTGAGGAAGATCGGCAACTATGCGTTCTATGACTGCACAAGTCTTCAGGTCCCGGTATTTCCGGAAGGACTTGAGGAACTGGGCATGCACTGTTTTGACACAGGGAGCTGGTCATTTGATCCGGAAGAGATCCCGAAAGAGCAGTCAGTGATCTACATTCCGGCTTCCCTGGAGAAGATCGGGGACCATGCTTTTGACCTGTTCGTGGGCACCCGCTTCGAAGTGAGCGGGGACAACCGCCACTACAGCGGAGTTGACGGCGCGCTCATGAACAAAGCCGGAGACACGGTTTACTATATTGCGACGGACCCTGAGCTCCGCGCCATTTATCCTGAAGGGACTGTGGAGTTTTCGGAAGCCCCGATGGATGTTTACGACGGGGTGAACACTTTGGCCGGCAATGTCGTGAGACAGATCTACCTGCCCGCGTCCATGACCAAGTTCCCGAAGGGATTAAATAGTTATAAAAACAGTGACCATTACGCGATCTATCATTGTCCGGCAGGTTCCGAGGCAGAGAAATTCGCACTCGAAATGGGCGTACAGCTCACGGATGAGATGGAGAGGCCGGAAAAGACTGTCGAGGTGCCGACGCAGAAGGGCCGGATGTCTTTTGACCTGTACGCGGACCATGCGGTCCTCTGGGGATACACAGGTGAGGACGAAGTGCTGGAAATTCCGGCAGAGGCGGAAGGACTGCCGGTGACGGGTGTCGGAAACGGCATTGAGCCGGTCTTTGCCGCCAGAGGATTTCCGGTTGACTGCGGGCGTCCCGCACCCAATGTCAAAAAGATCGTGATCCCGGAGGGCGTCACGGATCTCAACGGGCAGGCGCTGAATGATCTCAACTGGTATTCAGAGGTCGTGCTGCCCTCGACACTGAAAAAGCTCGGCAAAGAAGCAGTCTATCCCACGACAACGTTCAACAGCCTTCCGGAGGGAATTGAGGTACTGGAAGAGGAGTGCATCGGATGGGATTCGGACGTCCCGTTTATAGTAACTCCCAATATGCGCTATATTGACGGGGCGTTTACAGCAGACGGAGTATCGGCCTTCGCGCAGAAAGGCGAAAACGAAAATTACAGTGTACGGGACGGCGCCCTGTTTACTGCGGACGGTTCCGCGCTGCTCCGATACCCGGCAGGAAGCACCGTGGAAGAATTCAGCGTTCCCAGGGGAACGGTCTCGGTGGAGGACAAAGCGTTCTACGCGAGCACGAACCTCAAGAAAGTCCGTCTGCCCGGTTCACTTACCCGGATCGGCGATGAAGCCTTCGCAAACTGCGAGGGGCTCAAGGCAGTAACCTTCGACAAGGACACATCTCTGGAGAGCATCGGACAGGCAGCCTTCATGGGCTGCAAAGCGCTCACGGAGGTCTCGCTGCCCCCTGCCAAAGAGATCATGAGCAGCGCGTTCCGGGACTGTGAGTCCCTAAAGACCGTTCATTTCTCTGAAGGCACCAGATCGATCGGAGCTTCGGCGTTCCAGCAGACCGCGGTGGCAGATCCGAAGTTCCCGGACAGCCTTGTGAAGATAGGTGACTATGTCTATCGCGACTATAAAGGCCCGATCCGGAAGGGGAGCGCTAAGACGATCAGAATTCCCGCCAGAATGAATGAGATCGGAATGATGGCATTTGATTCTATCGGCAACACTGCTTTTGAGGTGGACCCCGCGAGTGAGTCCTTCTCCTCGGCTGACGGCCTTCTTCTGGACAAGGAGAAAAACACGCTCTATCTGTGCCCCGCCGGCAAGAAAGGAAAAGTCACTGTTCCGGAAGGAACAACGGCGATCATGTACGGGGCTTTCAGCGGCGCGAAGGGCGTAACGGACGTTGAAATCCCTGACAGCGTTGTTTATATTAGTAGTGGTAACTTCGAGCCTGACATTTTCAGCGAAGAGAACGAAGACGGCACGAAACCCTATCCGATAAAGATCCACTGCAGCAAGGGCTCCTATGCGGAGTTTTTCGCGGTTTCCCAGGGAATTCCGTATGAGGCAAAATAGAGTCTGCGGGGATTTCACTGCGGGCAGACGTCTGCGTGACCCGGCCTGCGGGAGGGGTTAGAAAGGTTTTTACATGAATTATGCTGTGATCTTATCCGGTGGAATAGGCACCAGGATGCATATGGGAGATTTTCCCAAGCAATACTATAAAGTTAAGGACAGAATGATCCTGGAATATACGCTGGATTCCTTCGAGAACTCGGAAGCGGTCGACCGGATCGTCATCGTGATGGCTCCGGCCTGGCGGGAGAAGCTGGAGGAGGATCTGCGCGGCAAATACAAAAAGATCTTCGGATTTGCGGAGCCCGGATCGATCCGACAGGAATCGATCCTGAGCGGCCTGGAATTCTGCATGGCCGATTCGCAGTCCGACCGGGACAAGGTGATCATTCACGACGGCGTGAGGCCCCTTGTTACATGCGACCTGATCGGGCGGTGTTTTGACGCGATCGGCGAATACGAAGCCTGCCTCCCCGTCGTCCCCGCGACTGATACAATCTATTACAGCGAAGACGGAAGCAGCGTCGACAAGCTCCTGGACAGGTCGAAACTGTTCATGGGACAGTCGCCGGAGACTTTCTGGCTGCACGGGTATTACAAGGCGCACGAGGGAAAGAGCCACGAGTTCCTGCAGAGCATGCGCGGCACAACTGAGATCGCATATGTGGCGGGTATGAAGACCTGCATGATCGAGGGCGACCCGATGAATTTCAAGATCACGCACCGGGCGGATTTGCAGAGGTTTAAGATGATCGTGGGAGAGTGACTGCATTTGCTTTGTCATGACTTATCATTCAGTGTATAATAGATTAATAGTTGTAATTACATTTTGAGCTGACAACGGAGCTTGAAGGGAGGACACAATGAGAAAGTTAATGGGAATATTCTTATCCATGACTCTTGCGGTATCTATGCTCGCTGGATGCGGAGGGACAGGTGCAAGCGGAACTTCCGGCCAGCAGGGCGCGGCACAGGAGACAGAAGCGGCAGAACCGGCAGCTGAGCCTGCAGCAGAGGCTGAACCTGCAGCTGAAAAAACTGAGGCAGAACCTGCAGCTGAAAAAACTGAGGCGGAACCTGCAGCTGAAGAGCCTGCAGCTGAGCCCGCAGCAGAGGCTGAGCCCGCGGCGGAATCCGCAGCTGATACTGTAGCCAGCACAAATGGCGGCGACCTGAAGCCTCTGGCGGGAATCCCCGGATTCGCGATCGGCGGCCTGAAACCTGCTGAGGACCTGGAAGATCCGGAAGAACTGACGTCGGAAGATACGGATAAGCTGGACAGAGCTATGCGCGCGTATACACCGCCGGCAGACTCCCTTTTGGTCAACAATGCCGAGACCTTCCATTATTATGAGAACATGGGCAAAGATGAGCAGGCTATGTACGACGCGATGCTCATGTGCGCGACGGATCCGACAAATGTCGATAACGTAACGGTCGCCAATATCTCTGTGGATCCCAGATCGGCGGATTTCAGCAATGTTTTGCTGCTCGCTTACCGCGGACTGCTGTATGATCACCCCGAACTGTTCTGGCTCTACAATTTCACAGAGGCGGAGATGTCCTTCGGTGCTCCTTATGAGCAGCCCGGAAACGGCACATACACCGTATACTGCTTCTTCGAAGAGCCTTTCGACGATTTCGAAGAGATGATGACCAAGTTCAACGACGCGGCGGACAATTTCCTCGCGGATATCGATCAGTCCCAGAGCGACGAAAAGATCGCCAAGGACATCCATGATAAGCTGATCGAGACAGTCCGTTACAACACTCCTGTTATGGAAGACAATTCGATCAACGGATACAGCAACCTGGCACACACTGCTTACGGCGCGCTGGTCGAGGACAGCAACGGAAATGCAAACTACGCGGTCTGCGACGGTTATTCACAGGCTTATGTTTACCTCCTGCAGCAGTGCGGCATTGACGCGACCGTCATTGTAGGCGTTGCGGGCAACACGATGGAAGACGCGGGCGGACACGCATGGAGCGTTGTCAAGCTCGGCGATGACTGGTACGAAGTCGATTCCACATGGGACGACGCCGGTTCTCTGGACGAGGCGGTCGACAGCATCAAGGATTCGGATCCCTTCAGCTACGGCTATTATTTTGAGGCTCTTACGGATCAGGAGTACAGAGATAAGATCGAACACGCTCTTTGCTATGTGACGACGGAAGAGATCCAGAATTATGTGCCTGATGATTACTACAATTACATCACAAAAGACCAGAAGTATCAGTTCAGCCTGGCGCAGAGCAGCATGCGTGTGCGTGCAAGCGAGGAGACAGCGGGATATGAGAGCTATGCTTCTCTTATGAATCTGGCTCCGATCGCGGAAGGCGTTGCATTCAAGCTCAGATAAAGGCACAGCGCCGGTATATTGCACGGGATGTGTAAGCATTACGAGCAGGATTCGCTGAACAGGAACTCCGAAAAGAGATCTGAACAGTGAATGAGAACAGGACGTCCGCCTGCGGTATTTCAAGAGGATGCCGCAGGCGGCTTTTTCATTGGAAAGCATTGAAGGAACGAGAACAGACACAGGGAATTTCGCATGAACAGATTTTGGAATTGGATAAAAGAAGCGGTATTTGATGATGCCGGTCCTATAAGTGCACTGAACGCGGCAAAAGGTATTGTATTTGCAGCACTGTTTTCTCTGATGCAATTGATCGGCAGAGATCTCAAAACTGATAATAAGATCAACTACAGTCCTTTGAAAGGAGTAGTTCTGTTTTCTTTATGCTTTTGCATAAGTCTGGCCGCGGCGATAGTCTGTTTGAAGATTTTAGAAAAGGCTGTTGTCATCTTTAATAAGGCGGATGAAAACTGTAATGACAGAACGTTTTCAATCAGGGAGTATGTCTTTTTAAATATAAGGAACCTGATGTTTTGGATGCCGTATTATATTCTGTTTTTCCCGGGGACCAGTAATAATGGAGATACAGAAAAGCAGCTCCGAATGTTTTTCCATCGAGAAGGAATCGGATTCCCGCTAAATGTATCGCCGATTCAGGGACCGGATATCTTTATCACTGATCATCATCCGGTATTTACGACCTGGCTGTACGGCAGTTTTGTGAAACTCGGACTTTTACTGGGCAGTGCGGCTATAGGAGTTGCGATCTTCTCATTTTTACAGATGATCTGCTTTTCGCTGGCATTGACCTGGATCTGGGCAAGACTTCCGCAGCTGGGAGTTGATCACAGATTCATCAAAGCGGGGACATGGTTTACGGCGCTGTTTCCGTATTATCCCATTATGTCAGTGTGCATGGTGAAAGATGTCACATTCTCTTTCTTTTGCATTCTGCTCATGCTGTTCCTGTTTGAGCTCATGGTATCTGATGGAGAGCTGTGGAAGAAAAGATGGTTCACTCCTTTGCTGTCATTAGTCGTTCTTTTCTTTATTTTGTCAAAAGGACAGGGAAAATATCTGGCTGCCGTCCTGTTTGTCATACTTCTTTTTGCTTACAGAAAAAACTGGAAAGAACTGCTTATTTCGTTTGTTGTGCCGATCCTGTTTGTTCAGACGATCTGGGTGAATGTGCTGTTTCCTTTATGGAACGTATCTCCCGGCGGAAAGCAGGAAACATTAGGACCGCTTTTTCAGCAGACGGCCAGATATGCGGTGAATTATGGAAATGAGGTCACCGAAGAAGAAAAAGAGGCGATCTCAGAAGTGCTCGACTATGACCGATTGGCTGAAGTGTATAATCCGGAGCTTACAGATCCGGTAAAACTGACTTTTCGCCAGGCAGCGACGGATGAACAGCTGAAGGGCTATTATAAGACTTGGTTCTCTATGCTGATGAAGCATCCGGGAGTGTATTTTGCCGCTACGTTGAATACAAGTTACAAATTCTTCGACATAACATGGAAAGATCTTCCGGTCTTCACTCGTTTTGTAAGCAGAGTCGATAAAACAGATGAATTGTATATAAAGTCTTATTTTACAGGCGGGGAGCTGAATAAGATAATACGAAAACTGTTTTTGCTGATTGAGTATATACCGATCGTCGGCCTTATCTTTGTGCCATCCTTTTATACTTGGCTGACTATATTCTGCTTTTTGGCAGTGCTTAAAAAGAACAGCATAAAACAGATCGGATCTGTGTCTCTTCCGTTCTTTTCCGTTTTGATCTTTTTTGCATGCCCGGGAAATCTGCCCAGATACTCGATGCCGATAATACTGATGGCGGCGATCATGTTGGTAAGCACACTTTACAGGAAAACTAAATAGCATCAGATGTTGTCTGCGGGGCACTTTACCAGACAGCGGCGGAAAAGTATAATTAATCTGACAGGATGTTTTCAGGTATGAGCCTGACAGGAGTGAGTTTAGGAGATACGGACCGGAGTTGTCGGGTGATCTCTTTTTTGACGGAGGTTTGGCCATGGGAATGGAATTGAAAAAACTTGAAGACCAAATACGTAATCTGAATCTGGAAGAATCGGGAGGCAAGAGGGATCTGCTGCCGCTTTACGCGGACAGTAAAGCTCTGGACGCGCTGGTCAAATATCTGGCGGAACCGTTTCGCGGAAAAATTGACTGTGTTTGTTCTCCCGAGCCTTTGGGATTTATCATCGGAAGTATGCTGGCGCGGGAACTCGGGGTGGGATTTGTTGCAATCCGCAGGAACAGCCAGTTCTGGATCGATCCGGAAGAACAGGTGACCGCTTCTTATATCAATCACCGCGATAAAGTAACTTCTCTGGTAACGGAGAGAAAGATCCTTCCAGCGGGCAGCAGAGTCCTGCTGGCCGACGACTGGATGAGCACAGCCGCTACGATGCAGGCCTGCACGAACCTGATCGAGGACGCCGGATGCAAGGTGGTCGGCATGGCCGCTGTCGGCGCTGATTATCAGTCCGGAACAAAAGGCCTGATCGATTCCGGAAGCGCCAGAATCGTATATTGTGAGAAATAAGAAGTTCACTGTCCTTGCAGCTGTAATAATGGTCTTCATTTTCGCCCAGTCAGCATTGCCTTCAGAACTGTCAAGCGAAGAGAGCGGCGTGATCGTAGACTTGATCATGAGAGTGATCGAGGGCATCCTGCCTTATGGCCGGGAGGCGATTGTTTTCGCTGTCCGCAAAGGGGCGCACTTCATGGAGTACCTGATCCTCGGGGCTGTTCTGGTGCCGGCGGTGAAGGAGTGGCGTGAGGCTTCCCGACTGTCCGAAAGCGGTGAGGACTTGCCGGGAGGTGGTGAGGACTTGCCGGAGGCGGCTCCCGGGCTGCTGATTGCCGGCGGTGCACCGGTCGCGTGGCTGATCGGGACGGCTTATGCGGTGACGGATGAGTTTCACCAGTCGTTTGTTCCGGGGAGAAGCTGTGAGTTCAGAGACATTGTGATAGACAGCTGCGGGGTTCTGACGGGTGTATTGGCAGCGTTGCTGGCGGGATGGATCAGGGCACAGCGGGAGAAAGAACGGCGGTAGGTGAGCCGCGGGGCTTTCTGCATTTCGGCGTCGGTGCCGGTCCGAGGTGAGCCGGTGACCCCTGAAAATGTATGTTTAGCGGATTGACTCCGATAAGATTCATGGAATTGGAATCTTATCGGAGTCATCTTTTTTCAAGTATTATCCATTCGGATTTTTCGCAATATCTTTTATTTTTTGCCTATATTGGTGGTTATTCCACGAATATAGGGGTTCACAAACACATACCTGCAGCTGCAGAGGGTTGAAGTACCCTTTTATTTTTGCCTATATTGGTGGTTATTCCACCAATATAGGGTTTTTGAAAGACATGTGAGAAAAATTTATTGTACCCCTAAAGGGTGACACTTTTCTGATGAATGAACCCTGTGTGGATGATGAGATTGATCAGTCATCAGAAAACAGCCCCAAATGCCTGCAGGCATTGTAGATGCCGTCGTCATCGACATTCGTGGTGACGAAGTCAGCTTTTGCCTTCAGCTCGGGGCAGGCGTTGCCCATCGCTATTTTGACCCAGTCGTCTGTGAACATGGACATGTCGTTCAAAGCGTCGCCGAACACGACGGCGTCCGCGTAATCGGCGCCCAGCCGGTCCATGATGCGCTTGATGCCGACGGATTTGTCAGTGGGCTCGACGAAGAAATATTCGCGGTGGTAGCGGCACCAGGGGAGGGCGTCGAGGTGCTCGAGCTGCTGCTCCTCGCCGGGCAGGCAGGCGATGTACATCTTGTAGATCTCGTCGAAGGCGCGGGGATCGAGGCCGGGGACGACGCGGGTCTTCATGTAAACGTCGTGTGTGAAATCTTCGAAGCGGCTGTCGGGCGCGGAGCGGTAGACAGTGTTGTCTACCTGGAGGGCCCAGGGCATCCCTTTGGCGGCGCATTCGTCGACAAGCCTGATGACGAGGTCTTTGGGGAGCGGGGTCGCGCCGTAGAATTTATCGTCGATCGTGATTCCATAGCCGCCGTCGCTGACCATGCTGGTAAAGCCCAGCTCATGCATGCAGTCGACCGCCATGGCCTGCAGCCGCCCGGTGGCGATGCACAGAAAATGGCCGGCCTCCCGGCATTTCTGAAGTGCCAGGACCGTGGAGTCCGGTATGTAGGAATTTCCGTAGCCGCCGGCCAGGAGCGTCCCGTCTATGTCAAAGAACAGATATCTTTTTCTTTTCATCGCGTACCATTCTTTCGTTGTATCGGTATCTTATGTCAAATATAATGATACTATAACACAGGGGGGATGTCCCCCGCTGAAGTTTATGATGCACACGCGTGCGGAAAGGAAGAAATTTCGTTCTACATTTAAGGACCGGCAAAATATTCACTAAACCGCAGGTTGATATAACAAATCGGGGATTTGGTGTATAGTATCATTCATAATACCATTTTAAGCAGGCGGTCACTCTGATTGGCGGGCAGCAGGGCTGTCCGAGTACGAAAGGGGGATGGTAAATGCGCACGATAGCGGTTGCTTTCGTAGAATATGATTTGCTGCTGGGCGGGATACTTTTTCTGAGCACAGTGATAAAGTGGTTCGTACTGAAGGCGAGGATTGAGGAGAACGGCTGGAAGAACATGAATCCATGCGACGTCCTGACCTTCCTCATCTACTGCATTCCGGTCTTTGGACCCATGAGCTTCCTGGCCTTGATGACTACGCTGGATGAGGGCTCGGTCACGAGCCGGGCGGACGCGGGCAGCATCATAACAGTGGCTGTGGGACCCATGCGGTTCGTATTCGCAGAGGATGGCCGGAAAAAGAAAGGCGATAAGGGCCTGAACGATTAAAGCGATGTGAGAACAGAAAAGGAGGCGATAGCCTCCTTTTTTTATGGAACCGGCGCCAGGCCGTCAGAGATTTCCAAGAAGAAAATCTTTGGTAAGGCCGAAGAACTCCCGAAGCATATTATTGGGAAGAAACAGGGGATCCGAAGGCGCCGCGATGGCGTAAACGTCGGTGAGACCCTGCCCGCGCGCCAGAGCGAGCCCGCGCGTTACGTGGAAATTGTTGGTGACGATCGCAGTGGGCGCATTCGGAGAGGACATAAGAGCCATGCTGTATTGGATATTTTGGACAGTATTGAGGGCCCGGTCCTCGACGATGATGCGATCCTCGGGAATTCCGGATTTCACGAGGTAGTCTTTCATTCCCTGTCCTTCTGGGAACGGCTCGGCGGCGCCTTTTCCGCCTGTCACGATACAGATAGTGGAATTATTTTCCTGCAGGTACTGCACGGCCGCGTCGAGGCGGTACTTCAGGACAGCGCTTGGACCGTCTTCGCGGACTTGGGCGCCCAGAACGATCAGGTAGTCGAGACCGGCCGGAGCGCGGCTGCTGAAACCGCGCAGAACAAATCCCTCACATACTGCGAGCACGAGAATACCTGCGCAGATGGCTATGAGGAGAAGGGTTCGCAATATTTTGGGAAGTTTTTCGAGAAGGTGGTTATGAACCAGAAATCCGAGCAGCAAAAAGAATGCGCCCAGCGCGAACCAGACGACAAAAAAAGTCGTGCCGCTTCGGATCATGAGGACCATGATTCCGTACAGGATGCACAGAATACCTATGATCGTGAACAGGATGACAGATGTTGACATTGGATATTCCTCCGCTGATGACTGATACCGAAATTGTATTCGCAAAGCGGGGAACGGTCAACCGTCACATGTGTGTACCCTGCGTTCAGCCCGAGAGGAGATGTCCGGGCAGAGAAAAAAACGTCCGGTCAGGAACAGCAGAAGTTCTTGATCGGACGGTTTATTTTTTGTTCGGAACATATCATTTATGATCGCAGATTCAGTCCGGAGACTGCCGTCAATCCAGCAACTGCTCGATCACCTGAGCGACGCCGCTCTCTTCACAGCTTCCGGTGATCAGGTCGGCTGCTGACTTGACTTCCTCCACGGCGTTCTGCATGGCGACGCCGATCCCGGCTTCGCGGATCATGCTGATGTCGTTGAGGCCGTCGCCGAAAGACATCACCTGGCTGCGCGTCAGGCCCAGCCTCGAGGCGAGACCCATGAGCGCGGCACCTTTGTTGGCGTCTTTGTGGTTGATCTCCACGTTGCGTTCGACGGAGGATGATACCGAAAGGCCGTCAAAGCGGAGAGGCAGTTCCTTCAAAAGAGCTGTTCGGAGCGCAGGATCCGTTGAGAACAGCTGGATCTTCTGAACTGAACCACCCTGCTGCAGCAGGAACTCTTTCAGTTCCGGCACAGGTTTGCGCATCGTGCGGATCGAGCGGACGTAGTACGCGTTGGGGGCAAAGACTTCTGCCTGGTCCCACATGGACCGCGTCATCAATCCGCCGTTGTCCTTGTAGCAGTCATAAATGACCGGGAACTGATCAAGGTAGGACATGATCCCGATGGCGTTTTCCAGAGGGATCTCGGCTCTGTACAGATTATCTCCGGTCAAAGTATCGAACACGGCAGCGCCGTTGATAGTGATCGCGTAGCGGAGAAAGGGAAAGGCACGTATCTCTTCAGGGATCGCCTGAAAGAGCCTCCCTGTTGTGGGCACGATCTGAATGCCCTTGTCCGCGGCGCGCTCAAGGGCGGATCTGTTCCGCGGCGTCAATTCTTTGGCAGCATTTAGGAGTGTCCCGTCCAGATCGAACGCCATCAGCCGGATATCTGCATTAGTCAAGTCCATAGTCACCTCAAATCAGATCATTCAGTGAAAGTGTAGTAAGCGACCTCGTCGATCTCGCGGTTGGTGCCGACAACGATGTCCTTGCCGTCGCTTCTGACGAAATGCAGAGCGTTCGCCATACCGGTATTGGAATCGAACATATCTGCGCGGTAATTGCCGGCCTCTGCGTCCCATGTGATCGCGACAGAGCCCTTGGTCCCCTTGCGCCAGCCGACGATCCAGGTGGGAACTCCGAGGATGATGTCTGCCCAGGTCGCGTGGACCATCTCGGTATCCTTCTCGGGCGCGCCGTATTTCCACTGGGGTACATAGTTGTCGAACTCATCGAGATGCCAGATGGAGAATGCGTTGCCGTGGAAGGGACTGATCAGGCCAAGCTCGAGCTTGCCGTCGCCGTCGAAGTCCATAAGGACAGCGTCGCTGGACGGAACGGGCAGAAGATTGGTCACAGTCCACTGCGCACCGCGAACTCTCGGGGGCTCCATCAGGAATGTGCCCTGCTCGCAGCCGATCACAGCGGCTTCATGTCCGCCCCAGACGGTCTTGGAGAAGCCGTGGTTCCTGAGCATGCCGTCCTGTACGAGGGAGAGCTCGAGAAGATTGCCGTCATTAAAAGCGGAGAGATCGGCGGGAAGCTCTGCTGCGAAGCAGGCGCCGGCGTATCTCCAGTCATTCTTATAGGAATGACCGCTCTTGAGGCAGCAGACAAGCAGGTAATTGACGCCTGCCCTGTGGAAAATACCGAAGCGGTGAACGAAAGGAGCTTCGCAAAGTGTTCTCACTTCCCAGTCGCCCTTGCCCTTGCGGGTCACGATGACGATCTTAGCGTCCGCGGAGTCGTTGGGGGAGTAGAACTTGTGGGTGGCCAGGAACTGGCCGTCTGCTCCGGGGACCGGAGCCATGGTCATAACTCCGCCGGGCTCATCCCAGACCTTCTCCATGAATTCGCCGTCTTCGTTAAAGAGATAGCAGGGATCGTGTTTCTCGGCAGCTACCACGAAGCAGCGCTTGCCTTCCACGGTGATCTCAGACATGGCGTAGCATTTATTTAAATTAGAAATAACTTTCTTCTCAACGTTCATATCTTTTATCCTCTCTCATTAAACTGGTGAAACGAACATTAAAATCAGACAACATGTTCGTTTATATAACATAAGGATCAGAATTAACTCTATCAAAAACGTTCATAAAAAGAAATATAAAACATAACCGACAAATTGAACAGGGGTGTGCAGCGTTGCGATGGGATTTGAGACTATGGAGACTCCCTTTATGGATACGGTCGAAAAGTCCATGTCCTATGTCAGCAAAGTGGACAATCCCGGGCTGGGCGTTTATCCCGACATCGGCAACCTCATGCAGAAGGCTGATAAAGTGATTTGAGGAACTCCGGAAACTCTTGTATTGGGTTTCCGGAGTTCTTTCATTTGTCGCTGTATGTTATAATGAATCAACATAATGTATAGCGATCAATTGAAAAGGAGCAAATATGGACAAAGAATACACGATAGGCGTTCTGGGCGGAATGGGAACTTACGCGACAATTCACCTGTTCCAGCAGTACGCGGAGATCTTTGAAGCGGAGAAAGAGTGGGACAGACCCCGCATGATCATAGATAACCGGTGCACGATGCCCAGCAGAGTCCGGGCTTTTCTCTACAACGAGAACGTGGACAAGCTGGTGGACCAGATGGCGGATTCCATGCAGAGGCTCAAGGACGCGGGCTGCACGAGGATCGTCCTGGCCTGCAATACTTCTCACCTGTTTCTGCCTATGATCTATGAGAAAGTCCCGGGACTGGAACCCCTTGTCATTCACATCATCAAGGGCTGCGTGGACGCTCTGTCAAAAGACGGCGTGAAGGAAGTCTATCTCCTGGGAACCGAGGGAACGATCGATTCCGGCGTCTATCAGAAGGCCCTGGAGAAGGAAGGCATCAAGTGCAGCGTTCCTGCTCAGGAAGAGTACACCAAGCTCAGGGACTGCATCGAGGCGGTCAAGCAGGACAAGTACACGGACGAAGTGAGAGAAACCTTCCTGGACCTGGTGAACAGGGCGGACGTCTGTATTTTGGGATGCACGGAGCTCCCGATCATTTACGAGAGATATAAGGACGACGTGACTTGCAGGAAAGTTTATGATCCCCTGGAGATCGCAGTCAGGACTTTGAAAGAGGAGTTTGATGCCCTGAAATGAGATCAATGAATGAAATAACCGAGCCCATCAGGCCGATCCCGCAGAGGCGTGTCATCGAGAAGATGAACGAATATATGAGCCGCCGGGACTATGCAGGAGCGGAGAGGCACCTGCTGTACTGGCTCGCGGAGGCGCAGCTGGGACGGGATCCGGACGGGATGCTGGTGCTCAGGAATGAGATGGTCGGCCACTACCGCAAAACAGGACAGAAGGACAAGGCCATGGAGAGCGCGGAAGAGGCCCTTTCGCTGCTGGCTGAGCTGGGCATTTCGGACGCGATCGTCGCAGGGACGACTTACGTTAATATAGCGACGGCCTGCAATGCTTTCGGGGAATACGAGCGGTCGCTGGAGCTGTTTGAAAAAGCGCGCGCAGTGTACGAGGGCAGTGAATACGTTGAGCCGCAGCTGCTGGGCGGGCTCTATAATAATATGGCACTGACCTGTGCGGCCCTGGGACGCTATGAGGAGGCCCTGGAGCTGTACGAGAAGGCGCTGACTGTGATGGCGGACGTGCCGGACGGAGAGCTGGAGCAGGCTATCACTTTTTTGAACATGGCGGATGTCGTGGAAGCGCAGCTGGGGCCGGAAGAGGGCGAGAACCGGATCTTCGAGCTTGTTGAGAAGGCACAGGTGCTGCTTGAAAACAAGGGCAGGGAGATCCTGGGACCGGGCTGGCCGCTGACGGACGACGTCGAAAACGAACCGGCGGACACGGACGGCGCAGATATGCCGGCTGTTTCGGGCGGCGATAATGCAACGGCAGACAAGGATGGCGCCGGCAGTGCGCTGCGCGGGAAGAGCCGCGAGGAGCGTGCACGGATCGGATATTTTGCTTTTGTATGCGAGAAGTGCGCGCCGACTTTTGACCATTACGGGTATTTTCTGGCTGCGGAAGCGCTGAAGGAGACAGCTGAGAGAATCTACAGGGAGGCGTGAGGACGCTTGCCGGTGTACCGGGTGCGGAGAGGCAGGACAACATGAAGGGACTGGAGCTCGCGAGGGCTTTCTATAAAGAATATGGCGAACCGATGCTCCGGGAGAAATTCCCGGAGCTGCTTCCGCTTTTGGCAGCGGGCCTTGCAGGCAGCGGGTCGGAGTGCTGGGGGTTAGACGACGAGATCTCCAGGGATCACGATTTTGAGCCGGGATTCTGCCTTTTTCTGCCGGGCGAAGAGATAGTGGACAGAAAGGCTGCCTTTGCGCTGGAGAGGGCTTACGCGGCGCTTCCGAGAGAATTCATGGGTCTTCGCCGATCGCTGGTATCGCCGGTCGGCGGCGCAAGACACGGCGTCATCCGCACAGCCGAGTTCATGAGAGACAAGGTCGGGGCGTCTGACGGGGAGCTCAGCCTGACGCAGTGGCTTTACCTGCCGGACTACTCGCTTGCGGAAGCCGTGAACGGGGAGATCTTCATGGACGGTTACGGCGAAGTGACCGCGATCCGGGAGAGGCTCAGGCAGAGGCCTGAAGACGTCAGGCTCAAAAAACTTGCCGGAAATCTCCTTCTCATGGCTCAGTCGGGGCAGTATAATTACCGGAGGTGTCTGGCTCACGGGGAGACCGGGGCGGCGCAGCTTGCAGCTGTGGAATTTGTCAAAAGCTCGATGGCCGCTGTCTTTCTCCTGAATGAGGAGTATCAGCCCTATTATAAGTGGAGTTTCCGGGCAATGAGGGGCCTTCCAAAGCTCTCTCTTACGGCGGAACTTCTGGAGTATCTTCTGACGACGGATAATGAGACTGAAACAAGCGCGGAGAAGAGCCGGGTGATCGAAGGGATCGCGGAGGATATTATTGGGGAGCTGCGCGCGCAGGGGCTCACGCAGGCGGACTGCGCGGATCTGGAGAAGCACGCATACAGCGTCAATGATCACATTGCAGACGGGCAGATCCGTAATATGCATGTGCTGGCAGCGGTATGACCGGAATCAGGATCTCCCGCCCGGTCGGGCAGCGTTCGGTTGGCTTTTAGGAAAGTTTGAAGTATATGAAAAACGGGAAACAGAGAAAAATACAGATAGTGCTCGTGGCAGTGATGTACACGATATCCTGCCTGGCGGCGTATCACTGTAATCAGGCCAAAAGGGATCTTGTCACGAAAGTGTCCGTAGCTTTATTTGACGGGCTGCTCATGTTCGCGGCGGTGATCGCTGCCTGTTACCTAATTCGAGGGATCGCGGCAGCGGTGCGCCGGCTTGAGCGGTCAGGAGCGATCGTCGGCGCAGATTCCGGCGGAACAGCAGCGAGTCCGAACGGAAAGCTCAGGGATTTCAAGCCGGGCAGCCTCTGGACACTCTTTGAAGAGCATGGGAAATTAAAGCTGTTCCTTGTGGTGTTTGCCATCGGCATGGTCTTTACCTGTGCCAAGTATCCGGGAATCGAAGCGGGCGGGATGAAGTATGCCTATCAGCAGGCCATGGGGATGGATACGCTGGTACGGGATCTGGCACCGGTCAAATATCCGGGAAGTTATATTACCGCACACCATCCGGCACTGATGACGATCCTGTTCGGAATGTTTATTAAAGCGGGAAAGGCAGTCGGACATATCAACTGGGGGAGTTTTGCCCTGTCTATAGTGATCTGTGCGCTCAATTCGTGGGGATTGTCCTACGTGCTGTATTATTTCCGCAAATTACTGAGTCCTTTCTATTGGGATCTGGTCTTTTTGTTCATGTGCCTGAATCCGATGTTCGCTTCGTTCAACACGTTTGTTTTTCTGGACGGGCTGTTCGCGACCGCGCTGGCGGTGCTCTGCTGCCTGGTGCACAAGGTCTATAACAATCCGGAGGATCCGGCGGGATACCGATGGCTGGCAGTGTGCTCCGTGGCAATACCGTTCATCAAGAACCAGGGTATTTATATCGTTGTGCTGACTCTCCTGGTCGTTATGCTCCTGCGGAGGCGCTATTGGAAAAAAATACTGGTCTGCCTGGCATTGCCGATCCTGACATTCAGTATTTTGTTCGAGGGCATTGTGATGCCGGCATGCAGGATCGCGCCGGGAGGCAAGCAGGAGATGTATTCAATTTTCTGTCAGACGGTGGCGAACGCGATCGGATCGCATCCGGAGATCCTGGAGAGCGAGGAATATGAGGCTGTGTACAAAGTGTTTCCTGTCGAGGACTGGTCGACTTACGACAGAGAGCTCTCTGATCCGATCAAGTTCTGCTATAATCCGCAGACGACTTCAGCTGATATGAGAGAGTTCATGAAGGCATGGTTCAAGCTTGGGCTGCGTTATCCGGGCAGTTACGCCGACGCGGTGATCTGGCAGACTTACGGCTATTACAGCGTGGATGTGGCGACTACCGGATGGATATGGCGAGGGACGGATATAGTTGTCTCGAATGAGGGCGACACGATCTCCGGCCCCAGATTCCGTTTCAATGACCATTTGATAGAGTTCATCGTCGTGGTCACACACAATTTCAAACAAAGACTGCTGTTCAGCATTCCGTGCTCCATGTGGCTGAGCCTGTGCAGTATTGTGCTGTACAGAAGAAAGCAGACAGAACTGGTCTGGTTTCTGCCTGTAGTGCTGCAATGGCTGATCTGCCTGCTGTCGCCGGTCAACGCATGTGCCCGGTACGCTTTTGTTGTCTACGTGATGACACCGTTCATCATGGCTGTGTGCGTAAACAGCGCGGCGGATGAGGCGGAGGAATTATCATGAACATACACGGATTGCAGAAAATGACATTGTTGGATTTTCCCGGCCGGGTGGCATGCACGATCTTTCTGGGGGGATGCGACCTGAGATGCCCATATTGTCACAACTATGAGCTGGCGACGGGAAAGGTTCCTCCGGTGATGGATGAGGAAGAGCTGTTCGCTTTTCTGGCAAAGAGAAAGGGCCTTTTGGACGGTGTCGCGATCACAGGCGGAGAACCGTGCCTGCACAGGGATCTGCCGGATTTCATCGCGCGTATCCGGGAGCTGGGGTATCCTGTGAAGCTTGACACGAATGGAACGCACCCGGGCGTGCTTCGGGAAGTCCTGGAGCGCGGGCTGGTGGATTACGCGGCGATGGATATCAAGAACTGCCCGGAGAAATACGCGATGACGGCAGGAATGGAAGAATTGGATCTGCGGCCGGTCCGCGAGAGCGTGGAGCTGCTGAAGAAATCGGGGATCGAGTATGAGTTTCGGACGACGGTCGTCAATGAGCTGCACGAAATACAGGATTTTGAAGAGATCGGAAAGTGGATCAAAGGCGCGGAACACTATTTTTTGCAGTGCTTTACGGACCGGGATACTGTTCCCTTTGAAGGGCTGAGCGCGCCGTCGGGGGAGAAGCTGGAGGCCTGTGCGGATGTGGTCAGGAAGTATGTGAAAGACGTGCAGATCAGAGGGGTGGAGTGATCAAGATATTGTGCTGCTTTTCCCTGCTGTACAGAGGATGCTGCGGCATTATCTATTTGTCATTGTATCAATGTTGAGGTATAATTACCGGGCAATGGCGCCGGTGGGCTTTAGAACTGTGAATGGAGTAGAGGAAAGCGGGTATAATATGAGGAAGATCATTAAAACAGTATGCTTCATTATCGGTTTAGTTATGATCCTCACGTTTACTTCCGGTATCATGACCAGAAAATCCGGCGGTGATATCAATATGATTCGTTCTTTCTATGATCTGGACAGGAATTCTCTTGATGTGCTGTGTCTTGGAAGCAGTCACGCATACTATGGATTTCAGCCCAATGTACTCTGGAATGAAAAAGGGCTTGCTTCTTATATAATGGGAAGCCCTTCTCAAACCATGGTATGTTCCTATTACCTGCTTGAAGAAGCGTTAAAGTATCAAAAGCCTAAAGTCGTTCTGCTGGAGGGCTATTATTTTATTACTTATCAACCGTATATTAATGAGCATACTCTCCGTTCAGTGACAGATGAGATACGTATGGGAAGACCACGTATTTCGCTGCTGCGTGAAGCAATTCCGGATCTGCCCTGGAAAGAACAGCTATCCTATTATTTCCCTTTTTTGCTGTATCATAATCGATGGAATGATCTCAAAGACTGTGATTTCAAGTATCATCGCTACCTCAAAGGATCCCGTATAACGACAACAATTGAGCCATACAGCGACCCCGGAATGGATGTCAAAGCCAAAGAAATTCCTGAAATGGCACGGGAATACTTTGAAAAAATACTGGCTCTCTGCAGGGAAAATGATATTGAACTGGTCGTATTTGAGGCTCCGTTTACGGATACTGACGGCGAAAAGATAGACTGGTATAAACATACTATGGGAATTGCTATCAGTATGGAGGATTATCTGGCAGAACGTAATGTTCCATACTTGTTCTTTCAAAAAAGCGGCATAGCAAAAATAGATTTCAACACGGATCTGTTCAACGCTCAGCACCTTAATTCTTATGGAGCGGAGAAGCTGACCAAATGCATTGGAGATTTTCTTGTCAATCAGTACGGACTGAAGTCGCACAAGGGAGAAGCAGCTTATGATCAGTGGGACAAGGACTACGAAGAATATCAGAAAGCGCTGGATCAATTATTAGATACCGGCGAAGAAGAAACAGAGATAAATGATGTATGAATATTTGATTATAAAACGACGCAAGGAGCATAATAATGCTGTTTAATTCAATAGAGTTCTTGATATTTTTCCCGATTGTCTGTCTTTTTTACTTTGTACTCCCTTACAAAGTACAGTACGTTTATTTGCTGCTGTGCAGTTATTTCTTTTATATGTGCTGGAACCCGAAATATGCGCTGCTGATGTTCACGTCAACAGCTATCACGTATTTGTCGGGTATACTGATCGACAGGTGTGACAAGATCAGCGATGAACAGAGCAGGACACGCTGGAAAAACCTGTTCGTTATGTTATCTTTTGCCAGCAATCTGTCAATTTTGTTCTTTTTCAAGTACTTTAATTTTGTAACTGATGCTGTAGTGCGTTTGCTGTCACTGGTAAATATTCAAGTTGCTGCGCCGACGTTTGACGTGATCCTTCCGGTAGGTATATCGTTTTATACGTTTCAGGCACTGAGCTATACTATGGATGTTTATCGAAAAGATATCTATGCAGAAAGGAACTTCTTAAAATATGCACTGTTTGTTAGTTTCTTTCCCCAATTAGTTGCCGGTCCGATCGAGCGATCCAAGAATCTGCTGGTACAGGTCAATGAGAGGCATACTTTTGACTTCGAGAGGATGAAAAGGGGCTTACTGCTCATGCTGTTCGGCTATTTCCAGAAAGTCGTACTGTCTTCTTACCTGTCGATGGTCGTGGATAATGTTTATAATAATTATCAGGACCGGACAGGCTCTCAACTGATCATTGCAACAGTATGCTTTGCATTCCAGATCTACTGTGACTTTGGAGGATATTCTAACATTGCGATCGGAGCCGCGCAGGTCATGGGATTCCGAATCATGGAGAACTTCAATACTCCGTATTTTTCCAAATCCGTGTCAGAATTTTGGAGAAGATGGCATATCTCGCTCTCAACGTGGTTCAGGGACTATTTGTACATCCCGCTTGGCGGCAACCGGAAAGGCAAGAGAAGGAAACATTTTAATCTCATGGTCGTGTTTATCCTCAGCGGCTTGTGGCACGGAGCCAAATGGCATTTTGTGGCCTGGGGCGGGATAAACGGAATCTTCCAGGTTATAGGCGAGAACCTCATGCCTGTAAAAAAGAGACTTTATCAATTACTGAAGATTGATGAGAACAATTTCTTTGTCAAGTGTTACAAAACAGTCATTACTTTTATTTTAATCGATTTCAGCTGGATTTTTTTCCGTGCGGAATCGTTCAAAAAAAGCCTTAAGATCATCAGGAGGATGATCAAATTCTGGTCGCCGGGATGGATCGCGCATGGTGACAACCTTCCTGATCTGGGCCTTGACCAGTCAACACTTCAAGTGCTGCTTGTATCCTTAGCCATACTTTTCATTTCGGATATTCTCAAATATAAGAATTTTCAAGTACGGGAATGGATCTGCAGCAGAAAGCTTCCGCTCAGATGGGCGATCTGTTATTTGGCGATCATGTTCGTTTTGATTTTTGGAGTATATGGACCGGGGTATAACTCAGCTGAGTTTATCTATTTCCAGTTTTAACTATTTATTGATGCATTGACCGGGAATCCGGACTATATGTTTGGAAATACATACATCCAGGGTAAGAAATAATGGTAGATAAATTATTACAGCAGGCATTTACAGACGATGGGAAAAAGAAGTACTATTATGTCTTTTATTCTGTCATGTTCTGTATTGTTGCCGCCTGCTGCTATTCATGGTTCATTATTGAAGGGCAGTCACTGGTGCTCAATGGCGATGGCTGGGTGCAGCATTTAAAAGCTCTGATATATTATGGCAGGTATCTCAGAAATATCGTAAGACGTCTGATAAACGACCATTCGCTAGTGATTCAGGATTTTGATTTTTATCTCGGAGAAGGCAGCGATGTGCTGAGCACCATGCATTATTATGTGATCGGTGATCCTATCGCGCTGCTTTCTGTGATGGTTCCGTCACGGTTCATGCATTATTTTCTGACCTTCTCATGTATCCTCAGACTGTATCTTTCAGGAATAGCATTTTCTGCTCTTTGCTTCGGAACCGGACTGAAAAATCGGTACGGAATACTCGCCGGCGCTATTAGTTATTGCTTTTGCGGCTGGGGCATTGCTGCGGCAATGCACCCTTATTTTCTTAATCCGATGATCTACTTTCCGCTGATGATCCTTGGGATCGAAAAGACCATCAGAAAAGAAAAGCCATATCTTTTTATTATTATTGCTGCAATTTCTGCCGCCAGTAATTTCTACTTTTTTTATATGATAGTTCTTCTGGCCGTATTATATACTTTGATACGTCTGGGATTTTTATATAGGGGTCAGATCAGACAAGGGTTTATGGTGCTGCTCGACCTGGGAGTAATGGCATTGACCGGTGTCTGTATTGCCGGCGTTATATTAGTACCTGTGCTAATGATATTTCTGAATGACAGCAGGTTATCAATAAGCCAGAAGTTTTATTGGTTGTATCCGTGGTTCTATTACAGCACACTGCCTTCAGCAGCTCTGACTATTACCACACCGTATTGGCTGTGTCTGGGCTATACTGTGCCGGTCATATTGGCAGTATTCCTTCTGTTCATCAAAAAAGGGGACAGGTTCTTAAAAACATTGTTTTTTGCCGGATGCGCGATCATCCTTTTCCCTATAGGCGGAAGGATACTGAACGGTATGTCATATATGGCGAACCGCTGGTCATGGGCATTTTCATTGTTGTGTACATACATTCTCGCCGGGAAATGGGATGAACTGGTTTCTGTAAGAGACAGAGAATGGAAACTGATGGTGATACTCAGCACCCTGTATTATGCGGTATGTATGACATTTGCCAGGTCAAGAGCTGCCTCAACTTTATCGCTGATACCGATCTTTTATTTAGTATTGCTGATCATAAAAAAAGAGTGTCCTGATAATAAGCATAAATCAAAGCAGGCAATGCTTCTTCTGATCGTGGCGGCAAATTCAGTTATTATCTCATTTTGGAGAAACTCGCCCAATGGATATAACTGGGTCTCCAAATATATGGCAAACAGCAGTATTGGAGATGAATTGATCAACAATGAAGCATATGTTGTAAAGGAATATGCTGAAGGACCGTTTTGCAGAATATCCGGCCGCAATTTGACGACAAATGCTAATATATTGCATGATGTATCCAGCACACAGTATTATTGGTCTATATCAAATCCGAACATGAACCGCTTCAGGGCAGATCTTTGTATGCTGGAACAGAGTTTTTTCAACTATCAGGGATATGATGACAGAACAACTCCGACTGCATTGTCATCTGTACAACTATATGTAGTTAATAATGACAATAGCAAAGGAATGCCTTTCGGTTATTCGAAGGAAGGAAAAGAAAATGTATATCCTTCTGTTGAAAAGAAACTTGATGAGCTGAAAAAGGAACTCGATGTCGAAGAATTGAGCGATGAACAGATATCGAAAATTGAAGGCGATCTGTCAAAATATTATTCTTTCTATAAAAATGAGTATTCGCTGCCGATCGCATATTGCTATGATTCTTATTTCAACAAGGATATATGGGATTCTTATGATCCGGTACAAAAACAGGAGGCACAGCTTGAATCCGCTTATATTGACGGAGAATTAAAGGAGATCAGCTTTTCGGATCATAAAGCGGCGGATTATTCGGTCCCTTTTGAAATTGAATGCCAGGGATCGGAAATAACACAGATCGAGAATGGATTTGTTACGACCTCAAACGGCACAAAAGCAGTCATTACTTTGCCAAATAACAACGCGAATTCTGAGACGTATTTTGGCATTAAGGGGCTGGATTTCCAAAAAACCGCACAGTATGATCTGTATTTTGGGGATGATTCCGTGGATCCGCTGCAGTTGTATAATAAAACGAACTGGAATCTGCTTAATGTAACTGAAAAGAAAGACATAAGAAATGAAAAAAAGAATTGGGAATATGTCAACACAGCAGGAATAACTTTCGAGTCTTCCGGCGGTGTAAGAAAAAGCCTGTCATATGTTCCGCCGGAAGGGACGTTCTCAAGCGGCAGGCACGATTATATTGTCAATCTCGGGTACAGTGAAGAAGGAGTCACTACCATAACGATAACATTCCCATACTGTGGGGTGTATACGTTTGATGATCTGACGGTCTATTCGATCCCTATGGATAAATACGCGGAAAAGATAGGCAGGTTAAAGGAAAATGTTCTTCAGGATGTGCAGTTTGGTATTGATACAGTCAGCGGTAATATCAGTGTAGAAGATGATCAGCTCATGTGTCTTGCAATTCCGTTCTCAGAAGGCTGGAAGGCCTATATAGATGGCAGAGAAGAGGAAACATATTGCTTGAATGAGCGGTATGTGGGAGTTGTTGTCCCTGCCGGAAGGCACAATGTTCGGTTTCATTACAGCGAGCCGTACAAAAAGACCGGATGCCTGGTATCTGTTATGGGGATAGCTGCTTTTATTTTTATTATTGCGGGAAGACGCAATGCAAGGACAGGCAGCAAATAATGACAATAGAAAGTACAGAATTATATCATAATACAATATATTGACAGAATATTTAAATTGCCACAAGATATTGACGAGTTGCCCCCTTCGTGGTACTGTATTTGTGTTCGCGGTAGTGTGCCGCCGGACGGAACCGGAGTTTTTACGAGAAATACAGTACCACATGAGGGGGATTTTATTATGTATCAGGTTACGAAACGAGACGGACAGGTAGTTGACTTTTCAATAAGTAAGATCAGTGACGCGATCACGAAGGCGTTCATTGCGATTGACAAGCAGTATCATCCTACCATTATCGATCTGATCGCGCTTCATGTTACTTCAGATTTCGAGCCCAAGATCAGAGACGGCGTGATCGCGGTCGAGGATATCCAGGACAGTGTAGAGAAGGTGCTCTCCGAGTCCGGATACGCAGATGTGGCCAAGGCCTATATTCTGTACCGCAGACAGCGCGAGAAAGTGCGTAACGTCGGTTCCGCCCTGCTCAACTACAAAGAGCTGGTGGACAATTATCTCAAGATCAACGACTGGCGCGTGAAGGAAAACTCCACCGTGACATATTCCGTAGGCGGACTGATCCTTTCCAACTCCGGCGCGATCACAGCAAACTACTGGCTGAGCGAAGTTTATGACGACGAGATCGCCAAGGCTCACCGCAGCGCCGCGATCCATCTGCACGACCTGTCCATGCTGACCGGCTACTGCGCAGGCTGGAGCCTGAAGCAGCTGATCCAGGAGGGTCTGGGCGGAGTTCCCGGCAAGATCACTTCTTCCCCGGCGAACCACCTCAGCACACTGTGCAACCAGATGGTAAACTTCCTGGGAATCATGCAGAACGAGTGGGCAGGCGCGCAGGCTTTTTCCTCATTTGACACATATCTGGCACCTTTCGTAAAGGTAGATAACCTTTCCCAGAAGGAAGTAAAGCAGTGCGTGCAGTCCTTCATCTACGGTGTTAACACACCCAGCAGATGGGGCACACAGGCGCCGTTCTCCAACGTCACTCTGGACTGGACGGTCCCGAACGACCTCAAGAACCTTCCCGCGATCATCGGCGGCAGGGAGATGGATTTCACATATGGCGACTGCCAGAAGGAAATGGACATGGTGAACAAGGCCTTCATCGAGATCATGATCGAAGGCGACGCCAACGGAAGAGGATTCCAGTATCCGATCCCCAC
>JBGUJH010000047.1:0-31914 GCA_045113775.1 Lachnospiraceae bacterium | reverse complement strand
GATCTGCTCAGGAACTACCATGACACGAACTTCTCTGCCTGCCTGAATAGCGTAAGAATTACTAACCCCTTTAAAACTGTTTGTGATTTCCTCAAGCTGTTTGAGCCTGGTTGTGTAGGTTTCCAGTGTCTCTCTGCGAGCACCCGGTCTTGCTGCCGAAATTGTATCCGCAGCCTGTACAATGCATGCGATCAAGCTTGTGGGCTCCACATCGCCGTGATGGGATTCCACTGCGTTGATGACAACCTGGGACTCCTTGTACTTGCGGCACAGTTCAGCGCCGAGCTGTACGTGAGATCCCTCCATTTCGTGGTCGACAGCCTTGCCGATATCATGCAGAAGGCCGGCTCGCTTGGCCAGACGGATGTCCAGTCCCAGCTCTCCTGCCAGCAGTCCCGACAGCTGTGCCACTTCGATCGAATGTTTGAGAGCGTTCTGTCCGTAACTGGTACGGAAACGCATTTTACCCAGAAGTCTCACGAGCTCAGGATGGATTCCGTGTACGCCGACCTCAAGTGTCGCCGCCTCGCCTTCCTCCTTGATTCTCGCTTCCACTTCACGCTGTGCCTTGCCGACCATCTCTTCGATTCTGGCGGGATGGATTCTTCCGTCCACGATCAGCTTCTCAAGAGCAATCCTGGCAACTTCACGGCGAATGGGGTCAAATCCGGAAATTACGACTGCTTCAGGCGTATCGTCGATAATAAGATCTACGCCTGTCATTGTCTCGAGCGTGCGGATATTTCTACCCTCACGACCGATAATTCTCCCCTTCATCTCATCACTGGGAAGCTGCACGACGGAAATCGTTGCCTCAGAGACGTGATCTGCAGCGCATCGCTGGATCGCGCTGATCACAAATTCCTTAGCTTTCTTGTCTGCCTCTTCCTTTGCCTCCGTCTCGATCTCTTTGATCATGACGGCGGAATCATGTCTTACATCGTCTTCAACAATTTTTAAAAGGTATTCTTTGGCTTGTTCAGAGGTCAATCCCGAAATTCGCTCGAGTTCCTGTTGACGCTGCTCACCGAGTCTGGTGACTTCTTCTCTCTGCTTGCTCAGTGATTCTTCCTTGGACTGCAGGCTCTGCTCCTTGCGCTCAAGATTCTCCATCTTGCGGTCGAGAGACTCTTCCTTCTGCTGAACCCTGCGCTCGTTGCGCTGCACATCGGCTCTGCGGTCGCGGATTTCCTTGTCCAGTTCATTTCTGGCCCGGATGGATTCCTCCTTGACTTCCAGCATAGCCTCGCGCTTCTGGTTCTCAGCAGTAGTCAGTGCCTCATCAATGATCGCCCTGGCCTTCTCCTGCGCATTTCCGATCGTCTCTTCCTGCTGCTTCTTGCGATAGTTGGAAGTAACGAGAAAAGTGACCGGTACAGAGATTGCAAGTGTAATAATCACTGCGATAATTGCAGTAGTCATACAGGAGCACCTCCTTATTAAATTCGCGTTTCACTGTCATCCCGGATCCCGTTCACGCTGTCACGGCTCACAACACTGTAAATCCAAAAACGGCAGATTCGCACTCAATAATTTTATACACTAAACCCGTCACTGTCAAGGGATTCTGCTCCCATGGCCGCCCGCACAGAGGATTGGCTGTACCCCTTTCTGTACAAAAAAGCCTGCATCTTGCCCTTCTCTTCCCATGTTGCTCCCTTGGGATCGTATTTGCGTTTATTCATAAGCTTCCTGATCTGCCTGATCTCTGCTTCCTGTCCGCGCTCTTCGCTCTCCGCCCGGATCACTTCGCTTATGATCTCAGAGGGCACTCCGCGGGACTCCAGGTCCATCCGGATCCTGAGACGGCTCCGGTCCTCCCAGTGGGCCTGCACATAATTCTGCGCGTACCTCTCGTCGTTCAGGTAATTGGCTTCCCTGAGGCTTTGCAGCGTCATCTCGACAACTTCTTCGCTGAATCCGGCGGCAAGGAGTTTTTCACGAAGCCGGCCGCAGGTATAGTCCCGCTGCGCGAGAAGTACGCCGCTTTTGCGAAGGCACTCTTTTTTTCTCTGCTCAAAGTCCTTGTCTGCCTCTGCCATTCTGTTTCCTTTCTCTTGTGAAGGCCTGCATAACAAGCCGAAACACCCGTCCCAATCGTGACCATTATTGTTTCCGGTCTAAATGAACAGGAGGCTGCCGCACTATCTGTCAAAATAGTACGGCAGCCTGCTGCTGACTGTCCGATTAACTGAGTTCAAGGCTCACAGCTCGAGCCATTGCGCAGGCAAAACGCCTGCTCCATCAAGTTTTACTCTTCGTCTTCCTGTGCTGCCTCAGCCGAAGCTTCAGGCGCCTTGTAAGCACCTGCCGGATCGAGATGATAGTACTCCCTCACCTGGCGGTCGATTTCTTCAAGGAGTTCAGGATGCGCGGTGAGATATGCCTTGGCGTTCTCGCGGCCCTGTCCGATCTTGTTGCCCTTGTAATTGTACCATGCACCGCTCTTGTTGATGACGTCGCACTTGGCAGCGAGGTCCAGAACATCTCCGACGTAGGAAATGCCCTTTCCGAACATGATGTCGAACTCTGCCTCCTTAAAGGGCGGAGCGATCTTGTTCTTCACAATGCGGATCCTTGTGCGGTTGCCGATCACCTCTCCGCTCTGCTTGAGGGATTCGATCCTTCTCACATCCATTCTCACCGATGCATAGAACTTCAGCGCGCGGCCGCCGGTGGTCGTCTCGGGATTGCCGAACATGATGCCGACTTTCTCTCTGAGCTGGTTGATGAAGACAACAGCGCAGTTGGACTTGCTGATTACAGCGGTCAGCTTACGCAGTGCCTGTGACATCAGACGCGCGTGCAGACCAACGTGGGAATCGCCCATATCGCCGTCAATCTCTGCCTTCGGTACCAGTGCGGCGACGGAGTCAATGACTACGATATCGATAGCTCCGGACCTGACCATGGTCTCCGCGATCTCGAGAGCCTGTTCGCCGCTGTCAGGCTGGGAAATATAGAGGTTGTCGATGTCGACGCCGATATTCTTGGCATAGACCGGATCCAAAGCGTGCTCAGCATCGATGAATCCCGCAATTCCGCCCCTCTTCTGCACTTCGGCGATCATGTGGAGCGTCACTGTTGTCTTACCGGAAGACTCAGGTCCGTAGATCTCAATGATCCTGCCCTTGGGAATGCCGCCCAGTCCGAGAGCAATGTCAAGGCTCAGGGATCCTGTGGGGATCGTCTCAATATTCATCTGAACGGAGGGATCTCCGAGCTTCATAACAGCTCCCTTACCGTACTGTTTCTCGATCTGCAGGAGTGCTGCGTCCAGTGCCTTCTTCTTCTGTTCATTATCTATACTCATGTGATTTCCTCCAGATTGCGAACATTTGTTCTTGTGTTAGTATAGCACTCGCTCTCGCAGTGCGCAAGTAATTTCAGCCAAAAATCGAATGTATTTTCGATTTTCAGAGGTTTTTGGTTCTACTATTATGGAAAATACCGGAATTCGGCTCTTAGATTTGCGTCTGAATAAAGCTCGCAGAGCGAGCTGCCGCGCCGCGTGCGGGCTGCCTGCAGGCAGCATCTTCTTCTGCGTATGCGCGTGCATAATAGATTTGAAAGCTTAATGCTTCCTGTTCTATTATCCTTTCCAC
The DNA here is from genome assembly GCA_045113775.1 of Lachnospiraceae bacterium. Taxonomy (GTDB): domain Bacteria; phylum Bacillota; class Clostridia; order Lachnospirales; family Lachnospiraceae; genus CAG-791. The sequence goes on along the minus strand of JBGUJH010000047.1, from coordinate 28,309 downwards.
TATACTTTTCTGTCAAGTCATGCCTTCTGCAAACACTTCTGCAATAGCTGTGAGGAATGTTGGCACCATTGGCAGAGCAGATGCTCTGCCGGCATACGTTCCTCGAGTCTTTACCGTTATTAATAAGCTGTTGGATCATTTAGCGATTTCTATCTTGTTCGGCCCCCATGAAGATTTCCACCTGATAGCAAATCTTCATGAAATCAAGGGGATAATTTGTGAAGTTGGATCATATCGAAGAACCGCAAAGAAGCGGCCTCCATCTCGCAGCTTACAGCTCCGGGAAAATGGAGGCCGCCTCAAGAATAACAGGCGTTTTAATCCAACTTCGCAAAAAATCATCAAAAAAAGGTCCTTCTTACAGGTTCCCTGTTTTTTGCATGGGGGCAGGCTCCATGAAAACATCCCGTATGATCCAACCTGCCAAATTCTCGGCATTGCAGCAGCATCCCGCCAGAAACTCAGATCGTATACTCCCTGAGCTTCCGCTTAGGGATCTGCACCTCCGAGATCACGATCCCCCGGAATTGCTTCTGATGCGCGCTCAGCGCCAGGAGATCCTCAATTTTCCAGATCTCTTCCTTGAATACGCGCTGTTCCCTGCCCAGGAGCCCTTTTTTGACAGTAGGAACGCTCAGCTTGACGCGGGTGCCGAGTCCTATATACACCTCAGCCGCCTTGTCCTCGGGTTCCAGGTAATACAGATGGCTCTCAAGAGTCGTGTCCTGATCCACCTCAGTGATCAGGTAATGCCTGCACAGGGCTTTGAACCTGGTGTAGGTCTCGTCGTTCTCCAGGATCTCCCTGTAGGAGCATTTCGCGCCAAAATAGAGCCTGTACAGATCCTGCATTATGTATTTAAAATCGTTTCCGGGACCCATTTCTGTCATTGAATATCTCCGATCGCGCTGCCCGACAGACGGACTGCCTCGCGAATTTCGTCAGGGTCCATATCGTACTCGGCGGCGAGCTCCTCGACAGTTACTTTTCTTCCGAGCTCCTCCGCAAGTTCCCTTGCTCTGTCAGCTACCAGGTTGACTCTCTCCTCAACTGCCTTCTCCGCAGCCTTTTCATCCAAATTCGCGGAAATAAGATCCTCCATCGCGTCCATGATCCTGCGGCCCAGATAGCCGTCGACTTCGTCAGGGCTCTCAAGAGGGGCCAGCTGCGTGACAGCGATCAGGAGCGCTTCATTTCCCGTGCCGATCAGGTCCTCCATATAGACCTCCTGCCCTGCGTAAAGCCTTGCGATATCCACAACTTTTCTCAGTGAATACTCCACAAGCTTTTTCTGGGCCTCCGGTTCTCCCGCCATGGCGGAGAGCTTGACCGCGTCCAGTATTCCCGCTGCAGGGATCTCGATCGCGTCGATCATTTCCTCGTACTCTCTGAGATGGTTCATCTCTTCTTCGGAGATCACTTCCTCGATGGGCAGTGCTTCTCCGATGCCCACTCCCTTGGTCTTGAGGAAATCTCTCACCTGGGTCATCTGGGCGTCGCTGAGCTCGAGGTCCGCGAACGCCTCCTGCAGCTCCTCTTCTGTGATCATATTGCCGTTGTCCGCGGCTTTCTTTGCTGTCTTCTTAAGCCGTTCAAGAAACAGCACCTGTTTCTCTCTGTCGTCCATCCTGTGTCTCCTTTAGTTCTGTCAGCCCGGCGCCTGCATGTGCGGTCTCTCCCCCGCCTTCACATGAACATGCGTGAAGAGATGGTCCTGGCAGTATTCCTGTCCGCCCTCGCATTTGGAGCAGTACCGGAATTCCAGGTCCGGATTGTCCGCCTGGGTCCTGCCGCAGATCGCGCACCTGTGCACGACTCTTCCGGAGCCGGACGGCTGTCTGCGCGCTGTCGGTCTCGTTTTTCCCGCGTTGCCCGGCATTGCCCTGCTGCCGAACAGGCCTGCCATCTGTCTGCCCTGGAAGCGCACAGGTCCCTTAAATCGCATATACAGAAGCCCGATGTTGACAAATGTAGCTGCGATCGCAAAGCGCGTGGCGCTCGATGCGCCGATGAATTCATAGATCAGATAGGCGACGTCCAGAAGTCCCAGCCACTTGACCTTGACGGGAATGATGAAGAACATCAGGACCATTGCATCCGGGAAGGTCAGCGCGTAGGCGAAGAAAATTCCCATGTTTATATAATAGGTAGAAAATGCCATAGAATGATAGGCAAAATAGTTATCGGCCCCCACCTGTGACAATAATCCCGAGCCCCCCGACAGATAGGTAAAGCCCATCCACAGAAAAGCCGACAGGATCGTCAGCAGTATACCTGTAAATATGAAAACGTTGTACTGCCATGTGCCCCAGACTCTCTCCAGCGATGTTCCTATACTGTAATAAAAGAACATCATGATCGCAATAAAGAAGATATTGCTGACCGACGGCGGGATAAGGATCCAGGACACCAGTCTCCATACCTGTCCGTGCACGATGGCATACGGGTTTAACGTCATATAGTACAGGATCTGGGGATTGACAAAATAGATCACATATCCGATCAGATACAGTATGATCAGCTTGAGCGAGAGATCTCTCACTGCGTATTTACTAAACCTTCTCTCAAAATCACTCATATTCCTCACCCATTTTTATAGATTGTATTTTTCAGACATTTTATCATCGCTTCATTTAATTGTAAACGAGTCCGCCGCACACAAATAATTGATTTTGCACAGGTGCGGATAGATTGCATTTTTGAAACAGCTGACTTATACTGATACATTAGACGAAAAGATTTTGTAATTATTAAGGATTTATAAATTAGTAGGAGTTTTTCTGTGATTGCTAAGGATTATACTTTAGGAATTGACATCGGATCCACGACCGTCAAGATCGCGATCCTGGATCCGGACCATAAACTGCTCTTTGCGGACTACCGCCGTCACCACGCCGATATTCGCGGAACACTTCATGACCTTCTCGCAGAGGCCATGCAGGAACTTGGCGACTGCACCATCCACCCGGTGATCACCGGTTCCGGAGGTCTGACACTCGCCAATTATCTCAGTGTTCCCTTTGTACAGGAGGTGGTTTCTGTTTCCACAGCTTTGGAAGAGATCGCGCCTAAGACAGACGTCGCCATTGAGCTTGGCGGCGAAGACGCCAAGATCATCTATTTCGAAAACGGCAATGTGGAACAGCGCATGAACGGAATCTGTGCCGGAGGCACGGGCTCCTTTATCGACCAGATGGCGTCCCTTCTTCAGACAGACGCTTCCGGCCTCAACGAATACGCTAAGGACTACACGTCCCTTTATACTATAGCCGCGCGCTGCGGCGTTTTTGCCAAGTCCGATATTCAGCCCCTTATCAACGAGGGAGCCACGAAAGAAGACCTGGCTGCCTCGATCTTCCAGGCTGTTGTCAACCAGACGATCAGCGGACTTGCCTGCGGCAAGCCGATCCGCGGCCATGTTGCGTTCCTGGGAGGCCCGCTCCACTTCCTGACAGAGCTCAAGGAAGCTTTCATCCGGACTCTGCATCTGGACGAAGAGCACACGATCGAAGTAGAGAATTCTCACCTCTTTGCCGCCATGGGAAGTGCCATGAACGCGCAGGAGGATAATTTCTTAACCCTCTCGGAAATGAAAGAGAGACTATCGGGCGAGATCCGGATGCAGTTCGAGATCGGCCGAATGGATCCCCTCTTCCAGAGCAAGGAGGAGTACAGCGCTTTTACAAAACGTCACAGCAAGGCCCGCGTCAAGAGGGGAAACCTCGCCGACTACCACGGCAACTGCTATCTGGGCATCGACGCCGGTTCTACGACCACCAAGCTCGCGCTGGTCGGCGAAGACGGCTCACTCCTGTATTCTTTCTACTGCGGAAACGAAGGAAGCCCTATCAAGACTTCCATTCGTTCCATCAAAGAGATCAAAAAGCTCCTTCCCGAGGATGCTCATATCGTGCGCAGCTGCTCCACCGGATACGGCGAAGCTCTGCTTAAGGCTGCTTTTCTTCTGGATGAAGGCGAAGTCGAGACCATCGCGCACTACTACGCGGCAGCTTTCTTCAATCCCGACGTGGACTGCATTCTCGACATCGGCGGGCAGGACATGAAGTGCATCCGCATCAAGAATCACGCCGTGGACAACGTCCTCCTCAACGAGGCCTGTTCCTCCGGCTGCGGCTCCTTCATTGAAACATTCGCCAAGTCGCTGGATTACAGCGTGCAGGATTTTGCCAAGGCGGCGCTCTTTGCGGAGCACCCCATCGACCTGGGCACCCGCTGTACTGTTTTCATGAATTCCAGAGTCAAGCAGGCGCAGAAGGAAGGCGCTGAAGTCTCTGACATCTCCGCCGGCCTGGCCTATTCCGTTGTCAAGAACGCGCTGTTTAAAGTAATCAAGGTCTCCGACGCGTCCCAGCTGGGCCGCAACATTGTCGTGCAGGGCGGCACTTTCTACAATGACGCTGTCCTTCGAAGCCTCGAGCTGATCTCCGACGGACAGGTGATCCGCCCCGACATCGCAGGTATCATGGGTGCATTCGGCGCGGCTCTGATCGCCAGAGAGCGCTACGACGGAGAGACACCAAGCACTATGCTCTCTTTTGACGAGATCGAGGACCTGCAGTTCGAGACCTCGATCCGCAACTGCGGAAAGTGCAACAACAACTGCCGTCTGACAGTCAATCACTTCAGCGGCGGGCGCGAGTACATCTCCGGAAACCGCTGCGAGCGCGGCCTGGGCCAGGAGATCAAGAAGAACGATATTCCGAACATATATAAATATAAGCTCAGGCGGATCTTCGCATACAAGCCTCTCTCCAAGGAGGAAGCTTACCGCGGAACCGTCGGAATTCCGCGCGTGCTGAACCTCTATGAGAACTACCCCTTCTGGGCGACGTTCTTTGCAAAGCTCGGCTACCGCGTCGTGATCTCCCCGCTCTCCACCCACCAGGTCTATGAGATGGGCATCGAGTCGATCCCCAGTGAGTCGGCCTGCTATCCTGCCAAAATAGCACACGGCCACATCATGTGGCTGATCAAAAAGGGCGTGGACTTCATCTTCTATCCGTCCCTCTTCTACGAGCGCACGGAATTTGATAAGGCAGACAACCACTACAACTGCCCGATCGTCACTTCCTATCCGGAAAACATCCGCAACAACGTGGAGGAGATCGGAAGGGGCGAAGTGGATTTCCGCAATCCTTTCATGGCTTTTACAAATGTCGCCACAGTCAGCTCCGCCTTGAAAAAGGAGTTCTCCGACATTCCCGAGAAAGAGGTCGAAGAAGCTGTCTACAGCGCGTGGACAGAGCTCATGAACTGTCGCCGCGACATCCAGAAAAAAGGCGAAGAGATTCTGAAATATATGGAGGACCACAATGTCAAGGGCATCGTACTGGCGGGCCGCCCTTATCACGTGGACCCGGAGATCAACCACGGCATCCCGGAAATGATCAATTCTTACGGGATCGCGGTCCTGTCCGAGGACTCCATCTCCCATCTGCAGGATCCCGAGCGTCCCATTGTCGTTCTGGATCAGTGGATGTACCACTCAAGGCTCTACGCAGCCGCCAGCTATGTGCGCAGCAGAGATGATCTGGACCTGATCCAGCTCAACTCCTTCGGCTGCGGTATCGACGCCGTCACTACGGATCAGGTGGACGATATTTTGTCCGGATCGGATAAGATCTACACCTGCCTCAAGATCGACGAGGTCAACAACCTGGGCAGCGCCCGCATCCGTGTGCGCTCTCTGATCGCCGCCATCCGGATCCGCGATGCCAAGAAGACAAAGCGCAAGCTTCACGACACCACGGTCAAAAAAGTCCCCTTCACAGAAGAGATGCGAAGGAACTATACGATCCTGGCTCCCCAGATGTCGCCGATCCACTTCGACCTGCTTGAGCCTGCCGTGAGATCCTGCGGCTACAACCTTGTTGTTCTGCCCAATGACAACCGCAAAGCCGTTGACTACGGCCTCAAATACGTGAACAACGACGCATGCTATCCGTCCCTGTTCGTTGTGGGACAGATCATGGAAGCTCTCAGTTCCGGCAAGTACGACCTGAACAGGACTGCCGTCATCATGACTCAGACAGGCGGCGGCTGCCGCGCTTCCAATTACGTCGGCTTCATCCGCCGAGCCCTCAAAAAGGCCGGTATGGAGCAGATTCCGGTCATCAGCGCCAACATGTCCGGTCTCGAGGAGAATCCCGGTTTCAAACTGGACCTCAAGCTCATCGGCCGCGCTGCATTCGGAATCGTCCTCGGCGACGTCATGATGCGCTGTGTCTACAGAATGCGCCCCTACGAGCTCCGCGAGGGCAGCGTCGAAGCCTGTCATCAGAAATGGCTCCGCAGGTGTTCCGATTTCCTGACCAAGACTTCAGGACTTAACGTCCCCAAGGTCCAGAAAATGGCAATCGACATGATCCGCGATTTCGACAATATCCCGATCCGCGAGGAGAGAAAGCCCCGCGTCGGCATCGTCGGCGAGATCCTGGTCAAGTACGCACCTGCAGCCAACAACTACCTGGTTGACCTGCTTGAGCAGGAAGGCGCGGAAGCAAACGTGCCCGACCTGATGGGATTCATGCTCTACTGCTTCTACAACCAGGTCTACAAAGCGGAAAATCTGGGAACCAGTAAGAAGACCGCGCTGATCTGCAACGCGGGTATCAGGACTATAGAGACGCTCCTGGGTCCTATCAACAGAGCCTATAAGAAGAGCCGGCACTTCGATCCTCCCGCCAGCATCTACCAGCTGGTCAAATACGCGGAACCCATCGTGAGTATCGGCAATGAGACCGGCGAAGGCTGGTTCCTCACCGGAGAGATGATCGAGCTGATCCACAGCGGTGTCGAGAACATCGTCTGCATCCAGCCCTTCGGCTGCCTTCCCAACCATGTGGTGGGCAAGGGTGTCATCAAACACATCCGAAGCCTCTACCCTATGGCCAATATCGCCGCCATCGACTATGATCCCGGCGCGAGTGAAGTCAACCAGCTCAACCGCATCAAGCTGATGCTGGCTACGGCCGGCAAGAATGCCGCCCGAAAGGCCGCCGCCGAAGAAAATAACTCCCGGTCCTCTTCAAAGAAGTCCGGGCATGGCAGGAAGCCTTCCAAGTCGGCGGGTTCTGCAGGTAAAACATCCGGACGCAGGAATAAACTGTTTCCGTTCTAAATGTCAATGAATCAAAAGAACAACACCGCTGCAGCTTAAAGCCGCCGCGGTGTTGTTTTTTTATGTTTCGTTATACTGGTACAAAACGCATTAAGAAAGGGTACTGATCTTCTTTACGACCGGTACCCTTTCTTAGTGTGCTTTGTCCAATGGTTTAGTCCTCCTTGAACTTTTCTGTATGATCCTTATCTTTCCACCTTTTCTCTCTTTGTACTGATTGTACTGCGATGTTCATGGCTGATATCCTGCACCTGAGTGTCGACCCTCTGATTAGATGCTTTCTTATTCTCCTATTCAAAAGATTTGAAAATGTTTCCTTTGAGAACTTACCTGCTTGTATGAAATTGATCTACTATTTGATTGATGCGATGATCTGAAATATGGGATATGATCCGGATACTTCTCATCCTGCATCTTTCCGGTTTCCAATCAATTCAGAAGCCTTGGTTTTCATCTCTTGGGATTCATTTGTTCGCTTGTCTGCTTCTTAAGTCTTCCGGTTGACATCGGATTCATTATTCTGTCAGGCAGCTATCTAATCAATTTCCTATGATCTAAGAAATAATCTGCTCAAATGAAATTCACCGCTATCTGCGTGTACTTAATTCGGATGTTTGTAGTTAACAAATCCAGTTCCTAAAGTTACCTTTATAGAACTCCAGTGGAGTGATCTGTCCTTCCTTTCTTCCTCTTTCTTGAGGAGTTTTTGTTTTTCTTTGTGAGTTTATTGTACAAAACCAGGTACAATTTGTCAACAACTTACCTATATCTTTTATAATTATCTGAATTTTCAGTCTTTTTGGCACAGTTCCGGGTGTCGTCACCCTTCCGCACGCAAAAGTGCATCAAAAAAGCGTGTGAAAGATCAATTGATCTTTCACACGCTATTCTTCATTTCAGCGTATAGACGTCTTTATTGAATACGCCTCATCCCAGAGGGTACTTGTCTGTAATGGTCTTGATGATCGCCTTTGCCTCTTCGATTCCATCTTCCTGTTTCTTGATGACGATGGAGATCGCTTCAGCCACGCGGTCAAAATCTTCCGTGTTCAGGCCTCTGGTCGTGGCTGCGGGAGAACCGAGACGGATTCCGCTCGTCACGAAAGGAGATCTCTGCTCGTTAGGGATCGTATTCTTGTTGGCTGTGATGTTCGCATCGTCGAGAAGCTTTTCGACCTGCTTTCCGGTGAGACCGGTGCGTGTCAGGTCAACGAGCATAAGGTGGTTGTCCGTGCCGCCGGAGACGATGTCGATGTCTCTTGCCTGAAGTCCCTTGCAAAGTGCCTGGGCATTGTCAAGGATGTTCTGCGCATAGACCTTGAAGGACGGATCAAGCGCTTCCTTGAAGCACACGGCCTTGGCCGCGATCACATGCTCGAGGGGGCCGCCCTGGATTCCGGGGAATACAGCTTTATTAAAGTTGTACTTCTTTGCCGCTTCCGCGTTCGCGAGGATCATTCCGCCTCTGGGACCTCTGAGTGTCTTATGGGTTGTAGTCGTCACGACGTCCGCATAGGGGAAGGGACTGGGATGAAGGCCCGCTGCCACAAGACCCGCGATGTGCGCGATGTCTGCCATGAGGACTGCGCCGCATGCGTCTGCAGCTTCTCTGAACTTGGCGAAGTCAATAGTTCTGCCGTATGCGGAAGCTCCTGCGATGATCAGCTTGGGCTTAGCCTCTATAGCGATCCTCTTGAGTTCGTCATAGTCGATAAAACCGTTTTCATCTACGCCGTAAGGCACGACATTGAAGAAGCTGCCGGAGATGTTGGCCGCGCTTCCATGTGTCAGATGGCCGCCCTGATTGAGGTTCATACCCATCAGAGTGTCGCCGGGCTTCAAAATCGCGAATTCGACCGCCAGGTTGGCCTGCGCGCCCGAGTGGGGCTGAACGTTTGCGTACTCACAGCCGAAGAGCTTCTTGGCTCTCTCGATCGCGAGTGTCTCGATCTCATCGATCACATAGCATCCGCCGTAATAACGTTTTCCGGAGTATCCTTCAGCATATTTATTGGTCAGAGGACTTCCCATCGCGGCCATAACAGCTTTGCTGGTCCAGTTCTCGGAAGCGATCAGCTCGATATGGTCGTTCTGTCTCTTAATCTCTTTTTCAATGGCAGCCGCGATTTCCGGATCTGTCATTCTAACTTCATCGATCGAATACATTTAACTCCTCCTGTGTGAGTACTTTGTCTGACGGACATTTGTTTTTTTAGTTAAGGCTCGCGAAGCGAGCCGCTGCGCCGCGTGCGGGTTGCCTGTAAGGCAACATCTACCTTTCCGCACGCGTGTGCATCGTGAACTCAGTGGGGGCTTATCTCCCGCCACTGAGTAAAGTTTGTTAAAGACTCGCCGCCTAAAGAGGCGGGAGATTGGCACCCTGAGTTCAAGTCGCCAAAATGTAGTATAACAAGGTCCTAAACGCTCTGCAAGAGAATCTTCCACTAAATCGGGAATGCAGGATTTTGATTCAGTTGTTCAAAATGCTCCATTTTACGTACATTTGCAAGACAGCACTTGTTTTTTTTCTTTTTTCGATGTACTATTTCAACCGAACAAATTGACTATAGAAGTATTTTGAAAACCGACAAAGGAGATTTTATGAGAAATCAAATCCGGAATTCAAGATACGGATTCGGGCCACTCGCCGGCAAGAGTACGCAGGAGATCATCCGTTACAAGATGAAGGTCGCACTGCCGATGGCATTATACGGGGTGTTCTACCTTGTTTCCTTTGCCTTGATCGAGAACCGGAATTGTCTGCGATACTCAGTGATCCACACCGCAGTTGATGATATGATCCCTTTCTGCGAGGTGTTTATAATTCCGTATCTGTTATGGTTTGTCTATGCATTTGGATTTACGTTTTATCTGTTTATGACGGATGAGAAGAGTTATCACGAAGCCGCCACATTTCTTGTGATCGGCATGACAGTCTTCCTGGCTGTTTCCGTCTTCTTCCCCAACATCCTGCTCCTGAGACCGGAGACAATGCCGAGACACAACTTTTTAACTTATCTCTGTGAGAGGCTGTACGCGATCGACACCCCCACTAATGTCACGCCTAGCATCCATGTTTACAATTCACTCTGCGTGATGATCGCCGTTTGGCATACAGATGCGAAGCTTGTGCGGACAAAGGGGCGCAAGATCTTTATGACATTCTTCGGCTTCCTGATCATCCTGTCGACGATGTTCCTCAAGCAGCACTCCTTCTCGGATGTGCTCATCGCCACAGGTTTCGCTCTCTTCTCTTACATTCTCGTCTACAGGATGGGATATGTGTTCGTCTCAGACAAGAGAATGAAAGTGATCTACAAATCCGTATTTGAACACTAATATTTAAGCATTTCATGAAAAAAAGGCCGCTGCACCGGGAATTCTTTTCCCGGCACAGCGGCCTTTTAAATCAATCAGGGCCCGCTTTGCGGGCCCTGTGTTTTTTTGATCAGTGATCAGTTCTGTGATGCCACCGTATTGTCTGTGCTGTTCTGCAGAGCCGCGGTGCTCTCTGTATTGGATGTATACCCTTCGCTCATGATCATCTCGATCCTGGCGGTGTTGGTCTTAACGCTTGCGTCATCGGGCCACATGATGTACAGAGGCGTGCTGCCTGCGGAGTAAGTGGTCTCGAGGGCGCTTTCGCCCTGCTCTGCTGTCTGCTTGAGGATCTGCCAGCTGGCGTTATCCGTAAACTGCATGTTGACCAGCTCCGCGATCTTTTCCTGAGGCATGTTGAGCTGGAAGAATCCGTCCAGGCTGTCCAGGATCTCCGCGTAATGCGGCAGGATCGCAGGCGACAGAAGCTTCTCGATCAGAGCCTTGAGGACCTGCTCCTGATTGCGTCCGCGCTGGTTATCGCCGTCCGCGAAGCTGTATCTCTCGCGGCAGAAGGCAAGCACCTGGTCGCCGAACATATCGTGCCATCCCTTGTCGAAATGGTATTCATCAGTGTAGCAGTCAAACGGATACTCAACATAGACGTCAAGACCGTCCATTGCATCGACCAGCTTGATCAGCGTGTCGAAGTTCACTCGGACAAAATATGTGATATCGATGCCGTACAGCTCTTCGAGTGTTCTCATCGACGCGTCAACGCCGTAGATTCCTGCGTGTGTCAGCTTATCTCTGACGCCGTCGGAAACTTCCGGAATCGGCACAAAATAGTCACGAGGCGTCGAAGTGAGCAGGACTTTCTTGGTCTTAGGGTTAACTGTCACGATTATGTTGACGTCGCTTCGGCTTGTCTGGGAGATATCGCCATAGACGTCGATACCGCTTATCAGAACGTTGAAGGGCTCGCCCACATTGACGGTCTCTTTCGCGATACTGGTCTGAATGCCGAACTGATAAAGGACTCGGACCTGGTCCTCATATTCATCATTTTCGAGGGACTCAGCGATGACAGAAGTATACGCCTTATTGTAGATAGCCGCGTCAACCTTTCCTTCGAGCAGTGCCTTGGCGGATTCAATGTCACTGCTGTACTCCTGCACTTTGATCTTGGAGGAGAGGGCTCCTTCTATGTCCGCGATCATCGCGTCGCTTCCGCCGGATCCGGCCCCGGTCTTGTGTATGCCGTATTTATAGTTCTTGGCATCCTTGAGATCTTTGGCGGGGTCATCAGCCCTGACGACAACGACCATGTTGTCTGTCTTGAGCGCTTTATCTCCTCCCGCGATCAGCCCGATCGTCCTGTTAAAGTAATTCGTAAATACCAGAATGAAAATGATCGCGATCACGCTGATCCCGGTTCCCGCCAGCCGCACTTTTCTGTTCCGCTTGAGGTTCATCGCGAATGTGATCGCAGCGAGAACTGTAAGTCCCAGGAAGATCAGCACGAGATACTTCCAAGGGAGCATTCCCGTTCTTCCTACTGTGACGAGCATGATCAGGGACAACAGCGCCTGAATGATAAAAGCAGCCCTTCCGCTTATTCTGATATATTTATTGATCTTTCTGCGCTGCGCTTTTTTCTTACTGACAGCGCTCTTCTTTCTGGGGGGCCTCTGCTTCTGCGGGCTCACCTTACTACTAGCCATTCCCTGTAACTCCTTAATTTCAAATAGTCTTGGCAAAAAATAACTGAAAAAACAATATCTTTATTAAAATACTCCATTTGTTTGACAAATGCAACGATTATCAGTCTTTTGACGCGTTCATTTGAGCAGATTTCTTTATGCAGGCGTCTGTTCCCTCTATAACAGCTGAGCGAAGGCCCCTTTCCTCGAGGACTTTTACCGCTTCGATCGTCGTCCCTGCCGGCGAGCACACCATATCTTTGAGCTCTCCGGGATGCTTGCCCAGCTCCAGCATCATCTTGGCGCTTCCAAGGACCGCCTGGCCGACGAACTTGTAAGCCTGGGCTCTGGGCATGCCGGCCAGAACTGCCGCGTCCGCCATGGCCTCCATGAACATGAATACATAAGCAGGGGAGCTTCCGCTCACACCGGTCACTGCGTCAAACAGATTCTCCGGAACGATCTCGAACTTTCCGAAAGTCCTGCACAGCTCTCCGACGGTCTCCATTTCTTCGCTGCTGACCCCCTCGCTGCAGCAGGCCGCTGTCATGCCGGCGCCCACGAGCGCGGGCGTATTGGGCATGAGCCTCACGATGCGCGCCTTTTCTCCAAACTTCTTCCTCAGATAAGAGACGCTGCACCCGGCCACGATGCTGACCACGAGCTGATCCTCGCGGATCACATCCCGGATCTCTTCGATGACCCCGTCAATGAACTGCGGTTTTACCGACAGGAACAGGATCGCCGCGTTCTGTGCCGCCTCCCGGTTATCAGTCGTCATCTCAATGGAATACTGTTTTGCGGCGCGCTCTGCGTTCTGCGCGGATTTATCTGCTCCGATAATATCTCCCGCCTGCACCTTGCCGCTCCTGAGGATCCCGCCGATTATGGCTCCGCCCATGTTCCCTACACCGATAAAACCTAATTTCTTCATACTGCCTCCTGATCATATTCATAATACAGGGTACGCTGTGCGACCCTTTGTTTTTGCTCTTGCCTATCATTCCCGAGAAGGGTAATCTACTTAAGAGGCGGACATTCAGCCCAATCTCCCTTACAGAAGGAAACTCACATGAAACTTACAAATAACCCCTTTATTTATAAAAGACGGCATCCCGGCTCATACATGACTCCATCCTTCACAATATTTTGCCTGCTGCTGAGCGCTGTGATCCTTCTCGCTTCCTGCGGCGGATCATCTCAGTCACAGGCAAGGCGCGAGGCCTGTAAAAATCTTGCCCCTTTGGAAACAGACCTTAAATCCGGTCAGGGCGCCCTCTATGAGATCACGCAGCTGGCTGAACCGGAAGAAGGCCGTGTCCTTTGCTGCGCGGGGATGTATGATGAGACCCGCGTAATGCTTTTGCAGGGTAACAGAGCTCAGGACGGAACTGTCTCCGATTATACCGTACAGCTCCTGGACCTCAGGAACTTCGAAACGGAGCAGCTCTGCTCCTTTGGCAGAAAAGAGGTTCCCGGCAGCGGCTCCGACGGCTCCCGCCATCTGGATTTTATCTCTGCCGACCCTCTGATCATTCACGATGCGCAGAGCGGCATTCTGTACAGACCCGGCAGTCCTTCTGAGGCTGTTGTTCTCCCGGAATATTTACGAGACGGAGTCCCTTACCTGCAAAGCGGCCGCCTGCTGCTCTCTTCCGACAGAGGCATTCTCTATGAGATCGCCGAAGACGAGAGTCTTTCAGCCGCATGGACCCTTCCAAGCGAATACGGAGCCTTTACTCCCGTTGTGAGCGGTCATGAAGGCAGGCTGACTTTTGCCACTTATTCACGGCAGGACCCTTCCCTGCAGGTCTACGCGGATGTCGACCCGGTGAGCGGCGAGAGCGACTTTTATCTCTCCGATATAAATCCGTCCAGATTTTCCGTCTACGCGGAAGGTCTTCTGCTTGGATCCTCTTTCAGGACCGGTCCTGTCGTCTCGGTCTGCGACCCTTCCGCTCATGTCAAAAAAGAGATGACCCTTCCTGATGATGTGCTGGCTCTTCTCAGTCCCGATGAAGAACCGCCTGTACCCGGCAGCGCGGAAGAAGAATCATTAAAAGACTCATTTCTTGCCTTCACGACCTGCCCTCTGTCGCTTGGCAGCGGCTGGTGCCTCTGGGCGCTCTGTGACGACTTCGGAAGACCGGTGCACCTCTATCTGTGGGACACGGTCCCCTGCCGGAGTGAGAAATGGGACGGTCCCTCTGTATCTGAATACGCCGCGCCTCAGACTGTCGTCTACAAAGGGCTTACAGACAGGGCATCGGCTCTGGAAGACAAATACGGCATCCGTATTTTCATCGGCGCGAATGTTCCCGCGGAGTTTGCTGACTACAGCGCCGCGCCGTTCGAAGAAACTACTGTGATCGACGGATCCCTGTCCGTCCTCGAAAATGTGCTGTCCAAATATCCGGACAGTTATTTTAAAGCTCTGAAAGGCTGTTACTACAGAGATATCGCTTTCTATCTGACCGGGGTGCTCAGCCCTCTGAACGAGGAAAATAACATTTCCAATGCCGGTGCCTTTGCCACCGAGTCTAACGGTACCATGCAGCTCGCCTTCGACCTGAATGATGACTTAAGTCCCGATACGGTGATCCATGAGCTCACGCACGCGGCCGACTACCGGTTTGCAGGGGAGGGCTCTCTGGATGAGGAGCTCTGGAACAGCATGAACCCGGAGGGATTCTCTTACTATTACGCTTACATCGATGAGAACGGGGTGAGCTACGAGTTCTCGGGAAGCCCTGATCACACAGCCGTAAGCGGCTCCGAGCCCGATGACGTCTGGTTCATCGACCCCTACAGCAAGACGTTTCCCATGGAAGACAGAGCCCGCCTCATGGAAAACCTGCTCTCAGGCCGTTCCCCCTATAAGGATTGCTTCGCAGGCATCCATGTGCAGGAAAAACTCGATTTCTATTTCCGTTTCCTCAGAGAGACCCTTGGAGACGATACCTGGCCGGCACAGACTGCCTGGGAAGAAGCATTGGCACAGCATAAGCCCTGATCTCGGACAGGTCACCCCAGCTTTTCGATCGCCTGTGCTACGGAGATAACGATCTCGTCCGCTTCTTTCCTGAGCTTTTCAGGAGCATCCGGGAACGTAAATCCGACGTCTGAGGCCTGAATGAGCGGCAGGTCATTGTAGGAATCTCCTATTCCTCCCAGTTTCTCAATCCCGAAATGCTCTCTTACTTTGGCGGCTCCGGTCCCCTTGGAACAGCCTGCCGCCACGACATCCACATGTCTCACATTCTGATACGGCGCGGCGTACGCGCCGTATTTTTCTTTTATCGAGGCCGCCGCTTCTGCCGCTTCTTTCTCGTCCTTAAATCGCATAGAAATGCCGTAAATAGTACTCTGCGGCAGTTCCGAGAATTCTCCGATGCTGATCTGAAGAGGATATTCAATATCCCCGAAGGAATATACTCTTCCGCCCGCGTGGACGACCATCGTCGCTTTGCTGTCGTAATCCCGCAGGATCGCCTGTGCAGTCTCCGGCAGCAGAGGGTGGCTGTCCAGAACCTTTCCTTCCCTGTCGACGACCAGCGCTCCGCTCACAGAGATTATGAAATCCGGGTGCATAAAACTCCCCACAATGTCCAGAATACTGTCGGGAGATCTTCCCGTGCAGATGCCGAACAGGCCGCCCCTTTTCTGGTAGAAGAGGATCTCAAAGATGTCCTGTGCCCGGAATCTCTCCTCTGTGTCCATAAAGAACAGTGTGTTGTCAAAATCGCTTGCCAGTGCAGTTTTCAAATCCGTCTCCTTATGTATCTTCTTCAGTTTTCAGATATGGCATAACCTGCTCCAGGACCTTCCTGATCGTCGAAGGCTCGACAGGTTTGGCAATGTAGGCGTTCATACCTGCGCCTCGTGCCCTCTCCATGTCCTCTTCATATGCGTTAGCCGTCATGGCGATGATCGGAAGCTGCGCGTGCTCGTAGTCGTGCATCTTCCGTATACTTCTGGCCGCCTTATACCCGTCGATGCCGGGCATCTGGATATCCATCAGGACTGCGTCAAAATATCCTCTGTCGGATCTTCTGATCATTACAATAGCAGTTTCGCCGTCCCTCGCCGTCTCAACAATAAATCCCTCGTCTTCCAGCAGTTCTTTGGCGATCTCCCTGTTGAGCTCGTTGTCCTCCACGACCAGGATCCTGGTCTCGCTCTTTTCCTTCTTTATTAGCGCGTCCGCTGCCTTGTAGAACACCGCATATCGGGAAGCCTGGTTCTCCCTTCCGCCGATTCCGGATACTTTCGTTTCCTCCTCTGCGCTGCCCTGTTCCCCGGTTTCCTTTGACCTGTATCTCATGGCCAGATTCACCGTGATCACGGATCCTCTTCCCTGCTGGCTGTCTACGTTCATTGAGCCGCCCATGGAATCCACGATCCCCTTACAGATCGACATTCCAAGGCCGCTTCCCATTACTTTGCTGACTGTGGAATTGTTTTCTCTTTCGAAGGGCTCGAAGATCCGCTTCTGGAACTCTCTGCTCATTCCTATTCCCGTATCGCTGATGACAAATTCCAAGGCGAAATAGCCGGCGGGAGCTCCTATCCCTTCCGCGACCGAGAGGCGGACTCTGCCCTGCTTGGGCGTATATTTGACCGCGTTGCTGAGGAGGTTCAGAAGGAGCTGTGTGACCCTGAGTTTATCGCAGAGCACAAGATCCGGTATGTTCTCGGCGACGCGGAACTCATACTCGTGCCTGCGGGATAGGATCTCAGGTTTCATCAGGTCCGTCACTTCCTCCACGATCTCCCGGATATCGACCCAGGACTCCTCGAGCACCATTCTTCCGCTCTCGATGCGGCTCATATCGAGGACATTGTTGATCAGCTGCAGCAGATGGTTGCTGGACGCAATGATCTTGTCCAGGCTGTCTTTTACCCTTTTAGGATCATCCAGATGCGCGGAAGCAATATTGGCAAAGCCTATGATCGCGTTCATCGGAGTCCTGATATCATGAGACATGTTGGAGAGGAAGGCGTTCTTGGCGTCTGCGGCGTGCCTGGCCTGCTCAAGGGCATCCTCCAGGAGCCTCCTCTTTCTCAGTTCTTCCTGCCTCTCTTCCTCAATATTCGCAAATCCCAAAAGGATCTGCATGTTCCTGCCGCTTCCGATCCGTACGCATTTGACCTGATAATACTGCGGAGCACCGGTGTTTCCGCTTCTGAATGAGAAAGTAAACCCGTTTTTCTTCTTCAGCGTCTCCCGGATCGAATCAATGCCGAGAATCTGAATAAAATTCTCCCGGTCCTGCCTGTAAACGCCTTTGTAAGCAAATGCCTCTACAGTGTCGGAATAGCTGGGCGAAAACACGCCTTTGTACTTGGTCATGATCCGGTCCTGGCGCCTGTAGATATCGTAAGAATCCGTTTCCAGATCCACAAAAAAGACCGATTCATAATCACCGGTAAGCCCCATGATCAGGTCCATGCGCCTTGTGTTCTCGAACTCGATCTTCTTGCGCTCCGTTATATCCCGCATGATGATCACAGCCAGGATGTCTCCGGTCACATCGTCTTTGGACAGCGCGATGATCTCCCTGAGCCAGAAGCGGTTTCCGAACTTGTCCTGCACCATGTACTCGATCCAGGGGTCTCTCTCCCCCATCCCGTACATTGTGATCAGGTTCTCTCTCTTCATCAGCTCCAGGAACTGGTCCGCGTTGTCCGAGAGGATCCTGGTGGCCCAATACTGCGCATGCTTGTCAAACGGTCCGGGGATGTCGATACCGGGGACCGAATAGTACAAATCTTCGTTTCTGTTGATCGAGGAGACCACCATATTGCGGGTCACATTGATCTCAAATGTAGAGATGGAATCGTAAGCCAAAACACCCTTGATGAGCTTTTCCCTCTCCTCGATGAGTCTTTTGTTGAGAGGCGAGGTCAGAACAGTATGCCCCTCCTCGATGATCTTCTCGTTCTCCGCCAGCTGTCCCTTTACTTCTTTGGGAATGCAGGCAAATACTTTCACAGGAATGCCGTCCCGCTTTTCAAGGACACGGTTCTCCACCTTTCTCCATCTCCCGTCCTTCATCTGGTAGGAGAGAGTAAAACAGTTCCTTTCCGCGAGAACCTTGCGGATGTTCTCAATGCTGCCCATCGTCTCTCGCCAGGCGCAGTACTCCGATTCCAGCATCGTATAGCTGTAGACCCTGTTAAAGTCAGAATACCGCTTCTGATGTACCGGATCGTCGCCGGGTACGCCTTCGGTCTCCATTATTTTGATGATCGAATCCTTCTCGAGATCGATCAAATAAACGCGGCAGTAGTTGTCCAAAAAAGATTTCAGTAACTCATCTTGGTATTTATCGATCATAATCTCTCCTTCGCGCTCATTGCCCGGTGGTCAATAGTCGACTTTCATCAGGCACAGACCTTGTGCCGGAGCCGTAAAACCTGCCGCGCTCCGGTCCCTGGCCTCAATGATCCCCGCCATGTCCTCCGGCTCTTTTTTGCCGAATCCGACTTCAAGCAGTGTTCCGGTCATGATCCTCACCATATTCTGGAGGAATCCGTTTCCGTGGAAATAGAACCTGATATAATTTCCGCTCTGTTCGATCCGTATCACATCCACGACTCTGACAGTCGATTTCTTCATCTTGGAATTGCCGCAGAAGCTCTTGTAATCGTGCATCCCTGTCAGATACTCGGCGGCGTCCTGCATGCGCGCGACATCCGGTTCCCGTTCCAGGACGGTCACATAGCGCCTGTCGAAGACCGGCTTGGTCTTCCCGTACCAGCAGGTATAGCGGTATGTCTTCCCGATCGCTTTGAAGCGGCTGTGGAACCTGTCGGCAGCGAGTTTTACGCTGTTCACGCTGATGTCGTCGGGGAGATACCGGTTCATGTATTCCTGCACTTCCTCTTCCGACTTCGCCGTGTCGAGGAGCACATTGCAGGTCATGGCCCTGGCGTGGACGCCCGCGTCCGTCCGCCCCGCGCCGATCACGGTCACTGACTGTCCTTCGGGGAGTTCCAGCATCTGGCTGAGCACTTTTTCAAGTTTTCCCTGGATCGTCATTTCCGTGTCCGGCTGATGCTCCCAGCCAAAATATCGCGTTCCGTCATAACTTACGATCATTTTATAGTTTTTCAACTGCTCCCCTCCTTTCGCAGTATTGTACACCTGAGCATCTCCTGTGATCAGTAATTCCGTTTTAAAAGTGAAAACAGTCTCTCCGCCTGACTCGCGCTCTCCAACGTCAGGATCTCAACGCCGCCCGAGTAGATCACGCGGATCGTCGGCTGCTCGATATGGTAACCGCCCATGGCACTCTCCTCATCCCGGCGCTCTCTCCCGGGGATCACTCCCCTGATCCTGTCCAGCGGCAGATACTTCCATGAAAATCCCCCGCCCGGTATATACAAAGCTCTGCCGCTCAAATGATACTGCTCGATCACCTCAGATGTCCTGAAGTCTCCTCTGGGATCTTCCATTTCAAATTCCGGCAGCACCGGCCTGTATCCCCAAAAAGCCATGATCCCGTCTCCGTTCCTATTCGTCCAAAAGCTGCAGGGCCTCCTGCTGCAGCGCTTCTCTGCGGTCCTTGAGCAGCAGCAGCCGGTTATACTTGTAATACGCCTCGTTTCCGCACTCATTCACGAATTTCAGGCTGTAGTACCCTGCCGTGAGCTCGGACAGGAACAGTACGATCTCCTGCCCTTCGCCGAATGTGGCTGACAGGAAATGGAAACTGTTGGTCAGATGCCTGTCCGCGTCTGCGATCTCTGCTTTTCTGCGGCTCTCCGCCTCGTCGAATGCGGCCTTCAGAAGGCCGAAATCCTTCCGGGCTTCTCCGCTTCCGTTCACCACAAGGAGCTTTTCCATCTCCTGCAGTCTCATGCAGGTCTTTTTCTCCACCCTCTCGCTCTCTCTGTCCAGCATCCTCGCGTTTCTTCGGCGGGCCATCTCCTCTTCGCACGCGGCTCTGCGGGCGGCCAGAAGGCTCCGGGCGCTGCGGTCTTCCTGCGCGGAACCGGAAGAGCCGGCCGCTGCGCTTTTCAGTTCTCTTCTGACTGCGGTAAGCTCCTGCATAACTCTCTTCTGCACGCTGAAGTTCTCCGCATACGCCTGGAACTCCTGATTGAGGCTGTCAATGAGAAGTCCGAGAATACTGAGTTTCTCATCAAAGGGCGCCTCCCTGAGGACCGCGCTCTCTTCGGGGACTGCTCCCTCCAGGATCTCGGGGATCCTGTACAGCGTGCGGTATTTGCTGTACAGCTCATAATAGGACGCAAAGGCGGACGCGATCTCCGGATCCTGCAGGTACTGGATGCACAGGCGCTCTCCGACTTCGATTCCCAGCTCCTCGTAGACTTTGATGATCCTCGAGAGGTCTTCCCATCCTCTTGCTGTCACGAACTGCCTTCCGTCGATCTGTGTTTTGACACTGTAAAAGTCCTTTACCCGGATCTGCAGATAGGACAGGATCGCGCCGTGGATGCCCGCCTGATAAGCGTATTCTTTCCAGACAGCGTAATTCTCTTCAATATCGATCCTCTTTACCCGGTCCAGCGTCACTATGTCAAAATCCCGCACGGATTTGTTGTACTGGGGAGGATTTCCCGCCGTGACGATTATGAACCCATCCGGTACCTTGTGGTTGCCGAACATCTTGTACTGCAGGAACTGCAGCATAGTGGGTGCCAGCGTCTCAGAGACACAGTTGATCTCATCCAGGAACAGGATTCCCTCCGCAATGCCGGAAGCCTCGATCTGGTCATATACAGAGGCAACGATCTCGCTCATCGTATACTCCGTCACGGAATGCTCCACTCCTCCGTATTCTTTCCTTGAGATAAAGGGAAGACCTATGGCGCTCTGTCTTGTGTGGTGGGTGATCGTATAAGAGATCAGGCTGATCCCGCACTCCCTTGCCACCTGCTCCATAATGGCGGTCTTGCCGATTCCGGGAGGTCCCATGAGAAGGATCGGCCTCTGCCTCTCCGGCGGGATCTCGTAGGCGCCGGTCTCATCCTTCTTCAGATAAGCCCTGACTGTGTTTATAACTTCCTGCTTGGCCTCTTTGATGTTTAATTTGATATTCAATTTGTTCCCCCGCGTCTCTCTACTGTCTCCATTCCTTCCGGCGTCAGAAACAGCTTGATTGCCCAGTCCGGCACTCCCGTATCATCCAGCTCCTCGTCCCTGAAGAACACGAACGCCGTATCATAGTCCGTCGGCTTCTTCGGGTATTCCCCGAATCCGTCCGTAAAGTACATGAGTCCCTTGAGATTTTCCAGCTCGCCTGCTGCCCTCAGGTCCTCTATATAGTTGAATACAGGCCGGAAATCCGTGCCGAATCCGCCCTTAACCTCAAACTCCCTCGCATATTCCTGCAGCTGGGCGAGGTCCGTGATCAGCCGGTCATTCTGCACCCGGTCATCACATTCGATCAGATGGATCTCTGTCTTCTTAAAGAAACTCCCGATCCCCGATAAGAGGTCCGCCGTCTCATTTATGAACTGCTGCACCAGGACTTTCTGGCAGGACGCCGACGTGTCGATGGCAATGACCAGTGAGTCCACCTTGCGGATCTCCCTGAACTCATTTTCCTCGATCAGCGGCATGTTGCCGTACATCTCCATGCCGTAATAATAGAACCCGTAGTCAAAGGAGTCGAGGTCGATCCCTGCCTCCTCGCGCAAAATAGAGAACCTCTGCAGAAATTCTCTGTAATCCGTCCGTTTCCTGCTCTCAAAACGCAGGATCCTCGACAGGGAGCCGTGCTCCTGAGACTTCTCCTTGCCCATTATATCCAGATCCGCCTCGATCTTTTCGGCGTTCTTCTTCCACTCATCCTCTTTGGGGTTGACCGGCTTGAGGTCCCGGGATGTCTGTTCCGTCTCCTGCTGCCCTTCGCCGCTGTTGTTTCTCGGCGCTCCGGGCGGCGTCCCCGGAGGGTTCTTTCGCGGCTCTTCCTCATCTTCCAGGCGCTGCCAGAAGCTGTGGTCATCCACCGTGAACTCCCTTCTCAGGGCCTCTTCGACCGCGTAATTGCGGTCCCTCTCCAGAAACCACGCGTAGATCTTCTCTGCGGTCAGTATTTTGACCTCAGATTCCAGCTTCTCATACCACTCCTCCCTGAAGGGCGAATGAGACCTGGCGATCACATCATATGTCATGGAGTCCACCACCGATTCCGCGGCGATGTCGCAGCTCAGGTCCCACAACTCCGGGTCCTCCCGGTCCCTTGCGGAGAACATATGGCGGAACAGGCAGTGCATCAGCATGTGCACGTACATCCTGTTCATCCTGCGCGGCCTCTCCACATAGACCTGCAGAAGGAATCCGGGATTGAACCGTATATAGGCCGCGTCCGTGCCCGCGGAGGCCGTCGCGAGGTCCATCTTAAATTCCAGGCTGCCCAGCGCGGGCGCCATGAACCTCATGGAAAGCAGCAGCTCCGTGCGAACTGCGTCCAGGATCCTGAATCCCATCTGCTCCAGTTTTTCTCTGGTCTCAGACATTCTGCTTCCTTTCTGTGTGCTGCCATTAGTTAAGGCTCGCAAAACGAGCCGCTGCGCCGAGTGCGGGCTGCCCGGAAGGCAGCATTTTCCTCTCCGCACGCGTGTGCATCACCAGTCGTCCCAATCGTCCGGCTCCAGTGACAGCTCCTGCCCCTTTCCCGCTTCTTTTCGTCCGCTCTCCATGAGGACCGCGCAGATCGCGGTCTCCTTCCTATCGGAGGCAAGCTTAAGCGCTTCTGACAGGGCTTCCCTGTCCGCCAGCCCGTTCTCTGTGATCAGCCGCACTTTGTCCATCTGACTCTTTCGTATAAAGCTCTTCAGAGCGTCTCCCGCGTGATCATGAAGGAAATTCGTGTACCTCTCCTGAGAGGACTGATCCAGGTCATGTGAGAACATCAGCCTGTCTGAGGCAATGACCGCGGCGAATTCCGGGTCGTCATGCTCCATAAAGGGAAACAGGCGGTCATATTCCCGGAACCTGATCTCTCTTTTCCTTACACAGTTCCTGTACGCATAACCGCCGCCCTCGTAGGCGAACTGGATCGTTCTCGCCATAGTGTTCTCCGAGGCGATCAGCGCATAATCCGGAAATGAGAGGCGGATCTCCCCCTCCGGAAGGTACAGATGAAAGCTCATAGCTCTGTCGTTATCCTCGAGCATCTCCTTCATCAGCGTAAAGGACCTGCCGCTCCCTCTGATCGTGATCTCTTCGAGAGCGCCGCACTGCCGGATCACGCCGTCGTAATAATCGTCGACACTGTCGAAGAGCGACATCGTCCTGAGTACGGAGCAGTTATGGAACGCAAAAAGGCTAAGCCTTCTCACTGACTGAGGAAGGCTTACCTCCTGCACATCTTTTCTTCCCGCGAAAGCGTGCTTCCCTATACTTCTTACGGGCAGGCCTTCGAGCCTGTCCGGTATGGTCAGGCTTCTCGCCGTACCTTCGAACCCGGTGATCTCAATACAGGATTCACCGCGATAATCTATCTTTTTATAAAGAAAAGGCATAATACTCTGTCTCTCCCCGGCCGGTCATCACACTGTTATTCTCCCATGAAAATACTGAGCAGATCAAACTGCTGCGCCTCTACCGCGGATGAGACCACTTCTTCCGGTATAGTGATCTCATCGATCGTATTGTAATCCGGGATATCCGCTGTGATCACAAACCTGTTCGTGCCGGTCGATACAGATTCGCCGGCGGCGTTCTGCTTGAGCAAATTTCTGATCACCGCTCTTCCGAGAGCTGTGCAGTCGATGACGATCTTTGCAGGGAGTTTGCTTTCCTTGTAGATATACAGGACAATAGCCGCGTCGCCGTCTGAAATATCAAAATCATCCGGCACAGCTGAATTCTCCCCCTGCATTTTAGATACAGCCATAAGTATTTGATTGAGCAGGTCCCCTGTGATCGAGATATCCATCCTGTAGACTTCCCGGTCGTGCAGCGTTTCCGTCTCCTCAGCGAGTTCGGCTTTGATCTCTCCGCTGCCGATCTTCTGCATGATGCCCAGTACTATTTTATAGTCGAGGTCAAATTGGACGTCCTCCGCAGAGGTCTGAGCCGGCACGACCTTGCTCCTGAGCCAGTCGGACCGGTTGAACCTGGTATAGGTGAGCATACCGTCATCCATATACTGCTGGTATCCTTCTACCGGTATTGAGAGCTCGCCGAGAATCGGGAGCTTTGTTCCGAGAGTCCCGTTTATATAGCCCGTTCCGGTCTTTGTAACTCCCTGAAAATCACAGTCAGAGTTCAGAATAAACTCCACGTCTTTTCCCAAAAAGCCTAAATCTATGGTGCCTTCGTATTCCATCTTGATATCGGAGTCGAAGGACTGCACTTTCGCCAGTTCCTTCAAGCTTCTCTTTGCCAGCCTCATGGGCGTTAATTTGAAAAATCCTGCCAGCGCAAGACCGCCGACAACTATTGCGATCACTGCTGCCGCTGCAAGGACAGCAGTCAAAACCTTTTTCCCTTTCATGGACGTCTCCTCATCGTTCCGTCAGTTATGTCTCAGCAGCGAATCAACTCCCGACAGGACTGCTCCTGCTATACACATAATAACACGTTTTTCTTTCTTGCTCATTATAAAGAAAGCTCTCTGCCGCGTCCGCAGCAGAGAGCCGTTGTCTGTTTTTTCTCTCTAACTATTGTTCAGAAAATTGTTATTCTACATATCCGTCAGGATTATTGCTCTGCCAGTTCCAAGCATCCCTGCACATATCCTCGAGGTTCTTCTCCGCTGTCCAGCCCAGGACTTCCTTCGCCTTGGCGGGATCGCTGTAGCATACCGCGATGTCGCCGGGCCTTCTGGGATCGATCACATAGGGGAGATCCTTGCCGCAGGCCTTGGAGAAGGCTTTGATGATATCGAGCACGCTGTAGCCGATTCCTGTCCCCAGATTGAAGATATTGACACCGTCGAGCTTTTCCATGCCCTCGATAGCCTTGACATGGCCCTTGGCCAGGTCAACAACATGGATATAATCGCGGATTCCCGTTCCGTCGGGAGTGTCGTAGTCGTTGCCGAACACGTGAACCATTTCGAGCTTTCCGGAAGCCACCTGTGCGACATAAGGCAGCAGGTTGTTCGGGATTCCCTTAGGATCCTCGCCGATCAAGCCGCTCTCATGCGCTCCGATCGGGTTGAAATAGCGAAGGAGCATAACTCTCCACCGGTTGTCCGCTTTCCAGATATCAGTGAGCATCCTCTCCTGCATGGACTTGGTCTCACCGTAAGGGTTGGTCGTGATCCCCTTGGGGCACTCCTCTGTGATCGGTATAAACGCGGGGTCTCCGTACACAGTTGCGGAGGAAGAGAATACGATCTTGAAGCAGTCGTGCTCTCTCATCGACTTGCAAAGCGTCAGTGTGGAACCGAGATTGTTCTCATAATACTCGATCGGCTTTCTGGTAGATTCTCCGACAGCTTTATATCCTGCAAAGTGGATGACAGCGTCGATCTTCTCTTTCTCAAACAGCGCGTCCAGAGCCGGTTTATCGCAAACATCCAGCTCGTAGAAAGTCGGGCGCTTTCCGGTGATCGTTTCGATTCTGTCGACGACTATAGCCTTGGAGTTGTAGAGATTGTCTGCGATTACCACTTCATATCCTGCCTGCAGCAGTTCCACTACTGTATGGCTTCCGATAAAGCCGGTTCCGCCGGTAACTAATATTGCCATGGTTTTTATCCTCCTTCACTATTGAATTGACCATACAATGATTATAGCAGTTTATTGTTTTCAGGAACAATGCATTTTTGTGTTTCCTTTCTGCTCTCACATGTCTCACTGTTTCAAAACGCATTCCAGAAGCACCGGGTTGTGGTCGGTATATACAAATCCCAAGTCCTGTGTCCCGCAGGATATTACCTCTATATTGGATGACAAAATATAGCCGTCCACAACATAGTACTGAAAGCTGCTGTGGTCCGCCCCCTCATAGGGCTGATCCAGTGAGCGGCAGGTCGGCGTACTGCTGTCCATCAGGCATTGCCACTCTTTTTCCAGACCCTCCGTGGACAACAAGCCGGGGGCCCATTTGCCCTCCTGCAGAGGATACGCGCTGATGTCTGTATTGCTGAAAGCCTGGTTGAAATCCCCTGCTGCGATGACGTAATTGCCCTTGGACCTTTCCTCCTCCAGGATCTTCTCAAGCGCTTCGGTCTGTTCCTCCTTCCCCTTGCCGTCATCATAGGCATCCAGATGGAGGTTGATCAGGACGAGCTCCTTGTCACTGTTTTGCACAGGAAGACGCTCTATCAAAAGACAGCGCTTGAAGTTGGCCGGCCTGACCGGCCACTTAAAAGGACAGGGAAGCTGGATCCGTTCCGCCGACGCCATATGCATGCGGGTCAGTGTCATAATACCGCTGCGTACCGGTCCGATGGGCGGAATCGGATACGGAATAAATAATACGTTCATGTTGTACGCAAAAGCTGACGTATAGTCCGGCTCATCGTCTTCTATAAAGGCATTGACAAAATCTATCATCTCATCAGTGTGGTGAGCCCTTGCAGAATCGCGGTCGACCTCCTGTAAGAAGATCACGTCCGGATCCAGCTTCGTCAGTTCCTCCTCGATCCCGTCCAAGTTGCTGCGGACCCTCTCCTTGTCGGCCGTCTGCACGCTCTTGCCGCCATCCATGAAGAAATCCGCGTTGTCGCCAAGCGCTCCGTAGCCGACATTCCAGGTCAGGACTTTCAGGCTGTCTCCGGGGGCGGCTGCTTCCCAGCCGATATTGTTGACCGCCACTTCCTCTCTGTCCTCGGGAAGATACTCCGTCAGGGTCAGCACTTCCAGCATCACGGCAATGACGAATCCGATCATCAGAACGGCGGAGATCACCGTTTTCAATGCTTTTTTGATCCGCTTTGGGGGATTTTTTTCTCTGATCTCGGTTTTCTCTGTATTCATGCTTCTTCTCAAACTGTCTTTCTATTGTATGACGTTTCCCATGATCATATACATGGAAGGGATCACTGTGGCCAGCCAGCCTGCGGCAAAAATGACAAAATTCTTCTTGCTGCTCATGATCGCCGCGAACTCTCTTATCAGCGCGCTGGGCCAGTAATACAGCGCGACATGGGATCCGATCCCCGTACACTCCAGGTCAATGCTCTCACAGAGGCTCAGAGCCCTGTAGACGTGGTAATTGCTCGTCACCAGCGCCACATACGGACTGCCTCCCCGCTGACTTATGATCTTCTTCGAAAACAGCAGGTTCTCCCTGGTCGTCATGGATCTGTCTTCTTTTATGATATTTTCCTTTGGGATCCCGTGCTCAACGAGATACTTCTCCATGGCCTCCGCCTCGGAGATGTCTTCGTCGTCCCCTTTCCCTCCGGACGGGATCAGGATCGGAGGCGTCGGATCCTTTTGATATACTTCGATCGCCTTGTCGATCCGGTCTGCCAGCAGTTTCGAAACTTCTTTTCCCCGCAGCAGGCCGGCGCCGTGAATGATCACATAGTCAAAATCCCTCTTCGGCGGGATCAGCTGCAACAGAACCGTGTACCCCATGAAAGCGGCAAAGACAATTGAGACATAAGTCACCGACATGCTGATGAACAAAAGAACCCTCATACCGACTGTGATGAACTGCCAGTTTCCCTCAGACCAGAATATCGGAAAGACAAAGAACAGGAAGGTGCACAACTCCCCTATTGCCACAACGATTCCCAGAAGGAGCGACAGCTGATTTGCCAGGCTCCGCCCCTCTCTGTGGTACATAGTCACTCCGTTTCCGATCAGAATGACCGGCACGGACAACAACGCGGTAAAAGCTGCGATCGACAGCGCTCTCGCCGTTCCCACTTCGTGGCTCCCTGCCAGCGCGCACAGAAGCGGCGCCGTAGTCACCAGTGAAAGAAGCAGATAAATGCAGTTTCTGAACCTGCTTCTGTCCAGTGCCAGTGAGGCCGCCAGTATTCCCCATAAAAGAAGGCAGGGTACCGCAAGTTCCAATACTCTGCTCATATTTATACCCATATTTACCTCTCCTGAACATGTGCTCATCAAAAATATAGAATATTATATCACTTCCGGGCGCGTGTGCATTATTTATATTCAAGGCTCGCAGAGCGAGCCGCTGCGCCGCGTGCGGGTTGCCTGTAAGGCAACATCTTCCTTTCCGCACGCGTGTGCATCA
>JBGUJH010000046.1:0-15872 GCA_045113775.1 Lachnospiraceae bacterium | reverse complement strand
TCTCCTGATCATAACCCACAACGCGGCGATCCTCTCCGCCCTCAAAGTGGACGCGGTCCACATCCTTGCGGGCGGAAAGATCGTGGCGGAAGGCGGGCCCGAACTGATCGACAGGATCACGGAAGAAGGTTTCGCCGCTTTTGAAGGGGACACACAATGAAAGAAAACAAGACTTACGTCGAAGAGGGAGACCGCTCTTTCTACGACTTTCGATATGAAGATAAAGACAATTATAAGGTGGCGAGCGGACTGACGCCTGACATCATCCGGCAGATCTCCCGCGAAAAGAATGACCCCAAATGGATGCTGGAGTTCCGCCTCAGGTCTCTCGATCTTTTCAGCAAAATAGAGATGCCGAACTGGGGACCTTCCATAGAGGGGCTCAACATGGACAATATCGTCACATATGTCCGGCCCAACACCGAGCGCATGCACACGGACTGGAAAGATGTGCCCGAGGACATCAAGAACACCTTCGAGCGCCTGGGAATCCCCCAGTCTGAGCGCGAATCGCTGGCCGGCGTCGGCGCCCAGTACGACTCCGAGCTGGTCTACCACAACGTCCGCAAGGAAGTAGCCGAACAGGGCGTCATCTACACGGACATCGAGAGCGCGCTGCGCGGAGAGTACGCTGACATGATCCGCGCCCATTTCATGAAACTGGTGCCGCCCGAAGATCACAAATTTGCGGCTCTGCACGGCGCGGTCTGGTCCGGAGGTTCCTTCGTCTACGTGCCCCCGGGCGCTGATGTCGAGATTCCGCTGCAATCCTACTTCCGCCTCAACGCGCCCGGCGCAGGTCAGTTCGAGCACACACTGATCATCGTCGACAAGGGAGCGAAGCTCCACTTTATCGAGGGCTGCTCCGCCCCCAAATACAACGTGGCAAATCTGCACGCGGGCTGTGTGGAACTGTTCGTCGGTGAAAACGCGACGCTCCGTTACTCCACCATTGAGAACTGGTCCAAGAACATGTACAACCTCAATACCAAGCGCGCCAAAGTAGAGAAAGGCGGAAAGATCGAGTGGGTCTCCGGTTCCTTCGGATCCCACGTCTCCTACCTCTATCCCATGAGCGTGCTGTCCGGTAAAGGGGCTCGCTGCGAGTTCACCGGCGTTACTTTTGCAGGAGCCGGCCAAAATCTTGATACCGGCTGCAAGGTAGTACACAACGCACCGGACACAAGCAGCTACGTCAACACCCGCTCGATCTCAAAGAGCGGCGGGATCAGCACCTTCCGAAGCGCAGTGGTCGTGAGCAGTAAAGCGCATGGCAGCAAGTCCTCCGTATCCTGCGAGTCTCTGATGCTGGACTCCGAGTCCCGCTCAGACACGATCCCGGCTATGGATATCCGCACCAATAAAGCGGACGTAGGCCACGAAGCCAAGATCGGCCGTATCTCGGACGAGGCCGTCTTCTACCTGATGAGCAGGGGGCTCTCTGAAGAGGAGGCCAAGGCCCTGATCGTCAGCGGGTTTGCGGAAAATGTCTCAAAGGAACTGCCTCTGGAATATGCCGTGGAGATGAACAACCTGATCCGCATTGAAATGAAGGGAGCGATCGGCTGATGGAAATAACAGTAAATAAGCCGCTGGCAGAGACCTTCGGCTGGCTGCAGGCAGGCGCAAAGCGCATTGATCTGCAGGAAAAAATACAGAATATAAGTTACGTGCTGGCTCCCGGCGAGAGCCGGGTCCTCTTCCTTGAGGATCCGGGTGCTTCCGAATATGATATTACTCTCGGCGAAGGCTCCCGCCTGGACCTGGTCCAGCTCCGGGATGCGTCCGGAGAAAAGATGTCCTATAACAATGTCCGGGTGAAGTGCGGCGATAAGGCATATTTTGGCTGGTACAGAGTTGTGCTGGGAGGCTCAGAGAGCTACGACAATTGCTCCGTGACTCTGGAAGGCAGAGAGAGCTCCTTCGAAGCCAATGTCTGCTACCGGCTTAAAGACACGGAAAAATATGACCTGAACTGCGAAGCTGTCCATGAGGGAAAACGCACACAGAGCGCGATCGCCGCTTCGGGCGTTCTGGCGGACAAGGCTTCCAAACTCATGCGCGGCACCATCGACTTCCGGACGGGATGCTCGGGCTCCGTCGGCAATGAGTCTGAAGACGTACTGCTCCTGAGTGAAGAGGTTCGCAATCAGAGCGTGCCGGTGATCCTTTGCAGCGAGGAAGATGTGGTCGGTAATCACGGCGCCTCCATCGGCCGTCCGGATGAAGACATGCTCTTCTATATGGAGACGCGCGGCGTCGACGAGGAGACCGCCTGTGAGATGCTGGCGCAGGCCAAAATCGATTCGGTGATCCGAAAAATCCCGGATGCTTCGATTCGGGATATGCTTCAGGAAAAGACCTGTACAAAAGCACAGGGAGGAGAATGACTATGGCAGAAATGAATATCCGGGAGAATTTCCCTATTTTCAGAGATAATCCCTCTCTGGTCTATCTGGACAACGCCGCCACGACCCAGAAGCCTTCCTGTGTGATCGATGCTGTCCGCCGCTTTTATGAGTGCGACAACGCCAATCCGCTCAGAGGGCTCTATGACCTCGCCCAGCGGGCCACAGCTGTATACGAGGAGTCGAGGGAGGCCGTAGCCGGATTTATCGGGGCGGCGAGCCCGGAGGAGATCATCTTTACCCGCAACGCCTCAGAGAGCCTTAATCTGGTCGCTTACAGTTACGGGACCTTCCTGAAGGAAGGGGACGAGATCCTGATCAGTGTCATGGAGCATCACAGTAATCTGATCCCCTGGCAGCAGCTGGCCGCAAGAAGCGGCGCGGTCCTGAAGTTTATCGAATGCGGACTCGACGGCCGGATCACGGAAGAGGCATTTCGCGACGCCCTCTCTCCCCGTACCAGAATCGTATCCATGACCCAGATCTCCAACGTCCTTGGCGTCCGCAATGACATCAAAGCTTTTGTACGCCTTGCCCATGAAGCGGGCGCGGTCTTTGTCTGTGACGGAGCCCAGAGCGTTCCCCATATTCCGGTAGACGTCCGGGATTTGGACGTCGATTTTCTGGCCTTCTCCGGCCACAAGATGCTGGCTCCGATGGGAATCGGCGTGTTATACGGCAAAAAAGCGCTTCTCGAAAAGATGCCCCCTTTCCTGACCGGCGGCGAAATGATCGAATATGTGACCCGGGAGAGCACGACGTGGGCGGAACTGCCCCATAAATTTGAGGCGGGTACCGTAAACGCGGCCGGGGCTGTCGGCCTTAAGACAGCTATTGAGTACTATCAGAAAACGGGCTTCGACGTCATTCAGAAGCGGGAGGAAGATTTGAGCGAACTGGCTTTTGACGCCCTGTCATCGATCGCTCATCTGCACATTATGGGGAGCAATAAGGCAAAAGAGCACAACGGCATCTTCTCTTTCTCTCTCGACGGCGTGCATCCCCACGATATCGCAGAAATCCTGAATGCGGACGGCGTTTGCATACGAGCCGGCCACCACTGCGCGCAGGTCCTGATGCAGCACATGAATGTTCCGTCCACAGTGCGTGCCAGCCTCGCCTTCTATAACCGCGAGGAGGACATCGAGCGCCTGGCGCAGAGCCTGAGATCGGTGAGAAGGAGGATGGGCTATGTCGAATAGTTTTTATCGGGAAATCATAAATGAGCATAATCTGCGTCCGATCCACAAGCACATTCTTCCCCGCGCGGGTCTCTCCCACCGCGGCGTCAACCCCAGCTGCGGAGATGACATCACACTGCAGCTGACCATCGAAGACGGTGTGATCGCGGAGGGGGCCTACAGCGGAAACGGATGTGCCATCTCCCAGGCTTCTGCCGACATGATGCTGGACCTGATCATAGGAAGAACGCCGGAAGACGCCCGGCACCTCACAGACATTTTTCTGCGGATGATCAAAGGAAAAGTCACGGACGATGAACTGGAAGAATTGGAGGAAGCAGGAAGTCTGCAGGATATCTCGCATATGCCGGCCAGAGTCAAATGTGCCGTGCTGGCCTGGCACACTCTTGAGAAGATTTTAGAAAAAGAAGACCGATAACGGTCTTCTTTTTTTACAACAATAAACTATGTAACGTTCATCTTTTATCTAAATATCGATTGTTAAATAGTATTTGCTATACTTAGAAGGTAGTATTCCTCACTGTGCCCGGATCTGAGGAAAGGAAACCTGTATGCTTATTAACCGCAAAAGAACGGAATCGTTTGAGACGAAATATGAGCTGAATAATGCCGCTATTGACACGGTCTCCCTTCGCGTGCAGAAATTTCTGTCATCCCTGAAAGAAGAAAAGAGCTCGATACAGCGGGCCAGACTGTCTGTTGAGGAAGTGCTGCTGCGGTGGGCCGATCACTTCCCCGCACACACTAAGTTCCGGCTGGAAATGGGCAAACACTGGAACCGTCCCTTTATTCTGTTAAAACTGCAGGGCGAAGAGTGTGATCCTATGTCGAGCCGCGGGGACGAACCGAATCTGTGGGCAACTGATCTGATCAGCGTTCTGGGCCTGGCCCCTGTCTACAAATATATCAACGGCTGCAACGTCGTGCAGTTTCCGGTCAAAAAGCCTCATCGGAATCCCGGCATAACATTGTTCCTGTACACGCTGATCGGCGCTTTTCTGGGAATCGCCCTTGATATGCTATTCCCCAGTAATCTGCAGCTGCTGATCACGAACTCAGTGCTGACACCGCTTCAGGATGCCTTTATCCGCATGCTTAACGCGGTTTCCGCTCCTGTCATGTTTCTCTCTGTGCTGACGGCTGTATGCGGAGTCGGAGGCACCGCCGTTTCAGGGCGCATCGGCAGGCACCTGGTGACCCGCTTTCTGCTCTACAGCACAATACTCACCGTCATCATTATGTTTCTGAGTCAGCCCTTTTTCAGAGTGCCCCTCGACGAAATTGTCCTTACTGAGGGGGAAGTTTCGGGTGTGCTGGCCTTCTTTCTGGATGTGATCCCGGGCGATATTCTCTCTCCCTTTATCCAGGGAGATTTTACGCAGCTGATCATTGTCGCCCTGGTCCTGGGTAATGCCTTACTTATCGCCGGTCCTAAAGCGCAGGCTCTCTCCTCGCTCGTCGATGAGGCCTATACAGTCGGCCTGATCATTGCGGAATGGATCGGTGATCTCTCTCCCGGCTTCGTAGCCCTCCTGGTCATCCTTGGAATCCAGGAAGACACGATCCATATGCTCTTAGGCATCTGGAAGCCGGTCCTTCTGGTCACCGTGTTCGCCTGCCTGGCACTGTTTCTGGAAATGCTCACGGTCAGTCTGCGCTTCGGTGTTGCGATCCGCACGCTCTGCCTGAAGATGAAAGACTCTTTCATCCTCTCTCTCAAGACATTTTCCATAGAAACCCCCTACTCCTCCATAGAGAAGTGTTGTGAGAAAAAACTCGGTATAAGTTCTCAGCTGACATCTTACAGCCTGCCAATCGGCCTGATCTGTTTCATGCCGATCACCACGTTCACATCCATAATTCTCACCTTGTATGCTGCAGAATGTTACACTGTGCCCGTCTCCTTTGTATGGATGGTCATGGCCCTTTTCCTTGCTGTGACGCTGGGCGCGGCGGGTCCGCCCACTGCCGGCATCGGTATTTTGACCTATACCGTCATGTTCTCCAGACTCGGCATTCCCACCCAGGCGCTGACTCTCGTGCTGGCCGGTGATATTCTGGTAGGCTTTGTGACCTACCCTGTCAACCAGGCCCTCCTGCAGATGGAGCTGATCTTCGAAGCCGAAAAACTGGAGGTACTAAACCTTCAGATCCTCCGGAAACCTGCGAAATGACTTCCTGACCGGTTATTTCTTTCGGGCCGAGGCGAGCCTGACCGCGTAGTCTATGGCATTGCGCAGACTTGCCTGATCGGCGCTCCCTTTGCCGGCCTGGTCGAAAGCGGTCCCGTGGTCCACCGAGACGCGTATTATGGGAAGCCCCAAAGTGATGTTGACTCCTTCAACCGACTGCCAGCTTCCCGCCTCATGATCGTAGACAAAGCCGATCAGCTTCAGCGGGATGTGTCCCTGATCGTGGTACATCGCCACTACAATGTCATACCAGCCTCCTCTGGCCTTGGAGAATACCGTATCCGGCGGAACAGGACCATCCGCGTCGATTCCCTCTGCCTGAGCCGCTTCGATGGCAGGAATGATCTCATCGATCTCCTCCCGTCCAAACAGTCCGTGCTCTCCGCTGTGAGGATTGAGCCCGGCGACGCCGACGCGCGGTTTTTCGATTCCCAGATCCCGGCAGGCCTGCCAGGCTATGCGGATCACTTCCAGTACCCTGTCTTTTTTGACGCGGTCACAGGCCTCACGCAGGGAAACATGGGTGGAGACATGCACCACCCTCAGATTCCCATGGGCCAGCATCATCGTGTACTTCTGTGTATTCGTATAGTGAGCATAGATCTCTGTGTGACCGGCAAAATGGTGGCCGGCGAGATTAACTGCCTCCTTGTTGAGGGCATTGGTCACGGTTCCGTCTGCCTCTCCGGCCATGGCCAGGGCAATGACTTTCTCCACATAGCGGAAAGCTGCCTCTCCCGCCTCCTTGGATACTTGTCCGACCGGAAGCGTTTCCGCGTTGACAAGGCCCATATCAAGCACGTCTATCGTACCGAATTGATATTTTGCCTCCGCAGGGGAAGAAACTGCGTTGATCTGCAAGTTTGGGGGTCCTGTGATCTTCAAAGCCTTTTCCATCATACACACGTCACCGACGAGCAGGGGTCTGCAGATCTCGTAGGTCTCTTTCTCTGCCAGGACCTTGGCGCTGATCTCAGGGCCAATGGATGCCGGGTCGCCCATGGTGATCGCGATGATCGGTTTATTGTTCTGCATTTGTTCCATTACTTTCCTCCTGCCGTTAATTTCCATCATCTCTCTCAGATCCGCAAGCAGCGTTTCGCTTCCGAAGCCGCCGGATTTGCTGATGAGAAGCTTCTCTTTCTCCCCTGATCTATATCGTGACAGCACGACTCCGGGAAACAGTTCTGCCAGCGGCTCCAAATCCTTGCATCCCAAACGTCTGAGGCATGCCAGTAAAGTATCGCCGCCGATGATCATCACTGAGCCCTCACAGGAATCATCGCATGAATTCACACAGGGATCTTCAAGCTCTGCCAGTATTTCCGCAAGATAAGCTGCGATGCGTTCGCGGGCTTCTTCACTGTCCATCCCTTTGCTGCGCATATAATTCCGGAAAGACTTTTCCTCCGGATCAATACCGCCGCTGTCAAGGATCAGCCATTTTTCTTTGAGCGGCAGCTTCGCGGCAAGGATTTCCGGCCGGCTGTTCTGTTCCGGCCTCGGGCAGATCCTCTTAAAACCGTTATTCTGCGCATACTCGATCTGCCGCATAGTCACAGGGTTGAGACTGCCCGAAAGCACCAGGAGACTTTCTCCGAGATCGAAACTGTCGGGCGTTTCCCCTCTCTGCAAGCCGAGCAAATCCGGAAGGAAGGCAGCGAACCCGGCACATCCGGCCGACACGGAAAGACGCCCGTATTTTGACAGTCTTGCCCCCGCCTCCCGCAGATCTTCATCGCTCTGAGCGTCCACGACCAAAATCCCTTTTCCGCACCTCCCATCGCTCGTCACCTGAGTGTCAGTCTGGCTCGCGACCAGTTTCCTCACGTCCGATTCCACGACCGGATTGAAGGGATCTGAACCGAAAACGCTCTCCGCCACAGGCACGCCGTCAATATAGTGACATCCCTTCGTCGTTATGCGGTTCATGGCGGGATAAGCCGGAAGGAAAGAGAGTACTTCTGCACCGGATGCCTTCAACGCCGCGTCGAGTTCCGCGCCTATGTTTCCGCGCAAAGCCGAGTCCGTCTTCTTGTAAAAATACGGTATGCCTGCCTGTCTTCCGGCAGAAATGATCCTGTAAACAGTCTCATAAGCGTCCTCCGGCATCATATGCCTGGATTCGCTCACTGCTACCAGAACCTGCGCCGCATTACGTGTCCAATCGCCGGCCGGATCGGGATCCACGACAACGCGCACCTTTATCCCCTGTCTCGCGAACTGAACACCGGTGTCGAGTCCTCCGGTGAGATCATCCGCCACGATCAACAATTTTGTATCCGTCATGGCAGCCTCCTGTACAAAAGATTTTCAAGGCTCGCAGAGCGAGCCGCTGCGCCGCGTGCGGGTTGCCTGTAAGGCATCATCTTCCTTTCCGCACGCGTGTGCATCATATAACACAGCGGGGGACATCCCCCCCCTGTGTTATGCAAAATCAGCGAGGTACCCTTCTTCGTCAAAAGACAGCTCATACGGCTCACTCAGGATCTCTACGCCTTCCACGCCCCGCAGTTCTTCCGCCAGCGCCTCAGATACCTCAAATTCATTCAGGGACAAAGTATCACGGATGCGCGCCACCCTTGCCTTGCTATAGTCGATGCGCGGACAGGTCCTGAGGGCAACGCGAAGAGCATCATAATCGCTGTTTTGATACATAGGGATCTTTGCCCCGTCGATCATCATATTTGTGGTGAGATTGATCCAGGTGCTCTCCCAGTCGACGCTGTTCAGGCACCTTCTCGTTGTGATATCGGCGAGGCCCAGGCCGCAGGCGTTGTTATGGCTCTTCTCGGAGAGACCGCGGATCATCAGCTTTCGGGTGTGGAAATCA
Organism: Lachnospiraceae bacterium; assembly: GCA_045113775.1. Taxonomy (GTDB): domain Bacteria; phylum Bacillota; class Clostridia; order Lachnospirales; family Lachnospiraceae; genus CAG-791. The sequence continues at coordinate 7,237 of JBGUJH010000046.1, read as the reverse complement.
TCTTTAAAATAGGGCATAAAGCCGCGCCCTGTCACGTTCGGGTCGGCGCCTTCGCCGGAAATGTCCTTGCCGATCCGGTCGATGATAAGGACGTCGATATTGTCAAACCGAAAGCGCGGAAAACGGTCCTTGGCAATTCTGAGAAGTTCGCCGTCCCCGCTTACGATCTCGTCATGAGGATAAACGCGGATATCGGATATCTCATCGTACGCGTTCTGCACCACTCCGACCGCGAAGACGACATTCATCTTGTCAAGGAATACCTTGGCCGACTTTGGGATATTCTCCGCAAAGGTATCAAATCCCCGCCTGTGCAGAGCGCTGCATCCGCGATGTTTTGCCAGGCCGATCGCCATCATCTTGAGCAGCCCGCTCTCGTGCTCTCCCTTGAAGTCCGTGTGCGGCTTGACCTTGTTGTAAACTACGATCCCGTCTGCCTCTGCCGCAATGCGGTCACAGCAGACCGGTGTATGAGCCCCGTCATCCAGCTCCCCGATCTTTACGACATCCATACTCGCCCGCACCGGCACGCCGATATTCTCCTCAGTGATCCCATAGCCTGTGAGAACTTCCAGATTGCCTTCTGCCGTTCCTCCTCCATGGCTGCCCATAGCCGGAACGATGAAGGGCTCGGCTCCCCATTCTTTCAGCTGATCACAGATTGTCCGCACTATGACCGCATTGTTCGGGATACCCCTGCTGCCGACTGTCACGGCTATGCGTTTCCCCTTAACAAGAGCCGCATAATCCTTTCGGGATAATTCTTCCCTTAAATGTGCGGGGATATCTTCAATCCTGTCTTTGGCATAGAGCTGCCTTACCCGCACCATTCTCGGCAGTACTACTTCTTCCAATCCCTGAATTGGAAAGGTTACTGATGGAAAATCGATCTTGATCATTTTGCATTTCCTCCTGATATATCTTAAGAATAATACAAAAAAGGCAATCCGTGGATTCGGATTGCCTCCTTGCAATGATCATTTTTTCAGTTCTGTTCTGCCGCTGTCTTTCCTGCAGTCCCGACGCTCGCCGGATCTAACACGGTCCTTGAATAATTCAGGATCTCCCCGCCTTCTTTGGCGATATCGAGCTTATATTCAGCGACATCATCCGTAAATTTAAATTCATATACGGGAATTCCGTTATCAGTTCCGCTCTTGTCTTTCGTGAATGACGCCTTGTTCTCATTGACTCCGGCATAATCAAGCGCGATGCTCTTCGCCTTTCCCTGCGTGATCTGCTTGCCGCTCACAGAAGGATCGATCAGCTCCCAGCTCACGCTCACGATCTCGCCGTCAGAAAACGCGATATCATACTCATATTCCTTGGTGTCTGTATAAAACTCTATCTCATATACAGAAGCGTTCTGTTCCGTTCCTTTCTCAACATCCTCGATGACCACATCATCTTCTGAAAGACCCGCATCAGCAAGTGCGATCTCTATAGCGCGATCCTGTGTAGTGCTCTCAACCGCAAATGCACCAACTGCATTTGTTCCTGCAATCATTCCCGCGAGCACAAGTCCCGCTGTAGCCAACGCAACGCTTCTTGTCAATTTCATAATTACACCTCTTTATCAAGTTTATAATATCCCTATTACGAAGTATAAATGAAATTAACTTTATTGTGGATTATGATTTACGAAAAAATTAATAAAATATATATAAAATATTCCTTTTTCAGATCTCTCCCTGCCACAAAATGATCGCCACTTTACTCACATCCGAGATCTCGGCATTGGGGAATTTGGAGTCGAACGCCTTGATCAGCGAACTGCCTTCCGGTGAATTCATGTAGGTGTACAGCTTGTCCGCGAAATCTTCATACAGTTTGCTGCACTTATCCAGAGAGGCTTCTTCCGCGCTCGGCTCATCCATCTCAAAATAGCTCTTAACGATCACCTTGTTCCAAGCCGGATACCTGGGATTAACGCAATTGATCAGTATACTGGCAGCGGCCATTTCATACTTATTTTCAATCCCATACAGCTTTTCAAGAGCATCTCTGATCGAAACGCTGTCCGTTTTCTTCATCTCTTCCAGATATCTGAAAAACTTCGTGCGGAACTCTTCCGAGAAGCTCTGAATAGGCCTGAAGAATTCACAAAAGGCTGTCTGGAACGTATAGTCGTCCGATGCGTCCGTATTATACAGTGTACCAAAGACATATTTATATCTCCTGAGCACTTCCGCGGTCATGGGCATTTCCAGAATATATTTTACTTTTAATATATCAATCATCTTTCCCTCCTGAATTTGCATTGATCACTCCCCTTGTATTATAGCAAATATGCACGATATTGTGTTTAGATTTCAGAATGAGAACCGAGGATATCAGCGACCGGTTTCGGGGGCTGCAGTCTTTTCCGATTACTTCTCAGCCTTTTGACCGCCTCCCTGTTCAGCTTTTTCTGTCTCTTTTGAAAGGCTAAAACGAGCTCGACAGCATCATTGATCAGCATCAAAACACTTATTACCGCCAAAAATTTAAAGATTTTTTTCATTTTGATCTCCTTCTCTTTCTGCCATAACTGAAGTAGTTATCTGTGTTTGATGCCTTAGGCTACAGATGACTGACCAGATTTTCAGTACCGGGATTAGAGATAGCGACCCGGACACGCTTCAGTTCTACTTTGACTGCAGCTGCCCATCTATGGTGCCCGTTGATGATCAAATAGCCGCCCTCCTCCATCTTGGCAACCAGGATCGCCTCGTCGAAGGAATCCGCGCCGCACACCAGATTTTTCGTCGCCTCCTCCACATAATCTTCCACGATCGATTCGTTCGGACCTACTTCCGGATCACAGAATTCATCCTCCGGGTTGGGATGCATCTGATCCGGCGATAAAAAGCGGACTGTCAGGACTTCCAGAATGCTTGCGCGGACAGTTTCGCGGTGATCCTGATATCTCGCGACTTCTTCCTGAATTCTCTTGCCGAGCTTATCGGTGTATCCCATTAGCTTTCTCCTTTCTGTGTAAGTATTCTATACGCCTGCTGGCGCCTTTCAATATTGCGGACACGCTCCGCTTCATCCAATACTTTCTGCACCCACTCATCATCCGGCTCGTAAACACGAAAGACATGAAACCCATAGGAAGCCCCGCTGCGGATAATGTTTTCTTCATCGTCGATGTGGAGCGAGATCTGATAGTGGGGAGGCATTTTCTGCGGAAGTCTCTGGCTGCGTCCGCGCTGAACTTCTTTGTTGTGGCGCTCCGCGTTTACAATTCCGTCAAAGACTATCCCGTAATGCTTAAACAGTCTCTTAATATAGTCCTCGCTGCGGTAGGACGACGTGTAGACCCAGACTTCAAAGTTCCGTTTCTGAAGCTCGTGAATGAGTTCGACAGTTCCTTTGCGCAGTTTTTCCTTGAAGAACATTCCGGCCAGGCCGCGCAGCGGCTCTTCAATTTCGTATTTCTTCGGATCGACAAACAGGACTTCGTCGAGATCAAATGATACTCTCATATTCCATATTCTCACTTTCGGATCGTGTAATCCCGGACTGCTTAGTATAATCAGTATATCATTTTCCCTATATCTCCACTATATTTTGTGCGGAATCGGGGTCATTCTGCTGAAGGTAAAGACCTTGTCAAATCCGATCTCTTTTATTCTTTTCATTGTCTCGGGAATAAATGCCCCAAGATGTTCTTTCTTATGGCTGTCGCTGCCGATCGTAATGATCTTACCGCCGAGGCCGCGATAGAGCTTCAATATATCGACAGACGGAGTCAGATCCTGAAGGCCGTATCGATAGCAGGACGTATTGACTTCAATTCCCTTTCCGTCTTCTATGACAGTTTTCAGTATCTCTGTTATGATCGGGCGTATTTTTTCAAAGGGATAATATCCCGCTTTATCGTAGCGGCTGATCAAATCCAGATGCCCCAGCACGCTGTAGTTGTGATATTGCCTGACCAGCGTCAGTATTTCCTCATAGTAGCGCAGATTATATTCCTCCTGCGTGCGGCCGCGCTGGAAATCCTGGGTCCAGAATTCCTTATCTTCCACCTGGTGCACGGAGAGAATAATAAAGTCGAAAGGGTATGACGCGAACAGCTTTTCATACTGCGGCACCGTATGCTGCTGCATCCCGAATTCCAGCCCCATTTTAATCGCGATCTGCCCTGCGTATTTTTCCTGCAGAGACGCGATCTCAGATGCGTAACGCGGATAGTCCACATTGGCCACGGGCATGCGCTCCGGCTCTCCGGGACCTCCCTTTCTGTAAATGACTCCCAACGGATCATCCCAGTCTCTCTTGATCCCGTAATCCACGTGATCTGTAAAGCAGATCTCATTCATGCCAAGAGATATTGCGTCTCTGACGACATCTTCCATGAGATATTCAGAGTCATCGCTATAGCAGGTATGAACATGATAATCAGCAAACATGTTTTTTTCCTCCGGTCTTTCTGTCTGCTTTGCGGATTTTGACCGCTAAGCTCCGTACGCGATCTTTATAATATCGTCGATCCCCGCCTCCTCTATAGAGACGTCCACTATCGTTTTGGTCTTCGAAAGGTCCGCAATGATCTCGGCAGCCGTGACATCATTTTTCAGGAATCTGTATTTTGCCACATTCCCTTCGTGTTCGATCATCTCACACCGGGGATGTTCCGGCGCATCTTCATCATAGTACTCGACGACGAGAGTCTTGTACGGCGCGATCCGGTCGACGATCTGAGAGAGATTGCCGTCTTCCATCATTACGCCGTGATTGATGATGATGAGCCTCTCGCACAGCTCCTGAATGTCGCCCAGATCATGTGTCGTCAATATGACCGTTGTCTTTCTGACTTTGTTTATCTCCTTGATAAATTTGCGGAGCGCGTATTTGGCGGAGACATCAAGTCCTATCGTCGGCTCATCCAGAAAGAGAACCTTGGGAGAGTGCAGCATGGATGCAGCAAGATCTCCCTTCATCCGCTGTCCCAGCGACATCTGTCTCACCGGCTTATCGATGATCTCTTTAATGCCGAGAATCCGGTCCAGCTCGTCCAGAGTCCTGTCATAATCCAACTGATCGATCTGGTAAATGTGCTTCAGGAGCTCGAAACTCTCGCCGAGGCGAAGATCCCAGTTGAGCTGCGTTCTCTGCCCGAACACGACGCCGATATTCCTGACCACTTCTTTTCTGTGTTTGGAAATATCCCGCCCGTCGATCAACACACATCCTTTCGTAGGCGTCAGGATACCCGACATCATCTTGATCGTCGTGCTCTTTCCCGCGCCGTTTGGACCTATGAATCCGACGATCTCGCCTTCCTCTATGCGAAAGGAAAGATTGCGGACTGCGTGTATGATCTTATGCTCCGGCTTTACAAGTCCTTTCAGAGCGCCCTTAAGGCCGGGCTCTTTATGCCTTTGCACATAATCTTTACAAAGATCTTGAACATCTATCATAGTCAGTTCCCTGCGCTTTCATATTTTCTGAGTCCCCTATTGAAATACGCTCCCGCGATCAGCATCACCAGGATTCCCACTGCCAGTGTGATAAGAGGGACGATCATTCCGCTGTATCTGCTGCCGATCCCCAAAAGCGCCGACGCCGGATAAAAGGAGATCCAGCCGACAGGGATCAGATAGGTCAGAATGAACTGCATGCTCTCGGGGTACATGGACAGCGGATACATGGTCGTCTTGTCCATGATCTCCTGGGTGTACTGCCCGAAGTCCACAGCGCTCCTTGTGTGAAACGAAGTGCTGCCCAGCAGGATGTAAATGCCTCCCCGGATGAGCGTGGCTCCCGCGAGGATGATGACCACCTGCAGGATAAAGAGCAGATTTACACTCACCCCGCACTTGGCGCATCCGTAGATAAATACAAGAATGCCCGGGATCAGATCCGTCACTCCGAAAATATTGATATTAGTGAAAAAGAACTGATACAGCACTCCCAGCGGCCTTGTCAGATATCTGTCGAACTCTCCCTCGATCACGTAATATCCCATGAACCAGCCCTGCACAAAAAAGATCATGGAGAGCGCGTGGGAGATCACAGAAAGTCCGTACAGAAAGGCGAGCTGCCCGTAATTCCACCCGTTGATCTCTCCGAAAGACTCCACGACAAACTTGATGATCGCGAATCCCATGATGAACTGGAGCGGGTTTGAGATCATCCATCCGGCGATATTGGACGGATATTCCATTATTGTCATAAATGCCATCTTGATGACGTGAGCTGTCACGTCCAGGTAATGGAACAGTTCCCTGAATGCTCTTCCCATATCACCCTCCCTGCACCATTACTTTTCTCGCGGCTCTGCTCTGAGCATAAAAGAACAGACCGGCGAGTATCAGCAGCCAAAGGGACTGGATCCGCATCTGGCCCAGATGCTGCGCGCGGTCCCCTCTGCCGATATAAATACTCAGAGGAAGCTGGTAAATATACACAAATGGCAGCGATTCCAGTACTCTCGCAACTCCCGGAGGGAAAAACCAGATTGGGATGATACTTCCCGAGAGGAGCCTGAGCAAGTGTTTCTTCACCTGGATCAGGGCGTCGATATTGACCGCTGTAAAGGCGATCATTCCGAACAGCGTGGCGATCAGCCAGTTGATCAGGAACGATTCGGCCACCGAAATGATCAGCAGTGGCAGATCGCGAATGTCGGCCATCCCGGGGACCTTGATCATGAGCGACCCGATGATCAGGATCGGCAGCATATTCTGGAATATCAGCGCGATGATGTTTCCGATATCCTCGGCAAAATAGACCCCGAATATGTTGACCGGCTTCATCATATCCGTGGCTACAGTGCCCTTTACCACGCTCGTCTGGATCCTTCTCTCGACGTTTGTGATGAGCAGCACCGATAAGAGGGAGGAGATCACGACATAAGTCAGCATGCTGTCCGCGTCTACATCTCCGACCATGCCCCGTCCTTTATACAGAGCCCTCCAGAAGTAAGCCGAGGTGATCATTATGATGGTCTGCATGATGATGTTCCCGTAAACGTTGAACTCGTAGGTCATGCTCTTTATGATCTGTGTTTTTATGACATACAAATACTTTTTCATAACTTTCAGATTCTCGTCTGTCTATGCAATGTTTAGTCCTGATGCAGCATCTGTTCTCCTGCTCAAGCGAAGATATCTCCATCTGTAGTCAATGATACCATTTGTTGGACCAAATCACATTATTTAGGGAAACGCTGAATAATTAACCGTATTCTGCGTTCACTCTGATTAAGACCGCTTTTTAAAGCAGCCGTTATCCAATTAATAGT
>JBGUJH010000045.1:0-7124 GCA_045113775.1 Lachnospiraceae bacterium | reverse complement strand
CTCGCCCTTACCGGGGGTCATAAAAACTCTGGCAACAGAGGATTTCCTTCTGCCTGTTCCATAGTAAGTGGTTGCTTTAGCCATTTTTATCTCCTTTCAGTCTCCGATTAGAACTTAAGCTCTTCAGGCTTCTGGGCTGCGTGGTTGTGCTCGCCGCCTTCATAAACGTAAAGCTTCTTGTACATCTGCTCGCCAAGTCTTCCCTTAGGAAGCATTCCGCGGACAGCCTTCTCAACAACCCTGACGGGCTTCTTCGCGAGCATCTCACGAAGTGTTGTGTACTTCGCGCTGCCGACGTACTCGGAATGTCTGAAGTAGATCTTCTGATCAAGCTTCTTGCCGGTGACCTTGACCTTGCCGGCGTTAAGAATGATCACATAATCGCCTGTATCAAGGAAGGGGGTGAAGATCGGCTTGTTCTTGCCGCGAAGAACCTTCGCGACCTCAGAAGCAAGACGACCAAGGGTCATATCAGTAGCGTCAACTACATACCATTTTCTCTCGATCTTTGCTGCGCTAGGCATATAGGTTTTCATCGTATATCCTCCATTATCAGTTAACCGTCATAGATAGTCATTTGTGTGCGATTCGCAGTCGGCAAATGATCCAAAACCGGGGAGTTTGGGCATCAAAAAAGACGCAGTTCATCACCGTCGCACCCGAATATTATAAAATGCTGAAATGTGGTTGTCAATTTTTTTTAATATTTTTTTCTTGTTTTTCATCGGAAACAGCAGGAAGGATCTGATAACGGACCAGCGTCAGCCCTTCAGGCGGCGCCGTGGGACCCGCTTTGCTCCTGTCGCATGCTTCCAGTATGGACCGGACCTGCGCCGGCGGGATCGCTCCTCGTCCGACTTCCATCAGTGTACCTGCAATGATCCGCACCATGTTGTACAAAAAGCCGGTCCCGCTCACCCGGATCACGATCTCTCTTGGTGAGACTCTCCTGCGCTCAGATCCCGCTCTGCCCTGCAGCTCTTTCGTCTCAGTTTCAGGAAGTCCCGGTGCGCCTGTGGCAACTGATTCAGCGATCCTTTCCTGCTCACAGGGTCTTTCGGTCACTTCGATCTGTGTTACCGTGCGCGTTGTTGTCAGCGCCTGTGTGTGGATGCTGCAGAAACTCTTAAAATCATGCTCCCCCACCAGGTACTGAGCTGCTTCCCGCATTTTGTCCACGTCAAAAGGCGTATAAGAATAGAAGGAATACCTCATCCTTCGCGGAGAAGGGAACTGCGCGTTGTAGATCACGTAGTCGTAGGTCTTGACCGTGTCGCAGAATCTGGGATGGAAATCCGGAGGAACTTCCCTGGAATCCTGCACGCAGATCTGCCCGGGGAGCCGCACATTGAGCGCGTTGGCGAATTTCTCCGGAGGAATGCGGCTGTCTGTATCGAACACAGCCAGATTGCAAAGCGCGTGCACGCCCGCGTCCGTCCTGCTCGCGCCGCTGACCTCGGTCTCTGCGCCTGTCAGTTCCGTGATCGCCCTGTTCAGTTCTCTCTCAATCGTCGGAACTCCGCTCTTCTGCGCCTGGAATCCCGAATATCCGGTGCCGTCGTAGGCCACCGTGAGCAGTATTCTCTTCATAAAGATATCATCCCGGAAACGGATCAATTCATCAGAAATAGATCCTTGTCAAAATACAGACAACAAAGAAAGCCAGCAGAATGAGATAGGCGATCCGGTCCCTGGTCTGGTATACCAGCGGCTTCATCTTGGTCCGCCCCTCTCCTCCGCGGTAACACCTTGCTTCCATAGCCATCGCCAGGTCATTGGCCCTTCGGAAAGCCGAGATAAAAAGCGGCACCAGAAGGGGAACCATGCTCTTGATCTTCTTGATCAGATTCCTGCTCTCAAAGTCAGCTCCTCTTGCAATCTGCGCCTTCATGATCTTGTCCGTCTCCTCCATGAGGATCGGAATAAAGCGCAGCGCGATGGACATCATCATTGAGATCTCGTGTACCGGCACATGGACCTTTTTCAGCGGCCTTAAGAGACTCTCCAGCGCGTCCGTCAGCTGGGTGGGCGTAGTAGTGAGCGTCATGATCGAGGATCCGAGGATCAGGAGACTGAGCCGAACAGCCATCTTGATGGCAAATGTAAGGCCTTCCCTGGTGATCTTGAAGATCCCAAACTGCCAGATCACCTCGCCCGGCGTCAGGAACAGATTAAAGCACACCGTGATCAGCAGCAGAAAGACTATCGTCTTCATTCCTCTGACAATGTAGCGGAAGGGAACATTGGACAGGAAGATCATCGCCGCCAGAAACAGGGCTGCCAAAATATAGCCGACAAAGGAATCCACGATAAACAGCGAGATCAGGTAAGCAAACGTTCCGACCAGCTTCACACGGGGGTCCAGCCTGTGCAGCACGGAGTCTGTCTGATAATATTGGCCCAATGTAATTGAATCAAACATTTGGTTTCCTCCAATGTGCCATGATCTCTGCCGCGGCTTCTTCAACCGTCAGCGCGTCTGTGCTGACGTCCAGCCCTCTCTCCTTTAACAGCTGCATGATATACGTGATCTGCGGAGCCGCAAGCCCCAGCCCCTCCAGTTCCTTCACGTGCCGGAATACCTTTACCGGATCATCGTCATAGAGGAGCTTTCCGCCTCCCATGACCATAATTCGGTCCACGTAGCGGGCCACATCATCCATACTGTGGGAGACCAGGATGATGGTCATATTCAGATCCCTCTTCATGTCCGCGATCAATCCCAGGATCTCATCTCTTCCCTTGGGGTCCAGACCGGCGGTGGGCTCGTCGAGGATCAGGATCTTCGGCCGCATTGCCAGAACGCCCGCGATCGCGGCGCGTCTTTTCTGTCCGCCCGACAGGTCAAAAGGCGACGATTTGTAGAGCGACTTTGGCATGCGCACGCTGTCAAGGGCGTCGCGCGCTCTCTGTTTTGCCTCAGCATCACTCAGCCCGAGATTTCTGGGGCCGAACATGACGTCTGTGATCACATCCACTTCGAAGAGCTGGTGTTCGGGATACTGGAAGACAAGTCCCACGTCCGAGCGGAGCTTTTTCCTGTCAAACTTTTCGCCGTCGATATCTTCACCGTTGTAATAGATATGTCCGGAAGTCACCTTGAGCAGGCCGTTCAACGTCTGCACGAAGGTCGATTTGCCGGAACCGGTGTGACCGATCAGCCCGATGAACTGATTGTCCGGGATCTCCGCAGAGATATGATCCAGCGCGGTCACCTGCATAGCCGTCCCTCTCTCATACAGGAAGCTTATATCATCAACCTTGATCCCCATCGGACGCCTCCTTTTCCTCGCTGCGCGCTGTCTCATCATTATGCCCGGATCCTGTGTTCTCATCTGCGGGGAGCGGTCCCATCAGGGCATCCGCCAGCTCCTCTTTGGTCAAAATACTGACCGGTATATCTATCCCCATCTGCCTGAGCTCATGCGCGAGGAGCGTAACCTGCGGCACATCCAGCTGCAGCTCTTTCATACGCTCTACCTGGCCGAAGATCTCCCGGGGAGTACCCTGCATGGCGATCTTGCCGCGGTCCATGACAAAGATCATATCGGCGTTTATGGCCTCTTCCATATAGTGCGTGATCAGAATGATCGTGATCCCCTTTTCGCGGTTCAGCTTGAGTGCCGCACTTATGACCTCTTTTCTGCCGTTGGGATCCAGCATAGCCGTAGGCTCATCCAGGACAATGCATTTAGGCTCCATTGCTATGACGCCCGCGATCGAAACTCTCTGCTTCTGTCCGCCGGACAGGCGGTTCGGGGACTTTTTCCGGTGTTCCCACATTCCGACAGTTTTCAGGCTCTCTTCAACTCTCTTCCAGATCTCATCCGTAGGAACGCCTATATTCTCCGGACCGAAGCCCACGTCTTCTTCGACGACCTGCGCTATGATCTGGTTGTCAGGATTCTGAAACACCATACCTGCCTCTCTGCGGATCTCCCAGAGGTTCTTCTCGTCCTTGGTGTCCATGCCGTCCACCCAGACTGTTCCCTCAGTAGGAAAGAGCAAAGCGTTGAGATGTTTGGCCAGTGTCGATTTTCCCGAGCCGTTATGGCCCAGGACCGCTATGAACTGACCGGCTTTCACATTCAGGTCTACGCCGTCGATCGCACGGAAAGTGCCTGCAGCATTACCTTCGTCGTCTCTCTGTATATAATCGTGTATCAGTTTCGCTATTTTGATCATAGGAGTCTGTCCTTCATACCGGCCGAGCCCGGCTCATAATACGCATCAGGCCTCCGAGAAACATTTCCCGGAGGCCTGTGAAACCTTGCTATCTGTCAGTTACTCTGTAATCAGACAAACTCAAGAACGACTTCCATCGCTCCGTCGCCGCGTCTCTGACCGATCTTGATGATTCTTGTGTAGCCGCCGTTACGGTTTGCATACTTGTTGCCATACTCGCTGAACAGCTTCTCGACAAGATCAATGTTCTTGGAGTTCTTCTTACGGCCCTTGCCGTCAGCGGGAACTTCCACTACAGGATACAGATAACGCATAAGCTGTCTTCTTGCGTGCAGACGAGCAGGAGAATCCTTCTTCACCTTCTTGTCAACAGTATCAAAAACAGTGACTCTCTTGCCATCGACGACTTCCTTAACGCGCTTGCCGTCCTTGTCCTTGCGGGCAACCTTAGCCTGAACGGTAACTTCTTCGTAGTCATCCTTGTACTTGGCAGCCAGAGTGACCATGGGCTCCACGATCTTCTGAACTTCCTTTGCTCTTGCCTCAGTGGTAACGATCTTGCCCTTGTAGATCAGAGCAGTTACCTGGTTGCGGAGCAGAGCTTTTCTGAGTTTTGTCTTCTTACCGAGTTTTCTGTACATTGCCATTTTGTTTTCCTCCTTTATGACAGCGCCGAAGGGAGCACTCTTCGGGCTTTACCTCCCTCCGGTTCGCGGGTTTTCCGCAGCCGTCGACCACCTCGCACTCTTTGGATTTACCTCGGCGGATGTTAACTGAAATTACATTAAAAAGTCTTACTGAGCCGCGTCCTCACTGCTGTTGAGGGAAAGGCCCAATTCCTTGAGCTTCTCAAGGACTTCCTCGAGAGACTTGCGGCCAAGGTTACGGACCTTCATCATCTCATCGGGTGTCTTGTTGCAGAGTTCCTCAACGGTATTGATGCCCGCTCTCTTGAGGCAGTTGTAGGAACGAACGGAAAGCTCCAGCTCATCAATGCTCATCTCAAGAACTTTCTCTTTCTGGTCGTACTCTTTCTCAACCATGATCTCTGCTGTCTTTGCATTCTCGGACAGGTCGATGAACACGCTCAGGTGCTCACTGAGGACCTTTGCCGCAAGGCTCACTGCCTCATCGGGGCCGATCGTGCCGTTGGTGGTAACGTCAAGTGTGAGCTTGTCATAGTCTGTCTGCTGACCGACACGAGTGTTCTCAACTGTGACGTTGACTCTCTCTACAGGAGTGTAGATGGAATCTACCGGGATAACACCGATCTTTGTATCAGGTGTCTTGTTTTTGTCAGAGCTGACGTAGCCTCTGCCCTTTGTGATCGTAAGCTCAATAAACAGCTTGGTGTCCTTGCCGCTGAGTGTAGCGATCACGAGATCCGGATTCATGATCTGAATGTCCTGGTCAACCTGAATATCAGAAGCGCGGACAACGCCTTCGCCCTCATACTCGATGTAAGCATTCTTGGGCTCATTTGTCTCGCTGCTGTTCTTGATAGCAAGACCCTTGATATTCATGATGATTTCGGTAACATCTTCCTTGACTCCGTGAATAGCGCCGAATTCATGCTGTACGCCGTCAATCTTGACCTGGCTGACAGCTGCACCGGGAAGCGAAGAAAGCATGATTCTCCTCAGTGAATTTCCCAGAGTAATGCCATAGCCTCTCTCCAGGGGTTCAACTACAAATCTGCCATACTTCTTGTCATCGGAGATCTCCACGACCTCGATGCTCGGTCTTTCAAAATCAAACACGCGAATACCCTCCTTTGCGCGGCTTATCGTCTACTATAGAGTACAATAAACCTGCCTGCGCGTTGACGCGCAGTGCAGGCATTCAATGCATTACTTGGAATACAACTCGACGATAAGCATCTCATCAACAGGGACATCGATCTGTTCCCTGCGGGGAAGCGCGCTCACGGTGCCCTTAAGGGCTTCCTTGTCGACGTCGACCCACTCGGGAGTCAGTCTTCCTGCTGTTACTTCCATGATATCCTTGAAGCGCTGGATCGTCTTGGAGCTTTCCTTAACTTCAACTACATCGCCGGCTTTAACGCGATAAGAAGGAAGGTTGATGCATCTTCCGTTAACGAAGATGTGCTTGTGTCCGACAACCTGTCTTGCCTCACGTCTTGTTCTTGCGAATCCCATACGGAAAACGACGTTGTCAAGACGGGTCTCAAGCATGGTCATCAGGTTCTCACCTGTCATGCCCTTCATCTTATCTGCCTTCTCATAGTAGTTTCTGAAAGGCTTCTCAAGTACGCCATAGATGAATTTCGCTTTCTGCTTCTCGCGAAGCTGAAGGCCGTACTCACTCATCTTACGGCTTCTGCGGATCAGAGTTCTCTTGGACTTCTTGTCATAGCCAAGGAATGTGGGGTCCAGATCGAGGGATCTGCATCTTTTCAGTACTGGTGTCTTATCAACTGCCATGATGGCTCCTTTCTGTCACGGTCTTAGCCGTGATTGTTGTTTACAACACGCTTGCGCGTGCCTTCTTCCAAGTATTTAATGTTTCTATTATGCTAAGCGGCATTTGCTGCCTTGCTGTCAATAATAACCCTGAAGGTTTGCGAAGCAAACCTTCTAAAGTTAATTCTGAGGATCGTATGCGATCCGAAGAATTTACTTTTTCAGACTCTACGTCTCTTAGGCGGACGGCATCCGTTGTGAGGAACGGGAGTTACATCGGTGATGGAGATGATCTCCAGACCATTAGCGTTGAGTGCTCGGATCGCTGCTTCTCTTCCTGAACCCGGTCCCTTAACAAATACATCGACTGCCTTCAGTCCATGAATCTGCGCAGCCTTGGTAGCTGTCTCTGCTGCCATCTGTGCTGCATAGGGAGTAGATTTCCTTGAACCTTTGAATCCAAGACCGCCTGCACTTGCCCAGCTCAGTGCGTTGCCCTGAGCGTCTGTCAGAGTA
>JBGUJH010000044.1:0-14580 GCA_045113775.1 Lachnospiraceae bacterium | reverse complement strand
GAGACAATATGACATGCTACAGGAATCGGCACATTTGTGAAAGACTAAGTTCCGGCGCAGGGTAGAATTTAGTTTTTCATTCAAGGATTTCGACTTTAGAGCAAAGTATAGCTTGCATGTAGTTTACCTCCATGATATAATTTGAGAGCTGTTCTGGTAACAGTACAAAAAGAAAGCAAAAAAATCATACAGAGCACCGTTACTCCGGTGGCCTACGGCCCGGGTGCTCAGGTAAGGAGGAAAATTATGAAAGCTTCTATTCAGCCCAAGTATTATCAGGCTACTGTGACATGCAACTGCGGCAACACATTCGTTACCGGTTCCACAAAGCCTGAGATCCACGTCGAAGTCTGCTCCAAGTGCCATTCTTTCTACACAGGCACACAGAAGACTGCCGCCGCTAAGGGACGTATTGATAAGTTCAATAAGAAGTACGGCTACAACAAGTAAGACGATAGCAGTGAACAGCGAAAACAAGGCGGAGAGTACTCTGCCTTGTTTTTTGGTTTACCTCAAGGAGGAAAGATTGAAAAAAGCAACCATCTCCGAGCAGCATTGCAGCGGGATCGGCGGCCAGGCGGTCCTCGAAGGCGTCATGATGAAGAACGGAAACGAATATGCTGTCGCGGTCAGGAAAGAGAATGGCGAGATCGTCATCAAGAAAGATAAGTATGACGGGATCCTCTCTGATCTGCCGGTCCGAAACATCCCTGTCGTTCGGGGATTTTTCGTACTCATCGACTCGCTGGTCCTTGGACTGCGGGTGACAGACTACTCCGCGTCCATGTATGATCCGGAGGACAGCACGGATCCGGAATCCCCGAAAGAGAAACTGATCACGACACTGATCCTGATTACGTCCCTGGTCATCGCAGTTGGACTCTTCATTTTGCTGCCTTATACGATCGCGTCATTTGTGAGCAGCAGGATCGGCAATTCCAATCTTCTGGTCCTCATAGAAGGCATATTGCGCCTTGCGATCTTTTTGACTTATATCAGCGCGATATCAGCTATGAAAGACATAAGAAGACTGTATCAGTATCACGGGGCAGAGCACAAATGCATCAATTGCCTGGAGAGCGGACTGCCGCTTACAGTTGAGAACGCCAGAAAGAGCACCCGCCTGCACAAACGCTGCGGAAGCAGCTTTACCATGTTCGTTATGCTCGTGAGTATTATTCTGTTCTTTTTCATAAGGACAGACAGTCACGTTCTGAGAGTAGTCCTGAGGATCCTGCTGATCCCGGTGATATCCGGAGTATCCTACGAGATCATCCGCCTTGCGGGAAACAGCAATAACCCTCTGATCCGGCTGATCTCCAAGCCCGGCCTGTGGATGCAGCTGATGACGACCAAGGAGCCTGATGATGACATGATCCGGGTCGGTATCGCATCCGTGGAAGCGGTCTTCGACTGGAAGAGCTACCTGTCCGAGGATTTTGGCTATACCGCGCAGAGTCCTGACATTAAGGAGGCAATTTGAACAGTATCGAAGGGGCGGCCGCCTATAAAGAATTATACAGGGAAGGCGCCGGGATCCTGGCGCTCGTTTTGGAACAGGAGAGGGAGGCGCAGCTTGACGCGCGGCTCCTTCTTGAGCATGTATGCGGTACTGATCTTCAGACCCTTCTTGTGGACGGTGAACGCCTTGTATCGGAAGCGGATGCCGCTCTCTACAGAGAATTGGTGCTCAGAAGGAAGAACAGGGAGCCCCTCGCCTATATCCTGGGTGAGCGGGATTTTATGGGACTCACTTTCGAAGTGAACAGCGATGTGCTGATCCCGGAACAGGATACTGAGAACCTGATCGAAGAGATCATGAAAGAAACGCACGACTCGGACCGGATCCTGGATCTGTGCACCGGAAGCGGGTGCATTCTGCTCAGTCTCCTCAACTACTCAAACGGCACCACAGGAGTGGGGACCGACCTCTCCGAAAAAGCGATCGCTGTAGCGTCGCGCAACGCGGAGCGGCTGGGTCTTTCCGACAGGACAGAACTGCGCTGCGGCGATCTGTTTGAACCGATACGCCCGGACGAGAGGTTTGATATCATCGTCTCCAATCCGCCTTATATAAGGAGCGGCATTATAGAACAGCTCGCACCCGAGGTGAGTGTCCACGAACCCAGAATGGCGCTGGACGGCGGAGATGACGGTCTCTTTTTTTACAGAAGGATCATTCCGGAAGCGGCCAGGCACCTGGTGACAGGCGGCATACTGTTCCTTGAGATCGGCTATGACCAGGCGGATGCAGTGAAATCACTCATGAGAGAAGCCGGATACTACGATGTCAGATCCATAAAGGATTACGGAGGGAACGACCGCATCGTCTGCGGCATAAGGAGCATTCACCAGAACTAAACGGAGATAACAATGTTTGACAAACTTGACAGCGTAATGCTGCGCTATGAGGATATACAGCGGGAATTAGCAAGCCCCGACATTGCTTCCAATCAGTCCAGATTCAGGAAGCTCATGAAGGAGCAGAGCGACCTCACACCCCTTGTGGAAGCTTACAGTGAATACCGCGGGTGCAAGGAAGCGATGGAGGAGTCTCTTGAGCTGCTTGAGGAAGAGAGCGACGAGGAGATGCGGGAACTTGCCAAGGAAGAACTCTCCCGGTCAAAAAAGAGGATCGAAGAGCTGGAAGAACAGATCAAAATTCTCCTGCTGCCAAAAGATCCCAATGACGACAAAAATGTCATCGTAGAGATCCGCGCCGGCGCGGGCGGAGACGAAGCCGCCCTGTTTGCGGCGGAAATCTACAGGATGTATGTGCACTACGCCGAGAACCGCGGTTGGAGGACGGAGATCATTGAATTCGAAGAGATCGGGATCGGCGGAATGAAATCGGTGAGCTTTATGATCCGCGGTCAGGGCGCTTATTCCCGGATGAAGTATGAGAGCGGAGTACACCGGGTCCAGCGCGTTCCCGCCACAGAATCGGGCGGAAGGATCCACACGTCGACTATAACGGTGGCGGTCATACCGGAAGTTGACGACGACATTGTCATCGATATTCCCGATAAGGACGTCCGGATCGACGTCATGAGAGCCTCCGGCAACGGAGGACAGTGCGTCAACACCACAGATTCGGCTGTAAGACTGACCCATTATCCCACCGGGATCGTCATTTACAGCCAGACGGAGAAGTCGCAGATCCAGAACAAAGCCAAAGCGTGGGCTCTGTTGAGATCCAAATTATACGATCTTGAGATGCAGAAGCGGCACGACGAGGAAGCGGACCTCAGGAGAAGCCAGGTAGGAACAGGTGACCGTTCTGAGAAGATCCGTACTTACAATTTCCCGCAAGGGCGCGTTACGGACCACAGGATCAAGCTGACGCTCTATAAGATCGACGCCGTCATGAACGGGGATCTCGACGAGATCATCGACAGTCTGATCGCAGCAGATCAGGCCGCCAAACTATTGAAGATGAACGAATCTGTCTGATATGATGAGATAGGGACCTGCTGCGGGGGCAGGCCTGTATTTTACGATAGATTCTCAAGTACTAATGTTATTCGAAGAGGGGTATGCAAAATCATGGCAGTGCATCTATTCGGCGCTATAGATGTCGGCAGCTACGTCTATGAGATGAAGATCTTCGAGCTGTCCAAGAAGAACGGGATCAGGCAGATCGACAATATCAGGCATATGATCGATCTGGGGACCGACACATATCACACCGGCAAGGTATCCAGGGCGCATCTTGCAGAGCTGAAAAGGATTCTGTCCGAGTCAGACGCGATCATGAAGAATTACAGGGTCGAGGCTTACAAGGCGTACGGAACAAGTGCTTTTCGGGAAATGAAAAATTCGAGCATGATCCTGTCCCAGCTGCAGCAGGAAACAGGGATCCGCATTGAGATCCTTGACAACTCCGAACAGCGCTTTATGGATTACAAATCCGTTGCTTCCAAGGGGGAAGTGTTTAACCGTTTCCTGGAACAGTCCACGGCCATCGTCGACATCGGCGGGGGAAGTATTCAGATCTCTCTGTTCGAGAAGGACAAACTCAGCGCTACTCAGAACCTCAGGATCGGCGTTCTCCGCGTCAGGGACCAGCTCGAGAGAGTCGGGGCAAGGTCTGTGCAGAACGAGACGCTGATCGAAGAGCTCGTGAACACACAGCTGAATGTATTCAAGAAGCTTTATTTGAAAGACCGCGATATCAAGCAGATCGTTGTCATCGATGACTATCTGGCTGACGCTTGCCGCAATGCGGCTAATTTCAGCTTAGCCGGACACATGGTGCCGGGAAACATGGGACAGGCGGAATTCTTCGACACTGATGCGCTCACCGCCTTCATAGACGCGCTGAGGGAGAACAACCCGTTCGATCTCTCCTCAAGGCTCGGGATCTCGGACGAGAAGATCCCGCTTCTTAAGATCAGTTCTATTATCACCCGGTGCATAGCCAAGACCATGAAAGCCGATATGATCTGGGTTCCCGGCGTGACGCTCTGTGACGGCATGGTTTATGACTACGCCGTCGCCAAAAGATACATTAAACCCGAACACGACTTCGAGCAGGATATTCTCACCTGCGCGATGCAGACGTCCAAACGGTATAAGGGAAGCGAGGACCGCGCCAAGACGCTGGAACTCATAGCCCTTCAGATTTTTGACAGTATGAAGCGGATCCACGGAATGGGAGCCAGAGAACGACTTCTTCTGAGGCTCTGCGCAATTCTGCATGACTGCGGCAAGTACATAAGCCTTCAGAATCTGTCGGACTGCTCTTATAACATCATCATGTCCACGGAGATCATCGGCCTGTCGGGAAGAGAGCGGGAGATCGTAGCGAACGTTGTCCGCTACAACCACAGGAAGTATGATTTCTATGAGGAGAGCGGAATGCGGGGACGGCTCAGTATGGAGGACTATCTGACAGTCACCAAGCTGACTGCGGTCCTGCGCCTCGCCAACGGCCTTGACAGGTCGCACAAGAAGAAATTTACGGACATAAAGATCCGGCTCCGGGAAGGTGAACTGCAGATCATTGTCAGCACCAAGAAGGATATCGCACTGGAAAAAGGACTGTTCGACAACCGGGCGCGCTTTTTCGAAGATGTTTTCAGCGTGAGGCCGGTGATCAGGCAGCGCGAATTCTGATCGGGAAGGAGGGAAGAATAAATGGCGACAGAAATTATTGATTTCAGAAACCCGCAGTATTACATAAACAGAGAACTCAGCTGGATCGAATTTGACAGAAGGTGCCTGAGCGAAGCGCGCAACAAAGAGAACCCTCTGCTCGAGAGGCTCAAGTTCCTGAGTATCACCGCTTCGAACCTGGATGAATTCTTCATGGTAAGGGTGGCTTCTCTCCGGGATATGGTGCATGCCGGATACAAGAAGAAGGATATAGCCGGTATGACGGCGTCTGAACAGCTGGCCGCAGTTCTTGAAGCTACCCATACTTTTATGCAGCAGCAGTACTGGACTCTGAACAGGCAGCTCCTTCCTGCCCTTGAAGAGCAGAATATCAGCATAGTGCGCGACCTTGACAAGCTCAGCAAACCTGATCTGAGATTTGTGGAGGACTATTTCGCGGCAAACGTTTTTCCCGTACTCACTCCTATGGCTGTTGACAGTTCAAGGCCATTCCCTCTGATCCGCAACAAAAGCCTCAATATCGGGGCCCTTCTGACCAGAAAAGAGACTTCTTCTCCCGGAATTCTCAGTTCCGGCAAAAAATCGAAAAAGTCCGGTAAAGGGAGCAAGGAAAAATACGAATTCGCCACTGTGCAGGTACCCGGCGTCCTGCCCAGGATCCTTGTGCTTCCCAGGCTTGAAGGCGAGCCCGGAAGACTTGTGCTGCTCGAAGATATCATCCGCAGATTCCTGCCCAGGCTGTTCGTAAATTATGAGATCAAGTGTTCCGGTCCCTACAGGATCATGAGGAGCGCGGATCTGGAGATAGCGGAAGACGAGGCGGAAGATCTTCTCAAGGAGATACAGAAGCAGCTCAAAAAGCGTCAGAGAGGAGAAGCGATCCGTCTTGAAGTTGAAAAGGGGATCGACGAACAGCTTCTGCACCTTCTCATGACAGAGCTGTCTCTGAGTAAGGATTATGTCTATGAGGCGGATGGCCCTCTTGACCTGACTTATCTGATGAAAACATACGGGATCGAGGGATATGATGAGCTGAGAGAACACAGGTACGCCTCGCCGCAGGCCGTCCCTGAGTTTCCGCCCGGATGCGATATTTTCGAGCAGATCCGGAAGGGTGATGTTTTCATGCATCATCCTTATCAGACTTTTGACCCGGTCGTGAAATTTGTGGCAGACGCGGCAGCCGATCCGGACGTCCTTGCGATCAAGCAGACGCTCTACCGGGTCAGCGGAAATTCCCCGATCGTGGCCGCACTGGCGCGGGCGGCGGAAAACGGCAAGCAGGTCACGGTACTTGTAGAGCTCAAGGCCAGGTTTGACGAAGAGAACAATATCGAGTGGGCCAAGCAGCTTGAAAAAGCCGGCTGCCATGTCATTTACGGACTTCAGAACCTCAAGACACACAGCAAGATCACACTGGTCGTCAGAAGAGAGGAAGACGGTATCCGCAGATACGTGCATCTGGGTACAGGCAACTACAACGATTCTACAGCGAAACTGTATACGGACGTGGGCCTTATGACCTGCAGCGACCCGATCGGCGAGGACGCCACGGCAGTATTCAATATGCTGTCCGGATATTCGGAACCCAGATTCTGGAACAAGCTCTCCCTTGCGCCTCTATGGCTGAAGGACAGATTCATCAATCTGATCGGACGTGAACAAAGGCACGCGGAGAACGGAGAGACTGCCCATATTATCGCCAAGATGAACTCTCTCTGCGATCCCGACGTGATGGAGGCTCTTTATAAGGCGAGCGCGGCAGGAGTAGAGATAGAACTGATCGTCAGGGGTATCTGCTGCATCAGGCCGGGCATCCCCGGGGTGAGCGAAAATATCACAGTCCGTTCGATAGTGGGGAACTTCCTGGAACACAGCAGGATCTACTATTTTGAAAACGGAGGATCTCCGGAGATCTACGCGGCAAGCGCGGACTGGATGCCGAGAAATCTCGACAGGCGCGTGGAGATCATGTTCCCGCTCGAAGACAGCAGGATCAGCAAAAAGGCGCTCCATATCCTTGAGCTTGAGCTGGAAGATACGGTCAAGGCGCATATCCTCAAAAGCGACGGCACATATGACCGCGTGGACAAGAGAGGAAAAGAGCTGATCAATTCACAGCTTCAATTTTGTGCCGAGGCCGTTAAAGAGGCGTCGGTGCTCAAAAGAGGCAGGGACAACCGGACCTTTATCCCCAGGGAACCCATGCCCGCCGGGGAGTGACGGAACCGCACAAACAATACAAATCAAGAACTAAATCCGATACAAGAGTCTGCTAAACTGAGTTAACATTTTACACGCTTTATGGTATTCTTGTAGTATATATGGGCACTAGTCGCAGGCAGTTTGCCGCAGTGAGCAGGAGGGCGCAGTTATGGCACAGGAATCCGTTATAAAGAAAACACCCGCTAACCAGGAAAACGGTTACGAGTATGAAGAAGGCGCGAAATATGTTGCCTACGTCTCTTCCTACACGAGAGGAAAGGGACAGAAATACGGGATCAGGGTCTACGATGTAGATATGGAAAACGGCTATCTGCATGAGAAAAATCAGATCGAGATCTCAAACTCATCCTATGTGACGATCTCGCACAACAGAAAGTTCCTGTATTCGATCACTGACTTTGGTATTGAAGCTTACAAGATCATCAAGGGCGGAGATCTGGAGCAGATCAATCTCGCTTCGATCAACGGCATGAGAGGTTCCTACCTCTCCACAGACTATGAGGACGAGTTCCTCTTTGTATCCGGCTATCACGACGGCAAGATCACAGTGCTCAGGATCAATGAGGACGGTTCCGTGGGTGAGATCTGTGACGAGCTCTTTCTCAAGGGACTCGGGAGCATTGCGGAGCGCAATTTCCGGCCGCATGTTCAGTGCGTCAAGATGACCAGGGACAACCATTTCCTCCTGGCGGCAGACCTGGGAATGGATCACGTCAATGTATACACTTTGAACAGGAAGAACGGACATATCAAGCAGTGCGCGATCCTTCATTCCGAGCTGGAGTCCGCCCCCAGGCATATCAAGTTTTCCAAGGACGGACATTTCCTCTATGTCGTCCACGAACTGAAGAATATCATTGACGTCTATTTCTACCACGAAGTGGACGGCGCTCCGGATTTTGAGAAGATCCAGACCGTGTCGACTCTCAACAATTATCACGCGACCGGTTCCGCCGCAAGCGCGCTGAACTTCTCTTCGGATTTCAAATATCTGATCAGTTCCAATGCAGGGGACAATTCCGTGGTCATCTTCAGGATCGACCCTGACAACGGATATCTTTACAAGATCCTCTGCCTGCCGATCAGCGGAGAGTACCCCAAGGACGCGGCGCTGTTCCCCGATGACAGGCACCTTGTCTCACTCAACCATGAGTCCAATACGATGACATTCTTCAACGTAGATATGGATAAGGGACTTCTGATCATGCACGGCAAGGAGATCAAGGTCGACAAGCCCAACTGCATCATCTTCCACAAGCTTCAGGGCGACCAGCTCGACTGAAGAAGCGCAAAGACGCAAGGATGATTCTATAGGGAATCAACAATATTGTAACTGTCTGTTCTCAGTGGCGGGTAGAAACCTGCCACTGAGTTGCGTTTGCTCTAAACTTCCGCCTTCATAGACGAGGGAGCAAACAGTCCATATGATAGGAGAGCTGACGAATGGCTTCAGGCTCTGAATTCGGTTCAATACTGCGCCTCACGACCTGGGGCGAGTCTCACGGCGCCGGGATCGGCGCCGTTCTCGACGGTTTTCCCGCCGGAATGGAACTCTCGGAAGGCGATATCCAGAAATATCTCGACAGGAGAAAGCCCGGGCAGACGAACATATCGACGCCCAGAAAAGAGGCTGACCTTGTTGAGATCCTGTCAGGCATATTTGAGGGCAGGACGACGGGAACTCCCATATCACTTCTGATCAGGAATACTTCACAGCGATCCGGTGACTACGGCAATCTCAAGGACTGCTTCAGGCCCGGACACGCAGACTTTACGTATTACAGCAAATACGGTTTTCGCGATTACCGCGGAGGCGGGCGCTCAAGTGCCAGAGAGACGGCGGGACGTGTAGCTGCGGGCGCCGTCGCGGCCAAGTTCCTGGGAGAGCTCGGTGTGGATCTGTGCGCATTTACAAAGTCCATCGGCCCGGTCGTTTCTGATGAGTCCCGATTCGACAGAGATCTTATCACGAAGACCCGGACGTGTATGCCTGACGCGAAAGCAGACGCAGAGGCAGTGGCTTTTTTGGAGAAATGCATGCAGCAGAAGGACTCGGCCGGCGGCGTTATTGAATGTCGGATCACCGGCGTGCCTGCCGGGATCGGAGATCCTGTCTTTGACAAGCTCGATGCACGGATCGCCCAGGCGCTAATGTCCATCGGCGCTGTAAAAGCTGTCGAGATCGGAGACGGCACAGAGGCTGCCAAAGCATACGGGTCTGAAAATAACGACGCCTTTTACATGGAAGGAGACAGAGTCTTAAAACGCACCAACCACGCCGGCGGGATCCTGGGCGGAATTTCCGACGGATCGCCGATCATCTGCAGGGCCTTCGTCAAACCGACTCCGTCTATTTTCAAGGAGCAGGAGACCGTGGATGAGAACGGCTGCGGCAGGTCGCTCCTCATAAAGGGAAGGCATGATCCGGTAGTGGTTCCCAGAGCGGTAGTCGTAGTAGAGTGCATGTGCGCACTCACTGTTTTGGATGCAATGCTGTCAAATATGACCAGCCGGGCTGAGGCGATAAGGGATTTTTACAATACAAGGAAGTAGTAACACCGTGGGAAAAATGAAATATGAAATCATAAAACAGGAGGGCATGGCGAAGCGGGCGCACATGGAAACTGTGCACGGATCGATCGAGACCCCTGTTTTCATGAACGTCGCGACAGCGGCCGCTATCAAAGGCGGGCTTTCCGCCGATGACCTGAGGAGCATCGACACACAAGTCGCTCTTTGCAACACTTATCACCTGCATGTGAGGCCGGGAGATGAGACCGTATACAAACTGGGAGGTCTGCATCAGTTCATGCGCTGGGACAAGCCTATCCTCACAGATTCGGGGGGATTTCAGGTCTTCTCCCTGGCAGACCTGCGCAAGATCAAGGAAGAGGGCGTGACCTTCCACTCGCATATAGACGGGGCCAGGATCTTCATGGGGCCCGAGGAGAGCATGCGGATCCAGTCTCATCTTGCTTCCACGATAGCCATGGCTTTCGACGAGTGCCCGCCCAGCCACGCGGAGCGGGACTATGTGGAGAGATCCGTCGCGCGCACAACGAGGTGGCTGGACAGGTGCAAAAAAGAGATGCAGCGACTTAACAGCCTGGACGGGACGATCAACCCGGACCAGCTCCTGTTCGGCATTAACCAGGGAGCTGTTTACCCCGATATAAGGATCGAACACGCACAGCAGATCTCGGAAATGGATCTGGACGGATATGCCGTCGGCGGCCTGGCAGTGGGAGAGACCCATGCCGAGATGTACGAGATCCTGGACGCCGTGGTCCCTCATCTGCCGAGGAACAAGCCCACTTACCTCATGGGCGTGGGTACTCCCCAGAATATTATCGAGGGCGTCGCCAGGGGAATCGATTTCTTCGACTGTGTATATCCGAGCAGGAACGGAAGGCACGGAAACCTTTACACGAACAAGGGAACTGTCAGGATCAACAACGCCAAGTACGCGCTCGATCCGAGGCCGATCGAGGAAGGCTGCGGCTGCCCGGTATGCAGGGCGGGGTATTCGCGCGGATACATAAGGCACCTCGTCAAGGCGCAGGAGACACTGGGCCTGAGGATGTGCGTTATGCACAATCTGTATTTTTACAATAATCTGATGACGCAGATCCGCGAGGCGATCGATAACGGCAGCTTTGCCGCTTTCAGGAAGAGAATGCTGGAACAGCTGGAGGGAAACGGTGAATAAATGACGGTTTTATACGTCAATTCACTAAATTTGCATTGAAAAACCCTCAGCGGTTGTTGTATGATAGGTTTCAAATGATTTAGAGGCGCCTTGATGCGCGATTGGAGGTACATAATTATGAATGGTTTCATGTTGACCGCAGCATCCACCCCGATCTTTACGATCCTGTACATGGCAGTCATTGTTGGTTTCTTCTATTTCTTCCTGATCAGACCTCAGAGAAAAGAGCAGAAAGAAAAGCAGGCAATGCTCGGCTCACTTGCAATCGGAGACAGCGTACTCACAACTGCAGGATTCTACGGAGTGGTGATCGACATGACAGAGGACACCGTGATCGTTGAATTCGGCAACAACAAGAACTGCCGTATCCCGATGCAGAAGGCGGCGATCGTTCAGGTTGAGAAGCCTGAGGATGCCCTCGAATCAACAGATGACAAATAATAATTGATAAGTCTGAAGGCATGTGCGGGGCACATGCCTTCTATTTGGTATATCCGATACGGTCAATATAATTCAAATCTCTCACCATAGAGATTAAAATTTTTCATCTTTGAAAAGAGATGGGGACGGAGGTAAATGAACTTGAATAAGAATATCGCAGTGATCGCAGGAGACGGCATCGGACCGGAGATCGTAGCAGAAGCCAAAAAAGTGCTGGACAGGGTCTGTGAGAAGTACGGACACACCTTTGTCTACACAGATGTACTCATGGGCGGCTGCTCGATCGACGCAAACGGCGTTCCGCTCACGGATGAGACTATAGAGATCTGCAAGGGAAGCGACGCTGTGCTCATGGGTTCCATCGGCGGTGACGCCGCCACTTCACCCTGGTACAAACTTGCTCCTCAGCTTCGTCCGGAAGCCGGCCTTTTAAAACTGCGCAAATCCCTGAACCTCTACTGCAACCTCAGACCCGCCTATCTCTTCAAAGAGCTGGCAGATTCCTGCCCGCTCGCGGCCAAAGAAGGCGGAAGGAACTTTGACCTGGTCATCTGCAGGGAACTCACCGGCGGCCTGTATTTTGGCGACAGATATACGAAGGAGATCGACGGAGTCATGACGGCTGTTGACACAGCGGTCTATAACGTAAATGAGATCCGCCGCATTGC
Organism: Lachnospiraceae bacterium; assembly: GCA_045113775.1. Taxonomy (GTDB): domain Bacteria; phylum Bacillota; class Clostridia; order Lachnospirales; family Lachnospiraceae; genus CAG-791. Next base: position 2,418 of record JBGUJH010000044.1, on the reverse strand, counting down.
CGTTAAAGCATTTGAGATCGCGATGAAGAGAGGCAAAAGAGTCTGCAGCGTGGACAAGGCCAACGTCCTCGACACTTCCAGGCTCTGGAGAAAAGTCGTGGCAGAAGTCGCTAAGGATTATCCCGAAGTTGAGCTCTCCAATATGCTCGTCGACAACTGCGCTATGCAGCTCGTCAAGAATCCCGAGCAGTTTGATGTGATCGTGACAGGCAACATGTTCGGCGATATTCTCTCAGACGAGGCCAGCATGATCACCGGATCCATCGGAATGCTTTCTTCCGCATCTCTGAGTGACGGGAGTTTCGGTCTCTACGAGCCCAGCCACGGAAGCGCGCCGGACATTGCGGGACTCGGAATCGCGAACCCGATCGCGACCATTCTGTCCGCAGCCATGATGCTGCGCTACAGTTTCGGCCTCCTCGAAGAAGCGGACGCAGTTGAATCGGCAGTGAAGCAGACACTTGCGGACGGATACAGAAGTATCGACCTGATGCCCCGCGGCGGCGCAGAGGGACTTACCAGCCAGAACTGCAGCGAACTGGGCGACAGGATCTGCGAAAGGATCTGACGCGGCAGCAGCTAAGGCTCGTGAACCGGGCCTATATTACAGTTTTTCTTGGTCATAACACTTAGGAAGGAAAGGTATATAAAATGAAAAGTGACAGCGTAAAAAAAGGTATTTCACAGGCTCCTCACAGAAGTCTCTTCAACGCGCTCGGCTATACGGAGGAGGAGAGAAGGCGCCCGATGATCGGTATCGTGAGCTCATACAATGAGATCGTTCCCGGTCACATGAACCTCGACAAGATCACGGAAGCAGTCAAGCTCGGCGTCGCCATGGCAGGCGGCATGCCCGTTGTATTCCCGGCGATCGCTGTCTGCGACGGTATCGCGATGGGTCATATCGGAATGAAATACTCCCTGGTCACCAGAGACCTGATCGCTGATTCCACAGAATGTATGGCAAAGGCACATGGCTTTGACGGCCTGGTCATGATCCCTAACTGCGATAAGAACGTTCCCGGACTGCTGATGGCGGCAGCCCGCGTCAATATTCCTACCATCTTTGTCTCCGGCGGTCCCATGCTGGCAGGTCATATCGACGGAAGAAAGAGAAGCCTTTCCTCCATGTTCGAAGCAGTCGGCGCTGTTGCGGCAGGCAAAATGACTCTCGAGAAAATGGCTGAGTACGAAGAAAAAGTCTGTCCCACATGCGGATCCTGCTCCGGAATGTACACCGCCAACTCCATGAACTGCCTGACCGAGACGATCGGTATGGGCCTTCAGGGCAACGGAACTATCCCCGCTGTCTACAGCGCGAGAATCCGTCTGGCCAAGCACGCCGGAATGAAGATCATGGAACTGGTCGAGAAGAACATCCGTCCCAGAGACATTATGACTGAGAAGGCATTTATGAACGCCCTGGCAATGGATATGGCCCTGGGCTGCTCCACAAATACTATGCTCCACCTTCCCGCCATCGCTCATGAGGCAGGTGTGGAACTGAATATGGAGATCGCCAACCGCGTATCCGACAGGACTCCCAACCTCTGCCACCTGGCGCCGGCAGGCCCCACTTATATGGAGGACCTCAATGAGGCGGGCGGTGTCTACGCCGTCATGAACGAGCTGGCCAAGAAGGATCTGCTCGACCTCGACGTTATGACAGTCTCCGGCAAGACCATGCGCGAAAATATTGAGGGATGTGTGAATACAGATCCTTCAGTCATCCGTCCCATCGAGGATCCCTATATGCCCAACGGCGGAATCGCTGTCCTCAAGGGAAATATCGCCCCCGATACAGGCATCGTCAAGAGAAGCGCAGTCCTTCCCGAGATGATGAAGCACGAGGGACCCGCCAGGGTATTTGACTGTGAAGAAGATGCGATCGCAGCCATCACCGGCGGAAAGATCAATCCCGGCGACGTCGTTGTCATCCGCTATGAAGGACCTAAGGGCGGTCCCGGTATGAGAGAGATGCTCAATCCTACATCCGCGATCGCAGGTATGGGACTGGATTCCTCTGTCGCGCTTATCACGGACGGAAGATTCTCCGGCGCATCCCGCGGCGCTTCCATCGGACATGTTTCACCTGAAGCGGCAGTAGGCGGACCTATTGCCCTGATCCATGAAGGCGATATCATCTCCATCGATATCAACGCCAACTCGCTCAACGTGAAGGTCTCCGATGAGGAGCTTGCACGCAGAAAAGCGGAGTGGAAGCCCCGTCAGCCCAAGGTCACTGACGGGTATCTCAGGAGATACGCGGCCCTTGTAACCAGCGGCAACCGCGGCGCGATCCTGGAACTTCCCTCAGACATGCAGTAAGCATTTAACTCAGGTGGGAAGTCTCCCGCCTCTATAGGCGGCGAGTTTGTAACAAAACTTATTCAGTGGCGGGAGACAAGCCCCCACTGA
>JBGUJH010000043.1:0-36789 GCA_045113775.1 Lachnospiraceae bacterium | reverse complement strand
TTTTGAGCCTTTGAGGCAACGTTTGGGGCAACAGGAATGCCCAGGAATGCCGGCAACACTCGAGACAATGCTTGTGATTAAATGTTTGTGATTAAATAGAAGCAGTGTGAATAACTTTGCGGAGAAACCCGCAGAAAACTTAATGAATGTGGAGCCTTTTGTGAGATAAAGGCTATTTGATATAAGATGCGGCGCTTGTTTGCAGATAAAAACGGCGCCGAATATGTACGTAATATGTTATCATAGGAGACTATGAGGTGCAATGGGAATTGGAGCATTAGAGACCCCATAGGTTTAGCTGTGCGAGAGACCTCAGAGACCCCATAGGTCTAGCTGTGCGAGAGACCTCAGAGGTCGAATTATTGGATTTATGGGAGGTATTAGAAATTGAAAACAATCATACTTTACTATTCGAATCATCATGGTAATACCAAAAAACTGGTAGATGCAATTGCAGCATCAGATTCTGAAAATGTGGAGATTTTGGATGTTACTACAGCAGGACCGAAGGATCTTTCCGGTTATGAATGGATTGGCGTGGCGTCTGGTATATATGCAGGAAATTTTGGTAAACCGATTCTTAACTATATGAAGGAAAATCTGCCGGAAGGAAAAAACGTATTTATTCTATTTACCAGTGCTTTCAATATGGATAGCCTTTCATCTTCAGCAAGAAAGGTCATTGAAGAGAAGAAGTGCCATGTGATGGGCCAGTATAATTGCCCGGGCTATAATACGTTTGGACCATTTAAGTTTATTGGAGGTACCGCTAAGGGGCATCCTACAAAGGAAGAACTTGATGGGGCAGTGAAGTTTTATAAGAATTTGTGATTGTAATATTTAAGAAAAAGATAAGTATATGCAGAAAAAGTGCTCCAGGAACTCTGGGAGCGCTTTTTGTGTTCTGGGTGTCTGAGACCTCTAGGGTGATTTGATAAGACCTCCAGTGTCTCCAGTGTCTGAGACCTCTAGGGTGATTTGATGCTAGGGTGATTTGATGGGTGCCTGAGACCTCTAGGGTGATTTGATGTATAATCATATCAAAGCACTTATTGAGGAGGAACTAAAAATGAATGTTGAGGAAACACTTGAAGCGCTCAGAAGAAAGGCACTTCATGATCCTGCACTTAAGGATGCATTGCTTGCGACAAAGAAACATCCAAATTCTCTGGGAGAGTTTTGCAAGATTAGTACAGAAGCCGGTTTCCCTCTCTATGATATGGATGTTATCGAATATGGAGAATCTGCATATGCTTCCATGAAGCGAAGTACTAATGGCGGCGGAGAAAATTCACCACTGCTCGATGGAGAAGACGATGCGTATGAGATGTTTCTGTATGAATTGGAACAGGACCTCTAGGACCTCTAGGGTGCCTTTAGAAAGAACAGAAGGACCTCTAGGGTGCCTTTAAGAAAGGGTGAAATATGAAGTTTTTGCAAAAGCTTGGCAAAGCGATTATGCTGCCGGTGGCATGTCTGCCGTTGTGCGGCATATTGATGGGTCTGGGGTATCTTATGTGTCCTGCTACGATGCAGGGCGGCGAAGCAGCCGGATTCATACCGATGGCAGGTATGTTTTTGGTGAAAGCAGGCAGCGCGCTGATCGATAACATCGCAATCCTCTTCGCAGTTGGCGTCGGAGTCGGGATGGCTGACGAAAGGGACGGCACCTCAGCGCTGGCAGCGCTGGCTTCCTGGCTAATGATCACGACGCTGCTCAAGCCCGATAATGTAAAACCGTTTTTGGAAGTATTTTCTGCCGGAGAAGAGACACTTTTAGCATTTGCCAAAATAGAGAATCCCTTCATCGGTATCCTTGCAGGATTGATCGGCTCGTGGAGCTACAATAGGTTTAAGGATACGTCACTTCCGGAGTGGCTGTCGTTCTTCAGTGGTAAACGAAGCGCGGTCATAGTATCCGGAATTGTTTCAGTACTGGTGTCCGCTATTTTGATGGTCGTGTGGCCGACGCTGTTTGGCGCTCTGGTCAAGATGGGACTTGCAATCGTCGGAATGGGTACCGTAGGGGCGGGTGTCTACGCATTCCTTAATCGACTGTTGATCCCGGTTGGCTTGCATCATGCGCTGAATAACGTGTTTTGGTTTGAAACGATTGGACTGGGAGACATCACGCACTATTGGGCGGGAGAGACATCAGCGGACGTGTCGTGGTCACTTGGAATGTATATGTCCGGATTCTTCCCATGCATGATGTTTGGCGTCCCCGGGGCGGCACTCGCAATTGTCCATTGTGCGCCAAAAGAGAAGCAGAAGTCCGTTATCGGTATGGTGGCTTCTACAGCAATATGTGCTTTTGTTTGTGGTATAACGGAACCCTTTGAGTTTATGTTCATGTTTGCTTCGCCGCTGCTATATTTTGCCTATGCTCTTTTGTACGGAATTTTCAGCTATATTACAGTGCTGAGCGGGTTCAGAGCCGGATTCGCTTTTTCAGCCGGGGTGACAGACCTTCTATTCTCAGCTTCGCTGCCGGCGGCGCAGAAGACTTGGCTGATCATACCTCTGGGGTTGGCTGCATTCGTAACATTCTACCTGGTATTCAGATTCATGATCACTGCTTTGGATCTGAAGACGCCGGGGAGAGAAGAGGATAAGAGCGAAGAGGGGGAAAAATCGGCTGCAGGCGATACCTCTAAGGTGGCCGGTGCAGATGCAGGCGATACCTCTAGGGTAGTTCGCGTTGCAGGTGCAGGCGATACCTCTAGGGTAGTTCCAGACGCAGACGGAGTACCAGGTGATACCTCTAGGGTAGTTCGCGCCTCTAGGGTAGTTCCAGACGCACCAGGTGATACCTCTAGGGTAGTTCGCGCTGGCGATGGACACGATACCTCTAAGGTGCCTGATACTATCGTGGAAGGAGTCAATTTGAATGCAATTCTGGATGGCCTCGGGGGCAGAGAGAACATTCAGACGCTGGACAACTGTGTCACGAGGCTTCGCGTTGAAGTAAAGGATTCAAATGCGATCAATGAAGAAACCCTGAAGGCTGCCGGTGCTAAGGCGGTGGTCAGAACGGGGGCGGGCAGCGTACAGGTGGTGATCGGCCTCAAAGTCCAGAAAGTGGCGGATGAGCTGAGGAAGATGCTATAAGAGCAGAAGACGAGGTCGGAATTACGTATTTTGCGGTGGATTTTGTGATAACATTTTGATGGGATAGATGGAGAGCAAGTTTTGCCCCGGACAGGAGGATCAGCATGCAAAGAGTACGTTTTGGCAAAACAGAGATGATGGTCACACCTATGACCCTTGGCACGTGGGGGATCGGAGGCGCGGGGTGGGACCCGAATTCCGACGAGACAAGGTTGGACGCGCTTGCGGCAGCAATAGAGTGCGGCATAAATTTCATTGATACTGCGCCTGCCTACAACGCAGGCAAGGCAGAACAATACATTGGATGGGCGCTCGACGATCTTGGTCCCGGACAGAGAAAGAAAGTGCAGATCGCAACAAAATGTGCTAACGCGTTTATTGATGGGAAGTATGTGAGATCCGGAAAAGGCGATCTGATCTTGAGACAGTGCGATGAGTCTCTGAGGAATCTCAAGACAGATTATATTGATCTGATGATCGTGCACTGGCCTGATCCGGTGGTACCTTACGAGGAGACTTTCGGAGCACTCACCAGGCTGAAAGAGGAAGGCGCGATAAGGCATATCGGTGTTTCCAATTTTAACCTCGAGCAGCTGCAGCACGCCATGCAGGTGGCTGATGTCGAGGCACTGCAGCTTCAATTCTCCATGGTAGACCTTGATAATACTGAAGTGCTGAAGTGGGCGCACGACCAGGACCTGGGCGTGATGACTTATGGCTCTCTCGGCGGCGGTATTTTGACAGGGAGATATCGCACACTGGAGACGTATGAGACTATGGACAACAGAAACCGTTTTTATCCCTATTTCAGAGAGCCGCTGTTCTCCAAGGTCATGGTTCTGCTCGATAAAATGCAGCCGATGGCGGATCGGCGAGGCGTAACGCTGGCGCAGATCGCGATCAACTGGTCGCGGCAGAAGCCGTTTGTGGACACGAGCATTTTCGGAGCCCAGACAAGGGCGCGCGTAGAGAGCAATGTCTCGTGTCTTGATTGGCAGCTCACGGAGGAAGAGCTTCAGGAGTTGGACAAAGCCATCGAGGAAGCGATGGCGTGAGAACGGTACTTATTGTCAGTTGACAGGGCGGTATAGCGGCTCGCTCTGTGAGCCAAAACACAGAACCAAACATAGAGCATCGGAAATATTGCTCTTCGGATATGCCTGAAGGATTCAGGGTACTCCGGAGAGCATTTTTTGTATATTGTCGTCTGTGGGATCTATGCTGTAAGGCCATTCGACCAAACGGACTTCGTTTGCTTCACATAGTTCTCTTTTTTGCCTGTCCAGATTCTGTCTCTGTGTCAATGCCTCCTCTCCGCCGAAAAAAGCAACAGGCAGATAGTGCTGGATGCCCTGGTATTCTATCGCGGTCCGGAGGGATGGAATGTACAGGTCGAGGCTCTGGCGGCCCAGCCACTCGGGGCGGTATTGGTAAAGGGTATCGGGATGGCGCCCGCGCACAGCGTGGAACAGGGTCAGCTCGTGCTTCCATTTGGGGTGGATCACATCCTCTGCGGTGAGTTTGGTTCGGATCTTCGTTCTTGAGAGCCGCCAATTTGTGCGAAGGCCGTCTTTCTCCTCGTAAAGGGCCAGGTCCGTGTACCACCACTGGAAAAAGGGCATAATGACCCGGGTGAGATTGAGGAAAAACTCCAGTTCCGAGGAGAAGTATCCACATTTCAGAATGTGGTCGATATTGCGCCTGACATGAACCGTCTTCACAGGGTTATGGTGGAAAGGCAGGTTTCCCTGGTATTTGGCAAGGCGGTCTGGCAGATACGGCGAACGGAGCACAGTTCCCTTCTCCCACAAGTGATCCTGGTACCATGGAAAAGAGTAATCGTACAAAGAATACCCGCCAAAAACTTCCTGTGAGGTGTTGGTGTAGAGCAGGTGGTACATCAAAAGCACGGAATCCATGTCATTTTTGTCAAAGACAGCAAAATAGTGAACTTTCTCCTCATCCGGGAAGAGGCTTCGGATTGGTTTGAAAATCTCTGCTTTTCTGCATACTTCTGTTATGACAAAAAACTGTGAGACGAAACTCTCCGGAAAAAGAAAACAGGCTTTGTGGTCAGTATCAATATCAGTGAATTGTTCCATGAAGGCATCTACATATGGATTGGGCTGCAATGCTGCGTCGGGAAAGGCTTCCTCGATCAGATTCATCGTCGCATAACGGTATGGAAGATCCGACCAGGACAACTGTATGAGAAAACGATCATAATTGCCTTCTATATACTCCTCGCGGAGATCATCGAAATCCTTACGGTAAGACTCGTGCTCCTCAAGAAGCTCATCGAGCGTGGCGAAAGTGCTCATGGTGCGATACTGCGGGTAACGGTTCCATAACATGTTGAGTCGGTCGAAGGAATATTTTGCTTCCGGCTTGGTGTGAATCGGCGGGTACATAGGCGGCTCCTTTGGGTATCTTTTGAATTCAGTTTACAGAAAGAGGTGTACATTTGTTTGTACAAGGGCGACCTCTGGGGTAGTTTGTTTCCAGCGAACAAACTACCCCAGAGGTCGCCCTCAAGATGCAGAGGTCCCGGAGGTCGCCCCCACATTACATTTCGTAACCACATGCCTACGTTTCGAAATCCACTGGCTTGCTTTCCTGTTTTTTGACTGTTAGGATAATCGTACAGAGTCGACGCTGTGCAGAAACAAAACAGGACAAAAGAGATAGTTTACATGAAGACGCATGAAGACGCATGAAGACGGAGGTCTCAAATGGACAAGATCGATCACGCAATACTGGAAATAATAAAGGACAATGCGCGCATGAGTTATTCCGAGATCGGGAAAGCAGTGGGGCTGTCCCGCGTGGCCGTGAAGAAGCGCATGGACGCGATGGAGGAGTCCGGCGTGATCCGCGGGTATCGGGCGGTGATCGATGAGGAGAAGGTCCTCGAGGGAATCCGCTATACGATCGATATAGAAGTGATTCCGGAGCATTACCGGGAGGTGGTGAAGGTCCTGCGGGCAGACCGGAAGCTGGAGGAGATCTACAGCACGACCGGCGAGTGCAGGATCCACTGCATCGGGCGAAGCGCCAATCCGACGACGATGGATGCTCATGTGAATTATCTCTTCAACCATACGAAAGGGATCCGAAAGATAAGCTGGCATATTTTGCTGTCGGATCTGAGGAAAACGGAGGAAGAGAGCGTCGATGACGGAGAGAAAAAGAGATTGTAAAGAGCTTCACGAAGTATGCAGCCGCCTGGGAAAGCGTGCGCGTTTCCCGGTCTATTTGGGCCCGGAACTGCTCGAAACGCCGATCGAAGAGCTGGAGCTTTCGGTCAGGTCTTTTAACTGCCTCAGGAGGGCAGGAATGGCAACTGTGGGCGACATCGTGCAAAATATCGATACCCGGGAGGACTTATTGAAGATCCGGAATCTCGGAATCAGGAGCGCAGATGAGATCATGAACGCGATCATGGAATATCAGTTCACTATTTTGCCGGAAGGAGCCAGAAAAAAGTATCTGGACAGGATCGCAGAGCTGAACAGCCGTGAATATATGGTCAAGTCATGAAACAAGATGAACAGCCGTGAATATATGGGCAAGTCATGAAACAAGATGAACAGCTGCGATTATGTGGATAATAGGTCTGTCAAAATAGTATAATAAAGGCAGTATTACGAAGAAACGCGAGCCGCGCGTCAAGGTGTGTGAGCTGCGGCCGCGGGCCGCGGCTGCGGGCCGGTCATTTCAGGGAGGTATGGGTATGAGCAGGCTGAAAGATCTCAGGAAAATAGTGGATGTTGAGCTGAAAAAGATGGCGGATCCGGACAAGCGGATCGGCGCGGTCAATCATTTGTACGGGGTCTCCCTTGCGGCGACGATGATCGCCAAAAAGCGCGGGCTGGATCCGGAGCTGGCTGCGATGGCAGCGATGATGCACGATCTGGCGGCGTACAAATCGGGTTCGTACGATGACCACGCGCACAGAGGTGCTGAGCTGGCCAGGGAGATTTTGGCAGAGCTCGGGCAGACGGATCAGGAGGAAACAGAACTGATCTGCTCGGCGATCTATCACCATGACGACAAGCTTGTCGTGGACGAGCCTATGGATGAAGTGCTCAAAGACGCAGACGTGATCCACCACTGCATGAATGATCTTGCCAAAGAAGTGAAAGAGAAGGAAAAAGCAAGATTCGCTGCACTGTGTGTGGAATTTGGAATGTGAGCGGAAAGTTGATTTATGGTTCTTTATCATACCGGGTATCAGGAAATTCGTGTGCCGGACATCCGTCATGGCAGGATAAATGCTGACTTTGGCCAGGGATTTTATCTGACCGCGAATGAAGAGTTTGCGGAGGAGATGGAGAGACTGTAAAAAGAAGCATCATATAACTCAGAGGGGGATATCCCCCCTGAGTTCAAGGCTCGCAGAGCGAGCCTCTGCGCCGCGTGCGGGCTGCTTTTCAGCAGCATCTTCCTTTCCGCACGCGTGTGCATCATATAACTCAGTGGGGAAAATCCCCCTGAGTTATACTTGTAGTATAAAGTGAGGGTATTCTGTTGACACGGGTTCCCCGGTTTGATAGATTATGACTCAGGAAGTGCCTGTCCTGTTGGCTTTGCCATGCAGGAAAGGCACTTTTTTTAGGTGAAAAGTTCCATTTGAGACAGATGCGCACACGCGTGCGGAGAGGAAGAGGCTTCCTGACAGGCACCCGCCCGCGGAGCAGCTGCTCACATTGTGGGCTTGAAATAACAAATTTACAAAATGCATGATGCATAATGTGATCCATAGTTATGGATTACAGAACTCCTCCGTTGGGGAGAATCAAGAAAGGCACAGTAAGCAAAATGACCAGGAAATTTGATGCAAAGCCGTATGGCAAATTTAATGAACTGTATAAAGAGACTTTGCGGAGAGGATCCGGCAAGCGCGGCGGAGGTCGATATTTTGCCATGGAAATATGTCCGGTACGGTCATGACAGGTGTAAAGGAAATCTGTCTGACGGGGTGAGGACAGGTTTGTGTGGATAGTATATTGATCTGTGATTGAGATGTGAGCAGGATCCGTCGCCGCGAGAGGTGATGGGCCTGCTTTTTTGCGCGATAAGCCGGTAAGCGCAGCTCGTGCCCACACGAAGATACATTTACCGGCAAACGGTCAATCGAGTAGTAAGAGGAGCATCCTGCTCGATTGTGATAAGCCAGTGAAGCCATCTTGTCGGGTATGCCCTGCATATCCGGGTGGAAATAAATGAATAGGCTGTAGGACAGGCAAATCGGCACCAGGCACGCCGACTGATCCGACAGCCGCATATCCGGTGGTAGCTCAGAGGCAGAGCGCTTATAAATGAATCCTGCCGGGGATTCTGACAGCAATGATTATTGCTCTTATAAAGCAGAGGTCGTCGGTCCGAATCCGACCCACCGGACTGGAGTCCAAGCCCGCCGTGCGGGCTATGGACGCAAAAGACTAATGTCCAAGCCCATTTGTACGGGTTATGGGCACCAAAAGACTCATGTCCAAGCCCATTTGTGCGGGTTATTGGGCAAAAAAGAAAACAAATAGGCATCAGGAGACCAGCCGGGCCGGCACCCGTCAAAGGCCTGACGCCGGAAAGGAGAAGAGATGGATTTTGCAAAAGCAGCAAGAATGACAAGCAAATTTACACGTACTGAGAACGGGGCGCTCGCTCTCAATACAACAGGAGACGCAAGACTCGATCTGTATGCGACGATCGGAGCCCTGCGTGACGCGGATGGGGAGAGAGTATGCCGTCTCTTCTCTGAAGCTTACAGAGAAGATCCGTTATTCGCAACAAAGATCGCTTTCTACGCACGCGATATCCGCGGCGGACTGGGTGAGAGAAAGGTGTTCCGCACAATTATCAGATTTTTGGCAATGTATCACCCTGAGGCGATCCGCCCTAACCTGGACCTGATCGGCGTGTATGGCCGCTATGACGACATGTACTGCCTGATGGGCACTCCTTTGGAGAATGAGATGTGGGCCTGCATGAAGGCGCAGTTTGAGGCCGACAGGGAAGCTCTGGCTAAGGGCCAGGCAATTTCATTGCTCGCGAAGTGGATCAAGACTGCCGACGCGTCTTCGGCTAAGACACGTGCGCTCGGTATTAGAACAGCACACGAGCTCGGTTACGATGTGTACACATTCAAGAGAATAGTTCGCGCTATGCGCCGTCAGATCGGCATTGTTGAGGCGCTCATGTCCACAGGCCGCTGGGACCAGATCAAGTACCCTGAAGTACCTTCCAGAGCGATGATGATCTACCGCGACGCATTTATGAGACATGACGCAAAGCGCTTCAGCGCATTTGTAAATAAGGCAGTGAACGGCCAGGAGAAGATCAATTCTGCAGCACTGTACCCTTATGACATTATCATGAAGGTCATGAGAGGCTGGGGAAAAGCAAATCATGATCCTGTGCTCGAGGCGCAGTGGAGACAGCTTCCTGATTATGTAGGAGAGGATGTTAACGCCTTAGTAATTGCGGACACATCCGGCTCCATGGCGGGTCGTCCCATAGCAACATCTGTCGGCCTCGCGATTTACTTCGCAGAGCGCAACAAGGGTGCTTTCCACAACCTGTTCATGTCATTCTCCGGCGAATCTACGATCCACGAGCTCAAGGGTGAGACTCTGGCGCAGAAGATCTCGAGCATCAACATGAGCGACTGGGGATGGAACACTAACCTTGCAGCAGCACTGGACCACATCCTTGAGATTGGCTGCAAATACCATGTAAGTCCTGATGAGATGCCTAAATCGCTGATCATCATCTCCGATATGGAGATCGATTCCTGCACAAGCAAGGAGTGGACGTTCTACAAAGTTGCAATGCATAAATTCGCAGCACGCGGTTACGCAATCCCGAACATTGTTTTCTGGAATGTTGCGAGCCGACACGATATTTTCCACGCCGACAAGAAGCGCATGGGCGTACAGCTCGTCAGCGGCCAGTCCGCTGCGATGTTCCGCAATGTGATCTCCTGCATCGGCATGGATCCCATCACAGCGATGGAAAAAACTATTAATTCTGAAAGATATGAGGCTGTAACTGTAGAGGGAGTATGAGGACTCCGGAAGGCCTGAGAGATCAGGCCTTCCGAGGATCAAGGTACCCTAGAGGTCGAGGTACCCTAGAGGTCGACGGGTATGAGGACTCGTACATCCCTCCGGATACAGCAGATTTGGAGGTAATCATGTTCAAGAGTCCTACATACGGAAAGTTAGAGTTAGACCGTATCCCTGACAAAATATTGAAGTTCTACAAGGACCACCTTAAGTACGAGTCTGCTACGCAGATCATAATCGGTACTGACTCCCAGAACTTTGACAAGACCAAGATCGTGTCTGTTATAGCAGTGATCTGCGAGGGTCACGGTGGTATCTTCTTCTATGAGATCACGCAGCAGCCTTTGATCAGAGACGTAAGGACAAAGCTTCACGTCGAGACAAACGACAGTCTCCGTGTCGCAGAGGCTCTGGTCGAGATCTTCGAGAACAACAAGGAGTACGAGGAGATGTACCTCAACTGCCCGATCGCGATCCACATCGACGCAGGCAACAGCACGAAAGGTAAGACAAAGGAGCTCATCCCTGAGTTAGTCGGCTGGATCAAGGCTTGCGGTTACGACTGCAGCGTAAAGCCTGACAGCTTTGTTGCAAGCACGATCGCAGACAGGCTCTCCAAGTAAACTGAATAAAAGCAGACAAAAGAAAGCAAGGCCAGCCAGGCTCGCCAGGCGAGCCGCTGAGCCGCGCAGGCAGTGATACAGACGAAATGAGACCCCGGGTGTTGAAATATATGCCCCGGGTCTTTTTTGATGAAATTTCCGCCGGATCGCCCCGCTGGATTGCCAAAGGGCACTGCCCTTTCGTGGAACGCGCACAAGGCTGCACGTTTTTTCATTATTTAGAAGAAAAAAGTGTATAATACAGGAGAATACTCCCACTGTTATATGATGCACACGCGTGCGGTAAGGCAGATGCTGCCATAAAGGCAGCCCGCATGCGGCGCAGCGGCTCGCTCTGCGAGCCTTAAATGATAAAGATTAATGAACAACATGAATATGGAAGGATGGTAAAGTATGGCATTTGTGATTCTTATTCTGATGGTGTTTTTTGGCGTGATCGCGCTTAAGCAGCAGATGGCCAAAAACGAAATCAATTCCGGGTCAAGGGATCCGATAATCAAAAAGCTGCTCTCAAACTATAAAAAGCTTAGAGAGCAGCAGAATCAGATCAAGACTAATGCCTTTGCGATCGGGTACGCCAAGAAGGAGCGCAGAGGTATCCTGGAAGATGACAAGACTAAGATGGCCGTGCACATCCTCGACGAAAAAGGGACCCGAAGGGAAGGGGCCGAGAATTTAGGCATGGAGGTCATCGAGATCAAAGGCAGATATTTCTACCAGATCCCGGTGGAACTCGATTCCAAGATGACGGAAGCGGAGCTGAGCGCAGTTCTGCAGCGGACCAAGGAAAAGATCGAGGAGAGGTATCCCGACGATTTTGTCGGCAGAGCTGTGGGCTATATTACCGTGGTCATCGATGGAAAGAAAATAATGAAGCACCTCGGGTGACAGCGGTCTCTCACATCCACAAAAAGTTCATGAAGTCCGGGATCTGTTTCTCCCAGCAGGCTTCGTTGTGGATGCCGTCCGGTTGGCAATACAAGCGGGTGATCGCCCCTTTCTTGCGAAGAAGATTTTCCACTTTGCGGTTGGAATTTGTGAGGAACTTACAGTATCCCGATTCAGGATCTGTGCCGCCTTCTTTCTCACCCCAGGAGAGGTAGACCCGCGTGTCGGGGCTGATCTGACTGTGGAAAATATCATTCATGAGAGGCTGCATGACCATGAAGATAGCGGAGGAGACACAGGCCGCCTTGGAGAAGACGGAGTTGTATCTGGTGACCGCATAGAGGGACATGAGGCCGCCCATTGAGGAGCCGCCGATGGCGGTCGCTTCTCTTGAAGGCCAGGTGCGGAAGCGCGAATCGATGTAGGGCTTGAGGCTCTCAGTGACCCAGTCGAGGGTCTTATCTCCCTCACCCTCGATATCTATTCCAAGGAGGTTGGCATCGTAAGGGCAGTATTCATCAAGGCGATGGTTTCCCTCGTGGGAGCACTCGATGCCGACGACGATCATGTCCTTGGTCCAGCCGTCAAGAAACTCGCGAAGTCCCCAGGATTTGCCGTAGGTCGCGTCGGAATCATAGAATAAGTTGTGGCCGTCCCAGAAATACATGACGGGATAGCGCTCATCGGACGCGTTATACTGATCGGGAAGGTAAATATGAAGGGTGCGCGGCTCAGCGGCGGGCGCATACCATACAGACTCTTTAATAACCATTGATAATTCTCCTAACGTGTATGGATTTCGTTCAACACGACGGATTACTTTATCAGTTTGTGTTATAAAAATCAACGGTAAAATTGTTTTTTACAAAAGACTCCGGAGGTACAGCTGTGGTTGTCAATTACGAATTTCTCGACAAGGAACCTATAGATAATCTGGTTACCTGTCTCAACTTCAAAGTAGACAAAGTGGTCTATCTGGGATTTGATGAGGATATCGCGAAGTTCAGGGAACGTTTGGAAAAATTCCTGTCAAAATATTGCGATGTGAAGGAAGTGGTGTTCCGCGAGGTGCCCAAGTACGACCTGCAGTCGATCTTCGATACACTCCGCAGTGAAGTCACGAGGGAACAGGAAAAGGGGAGCGAGGTATATTTTGACCTGACAGGTGGAGCTCATCTGGTGCTGGTGGCTTTTGGCATGCTCTCAATGCAGACGCGGACGCCGATGCATATGTTCGATGTCGCCGGGGACCGCCTGATCGAGCTTGACGAGGACAAGGAAGCGGGGATCAGCAGGAATGTGGAGCAGAGGAAGGTGCCCCTGACGCTGGACATGATGATCGAGATGCACGGCGGCGCGATCAACTACAATCTGCAGAAAGAGAGCAAAGAGATCAGGGATCCGAAATTTGCCGCGGATGTGGAGAAGATCTATGAGGTCGCGATCAGACATTGGGAATACTGGAATCCTTTTTCCGACCATCTGAAGAGGCTTTTCACTCCGCCGGCCCGCGAACTGACTGTATGCAAGAGCATGCCGTATGTTCAGAGCTGTATCAACAAATCCGAGACGAAGCTCAATTCGGTCAAGACATTCAATGAGATCATCAAAGACCTGAAGCAAGCCGGTATGCTCAGCGGGGTCGACAGATCGGACGGCAAGTATTCTATCACTTACAAAAATAAAGCGATCAGGGACTGTCTCTGGGGAGGCGGCACGATCCTTGAGCTGCATACGTACATGCAGGAGAAGGAACACAGTGATGACTGCCGGATCGGCACGCATCTGGACTGGGACGGCGTGATCCACAAGGAATCGGGGAACGATCTGATGAACGAGATCGATGTGCTCTCCCTCAATGACAATGTGATGACTTTCATTTCCTGCAAGAGCGGAAAAATGAATTATACGCAGATCCTTCATGCGCTCTATGAACTGGATACGGTCGCGAAACGGTTCGGCGGGAAATACTGCAGGAAAGTCCTGGTATCGGCTAAGCCCCTCAGCAAGGTCTATATGGAGAGGGCAGGAGAAATGAAGATCGAGGTGAGAGTGGTCACAAAACAGTGAAAGAAACATAGTTTGGCGCAGTAACGCGTTTACTCGCGAAAACATCGGGTGTTTCGTATACAGGAATTATGATATACTAGGCAGGAAGATGCCAAAAGCCTTCAGTCCGTCACTTTAGCAAAGCTGACAGAAGCGCAGGCGGACGCATCACTGAAAGGAGACGATAAATGTATAAAGAAGAGATCACACATTACAGTCAGTGTCTGAGCAGGGACATGCACATTATGATATACGGACACGGCGGAGTGCCTTTCCTGGCATTCCCGACGCAGGATTCCCTCTGCCACAATTACGAAGATTTCGGGATGATCGATGTGCTGAGCGATTACCTGGAAGAGGGTAAGATCCAGTATTTTGTCGTGGATACGATCGACAAAGAGAGCTGGTCGGAAGGCGACTGGGATCTTGGACGAAGAGCCTGGAAGCAGGAGCTGTATTTCCACTATATTGTAGACGAAGTGATACCGATCATCCTGGAGAGGACCGGCGGCAAGCTTCCCATGACTACCGGCTGCAGCCTTGGTGCCAATCACGCGGTGCTCACGATGCTGAGAAGGCCTGACCTGTTCTCCGGATGCCTGGCGCTGTCCGGCGTCTATGACAGCAATGCTTTCTTTAAGGGCTGGATGAACGAGACACTTTACGACAATTCTCCGGAGTGCTTTTTGCCTAACATGTCTCCCGATCACCCCTATATCGACGAGTATAATCAGAAACAGATCATCATCTGCGTCGGCCAGGGCGCGTGGGAAGAGGACGGCGTCAGGTCACTGAGGTACCTCGAGAGTGTATTCCGCGAGAAAGGCATTGGCGCATGGTGCGATTTCTGGGGCTATGACGTAAATCATGACTGGCCCTGGTGGTTCAAGCAGATGCGGTATTTTGTCCCGATCATCCTGGAGAGATGGGGCATGCAGTGATCTTTCCGCGCTGACAGCTGCCGGGAACGCAATATTTTGACCAAAACAGAAAAATAATATAAGGAAGGTGCCACTATGAACTTTATTTTCATTTCGCCCAACTTCCCCCACACTTACTGGAACTTCTGCGACCGACTCAAGAAAAACGGCGTGAATGTTCTGGGCATCGGCGACGCGCCGTATGACGGTCTGGAGGACGGACTCAAAGGCGCACTGACGGAGTACTACAAGGTCGATTCCCTCGAGAATTATGACCAGGTCTTCAGGGCAGTCGCGTTTTTCTCATTCAAGTACGGCAAGATCGACTGGATCGAGTCCCTGAATGAGTACTGGCTGGAGCAGGATGCTCAGCTGCGCACGGACTTCAATGTGACGACCGGCATTCAGAGCGACCGCATCAGCTTCATCAAGGAGAAATCCCTGATGAAGAAGCTCTATCAGGACGCGGGGATCCCGACGGCCCGTCAGAGCAAAGTGACGACCCGCGAGGACGCTCTCAAGTTTATCGACCAGATCGGCGGCTATCCTGTGATCGTCAAGCCCGACATCGGCGTCGGCGCAAACGACACGTGGAAGCTCAACAATGACGAGCAGCTGAATGCTTTCTACGACAATCTGCCTTCTGTGCCTTATGTCATGGAGGAGTTCATCGTAGGCGACCTGATCTCCTATGAGGCGATCCTGAATTCCAAGTTCGAGCCTCTGTTCGAGAACATGACGACATGGCCGACACCGATCATGGAGATCGTAAATGACGACCTGAACCTGAAATATTACACAAATCCCGACGTGCCCGAGAAGCTCCGCGAGATCGGCCGCAGGACTTCCAAGGAGTTCGGCGTCGACCGCCGCTTCGTGCATCTGGAGTTCTTCCGCCTGACCAAAGCCCGCAAGGGCTTGGGCAAGAAGGGCGAGTATGCAGGACTCGAAGTCAACATGCGCCCGCCGGGAGGATATACTCCCGATATGATGAATTTCGCGCACTCCACGGATGTCTATCAGATCTACGCGGACATGGTGGCATTCGACGAGAGACATCTGCCCGAGTCGAAAGATAAGTATTACTGCGTCTACGCGGGACGCAAGGACGGACATGATTATGTGCATACCCACGATGAGATCATGGCAAAATATGGTCCGGCCATGGTAATGCAGGAGGAAATGCCGCCTGTGAACTGGCCGCAGATGGGCCGCGTCATGTACACCGTCAAGCTCAAGACTCTCAAGGAAGTAGATGAGTTCATCAGCTTTGTGCATGATGAGAAGTAATAGGCATAGTTTAGGGAGCACTTACTGAAGTGGATGTCAACAAGTTTTTGCAGAGTTTTGGTCTGTTGTTCGTGTTCCTCGGCGCAGTGATCGGAGTCGGGCTCGCGGTCTGCGGCGTTGTGGCGGGCATGGGCTCCCTGATTTTTATGGGAGCATGTTTCCTGGCGTTTTTCTGCGGGATCGGCGGTTTCTTTGCATGGGTCGGAATCAACAATATGAACCGGGAACGCAGGATCAACGAGAACGGCTTCGCAGTGATGGGTAAGATCTTCGATTATGTTCCGGATTATCAGATGAGCTTCAACAATCAGCCAACATTGTCCCTGATCGTACGCTATAAGGAGGACGGAATCATCAAACAGGCTGTGGTCCGTACCGGTCAGACGGATACGGCAGAGTTCCCCAGAGGCGCGACTGTGACGATCAGTATTCATAACGGGGAGGCCGCGCTGGTGCCCGGAAGTGTCTCAGATGTCAGGCTTCCGGATGAGGAAAATCTCATGAACCCGGATTTCGATCCGGAGAATGTTCATTCTTCGATCGGAGTATCGTGCCCTTCCTGCGGAGCTATGCTGACTGTTCCCGTCGAAATGTCTGCGATCTGCCCCTATTGCGGCAGAAAAATAAAGTATGATGGGAGCGGAGATGTGAAATAAGTCAGAAGAAGATCATGTTACTCAGAATGCTGAAGAAGTGCCGGCGAAGGGGTCTTCGCCGGCACTTGAGCGTTAGAAACTGTTCAAATAATCAAAAATGCTGAAACAGCACCGCGTCATTCTTCTGCATTGGCTGCAATGTAGTCGCGCGCGTGTCCGAGGATATTGCGGAGTTCCCGCAGTACGCCCATCTTGGAGTAGGAGCGCTCAACGATGTCTGCGGCTTCCTTCATTTCAGGCCTTGCATTGGCGACTGTAGCCGCGACGCCGGTCTCCTTGAAGGCGGAGAGGTCGTTCAGGTTGTCACCGAAATAGACGGTCTCCTCTTTTTTGATCCCAAGGTATTCCTGCAGCAGGGCATAGGCTTCGCCCTTTCCGGATTCAAGGGCAGTGATGTCGAGCCACCAGGCGCCGGAGATGGTCTTGGAGAGGCGGGCAAAACGCGGATCATTGCGGAGCTGCTCTGTGGAGGCTTCGATGGTAGTAGGGTGGAAGATCGAGACCTTAGTGATGTTATTCAGGGGAAGCTTTGTGACATCATCGACATTCTGAATATCATAGTGATAGCTGTCGCGCATCAGAAGGAAAAAGCGGCTGTCTTCACCTGCTTCCGTGTAGCATGTTCCGGGTGTTTCCATCATAAAATCAGCGCCTTCGATCCCGCGGACCGCTTCGATGATAGGAAGAATGATCTCCTGATCCAGAGTCCAGCAGTGAAGAAGCTTTTCCTTGGTGCGGACAACAGTGCCGTTTCCGGAAATGAAATAGATGTCGTCTGCGATCGGTCTAAAGAGGTCAAGCATGCTGGCATACTGCCTGCCGCTGCATGCGCAGAAGCGGATTCCGACTTCCTTCAGATCTTCGATGACCTTGAAATATTCGGGGTTGATCTTGTGGGAGCTCTCTTCGACGAGTGTGCCGTCGATATCACTGGCTATTAATTTGATCATAGTTCTTTATTTATTCTCCATAGTGAATGAATCATTAGTACTTACAACGAAATTATACAATTATTCGTTCAGAATTAACAAGATATTTGGCGTGTGATTGTTATACTTAAGGTGGATTCGCGTCATATCATACGTAAATAAAGGCAGCTGAAGATAATGATTCAGTAAATAAGTAAAAAGCAAAAAAGATTTGGAGATCGAAATGAAAGATAAGAACTTGGTAATAGCAATTTTAGTCGGATCAATGCTGGCACTTGCCGCATGCGGAAGTATCAGCCAGGCAGACCAGAATGAATCTGCTGCGGAAGCGGGGACAGAGGCAACAGTGGAGATTCCGAATCCCTGGCATGAGACAGCTGACCTCGAAGAGGCAGAGAAGGCTGCCGGTGTGGATTTTGAACCTCCCGTTGAGAATTCTCTTCCCGAGGGATTTGAACTTGTATCTTACCGGTACACGGACAAAATCTTAGAGGCGACATACAGTAAAGGTGATGAAGAACTGGTAATCCGTGTATCCACCACGCAGAGCGGGCTCGAACTGAGCGGCGACTATAACGCGTACATGAAGAGGTGGGAGGTCAACTTCAAGGGACTTGTTGTCGAGTGCAACGGTGACGGCACACTCAGCAACTGCTCATACGCAGACCTGGAAAATATACACTTCTCAGTCCTGATCAATCCCGCTGAAGAAGGCAAGGGACTCTCTGAGGAGCAGCTTAAGAGCCTGTTCATGGGTATGCAGGCAAAGCCGCTTGAGTCATAATGAAACAGGTCTCATGAAAAAAGCGGCAATACCGCCGGAATAAAATCCGAAGCCCACACAGCGAAACACTGCGCGGGCGCAAGACCGGAAACAGTGGTCTAAGGGCTGGATGTGACTCTCAAGGAATTAAAAGGAGGTATTTGAAGGGATGTATAAAAAACTTGGATACCTGGCAGCAGGTGTGGTGGTCGGCCTTGTAGTCACGGGATACCTTGTGAACAAGGAGATCCAGGAAGAGAAAGAAAAAGCAGAGGGAACCGTCACGGAAGGCTTATTCGCCGAGGTGAAGGGAAATACGGTGCGTCTCTATAGAGTGGAGGGCGGCCGGTTCTGCGGATATCACGAGACGCGCGAGTTCGAGAGCCAGGAAAAGGCTGTCGAATGGGTGATGAAAGAGACGAACGCGAAACTGCAGATCGTGGAATAACAGAACAGCAGAATAGCGAAACAGCAGATTAGCGGATCGGCGGAACAGTAGAACAGCATATCAGCAGAACAGCATATCAGAAGAATTATGAAGGGCAGCTGCAATAAGCGAAAGGATTTTACATCCCGTGCTTTTGCAGCTGCCCTTTTAGCGGCTGTATACCAAGTTTTTAACCGGCCAATTACCGTTTTTGAACCGGTCGATCACCAGTTTTCTCTCATTTCTTCGAAGTCTAGTGACTTACCTATCTTCTTCCAGATTATGAGGCAGATGACCGCGTTGAGTATAAGATCTATTGCGTACACTACAAGAACGGCGAGCCCGTCTTCACCCTGGGAAGCGTAACTGCTGTCTGCAGCATGCTGCGTCACGAAGATGACACCGGGAACGGAGATCAGGAAATCAAACAGTCCGTGGAGCAGTCCGCAGGCCCAAATATTGCGAGTCTTCCAGTACAGGAAGAGGCTGGCTAAGCCGAATAATCCTGTACTGAGCGTTTTTCCGACTACCTGTCCGACCATGAGCGGACTGTTAAGAGGCACAAACATGACGTGTACATATCCGAATATCAGCGAGGACAAAATCGCGCTGAGCAGAAAAACATGCTTGAAGCTCCTGAACTGATAGACGATCGCATCGTTGATCAACGCCCTGAATGCGACTTCTTCGAATAATCCCACAAAGAGCAGTTCGAACAGTGTCAGGAAAAAGTTGGAGATCCAATTTGGCTGCAGCGGCGTCTTATTAATGATCCCGTCCACAAATCCGATGCCTCCGAAGAATACCGCAGTGATCAAAAGAGGAGACAGCACCTTGATCACATATCCTGTCTCTACTCCGCATTTCTGCAGAGTCTTTTCTCTGGAGACAAAATACAGAAAGAACGCCATGGTTCCCACCAGAAGCATTCTGAGAATTCCTTCACTCAGGGGATCTCCTGCAGTGTTGCAAAAATGAATCGAGAACATCGCCACAAAAATGCCGGCGATGCCCGCCGCAAGCGGATGGGTCATCATAAAATCAATAAATTTTCTCATTTCTTTCCTCCAATTGTAATAATTAAAATGTCTGATCTATTGGAAAAAGCTGCCGATTCCGGCGCAATATCCTCATGGAAAAAAATAACTTCTTCGCAAATTCTTACATCTGCTCCAGAATAAACTCCTTTACCGCCTCGAGCTTGCTCTCTTTCCATGCGCCTTCATCAGCCTTGGCGGCGATGGGGCAGATAATGTGGAAGTCGAGGCCTTCGCCTATGACGCGGCCGCTGCGCTTGGGGTTCATCAGGTTTTCTTCCCAGTCAGCATCAGTGGCGTTCTTGTATTTGTCGGGATAGAGGAAGACCTGCTGGCGCTTTGTGGCTGCGATGAACATCTTGCAGGCCAGCGGGATGAGCTTTTCGTATTCATCCTGCTGAATATCCACGAAGATCTTCGGCAGCTCAGCGGAGACGACATGTTCATTCGTGCGGTCGATCCTGAGCCCGTGCGCCGTAAAGGAATAATTGTCCTGGGTAAAATGAAGCTGCAGGACGACGCCCTTCTCGGTATTGAACTGCGCGCGCTGGTAGTCTGTATCGAAGATGAAATTGCCGAGGGAGTAGAAGATCGCTTTATCGCCCACAAGCTCATAGTTCATCGGCACGTGCGGGTGGTGGGAGACGACGATGTCCGCGCCCATATCGAGATAGGCAAGGTAACGGTCCCGGGTGTACGGGGAAGGGATAGCTGTGAATTCTTCCCCGCCGTGGGCTACCACGACGCACCAGCGGCATTTCTTCTTTATCCCGGTGATGACTTCCTGTATGTCGTCCATGGCGCTCCAGCTCAGGCACCCGGCTTTATCGGGACCTGCGGGTTTACAGCCCCTCTGATAGCCTACGCCGAAAAGGCCGATGCCGCCGGCTTCGTCGAGAATGACGGGGCGTTTGGCTCTCTCGAGATCCATTTCGGCGCCGATGGTCTGCGCGCCGCACTTTTTTGCCTCCTCGAGAGTCATCTCAAGGCCGTCAGGGCCGACATCCATGATGTGGTTGTTGGCAAGGTTCCAGATGTCTGCGTGGATCTTCTTCAGGACGACGGTCGCGCGGGGGTCGATCGTGTGCATGAGGCGCATTTCTGCCGCTTTGACGCGAACGGCGTCTTCGCCGGCCAGCGGGCCTTCTACGTTGGCGATCACATGGTCGGAACTCCTCAAAATATCGAGAAGCGCGGGATCGATCAGGTCCTCGTCTTCCCACATATTCTGCATGTAGTGGTCAAAACCGATATCGCCGGTGAAGGCGAGTGTGGTAGAGGATTTCATAAACTGGCAGTCCTTTCTGCGGTGGTGCTCCGGCCGGGTGCAAGTGCCCGGATCAGCTGCCGGGCTGCATCGCTAAGCCTTGAGCAGCTTCCGGGAGACATCGTTAAGCCTTGATCAGCTGCTGGAATACGTCGCCGCGCTCCTCGAAGTTTTTGAAATAGCCGTAGGACGCGGCCGCGGGAGACAGGATGCAGGCCTTGCCGGCCGGCGTGATCTCTTTGGCGAGAGCCACGGCTCCCTGAAGGTCCTCCCTGTACTGACAGCAAGGGAGATCCCCCACTTCTTTCCAGATGCGGGCCCCCGACTTGTACATGAGAATGTAGTTGTATTCCCCGTGTGCACGTATAAAATCTATCAAAATATCGTAATCTATGTTCCGGTCCATTCCTCCGAGCAGGATCGTGCAGGCGTTCGTAATACTGCGGATCGCAGCGATAGCCGCTTCCGGGATCGTGGAGATGGAGTCGTCGTAGTAGTCGACGCCGTCCACATTTCCGGCAAACTGCATGCGGTGCTTCAGACCGTTAAATTCTTTCAAGGCTTTCCGGACTCTGTCGGGATCACAGCCGAAGAGGCGCGTGCTGATGGTATAGACAAAGCGCGCGTTGAACTGGTTATGCTCCCCTTTGAGCTTCATATCAAAGTGCATCGGATCGTCGTATGAGATCACGGTCACGTCGGCAGCGGTCTCGAGCGGGGGAACGTTGTTCCCGACAAAGAGATAATCGCCCGGTTTCTGGTGAGCCGTGATATTGGCTTTCGCGCGGAAATATTTGTCCATGGTGCCGTAGTAGTCCAGATGCTCCTCGTAGAGGTTCAGGAAGAGAGCGATGTGGGGCGATATTTTGGCATGGGCGAGCTGGTGGCAGGACATCTCGAAGACGATGATCGTGTCGTCTGTGATCTCACCGTAGTAGTCGAGAGCGGGAAGGCCGATGTTGCCCACGAGAAGGGCCGGACGGTCTGTGCACTCGCGCAGGACACTGTAGAGCAGGGAGGACGTGGTGCTCTTGCCCTTGGTGCCGGTCACTCCTATGACCTGCCCGGAAAACTGGGTCAGGAAGAGGTCTGTCATGGATGTGTATTTGTCGCTCAGGTCCCAGGCGACGATGCCGGGACTTTTGATAATATAGTCATAGGCGTCTTCGTCGATCTCTTCTCGCTTTCCCTGGAATACGGTGAGCTCTTTCACCTTGCAGTACTTATTTATGAACTTTTCAGTTGATTTGCCCTCAAGGCCGTAGCCCCAGAGGAGGATTCGCTTGCCTTCAAGCAATTCGGTGATTTTCAT
This sequence comes from Lachnospiraceae bacterium, assembly GCA_045113775.1. GTDB lineage: Bacteria > Bacillota > Clostridia > Lachnospirales > Lachnospiraceae > CAG-791. The sequence goes on along the minus strand of JBGUJH010000043.1, from coordinate 14,450 downwards.
TGAGGTGGTCCCTCCTTAACTTTGTCGCTAGAGAATTATAGCATGAATGTATCGATTGTGCCAATCTGCGGGGCGTTGTGGTATTATTACTGTGGCGTTTGGGAATGAAAACACAGAAAAGGAAAACTATGAACAGTTTAATAGCTTTAGTAGATCTGGATGACAAAATAACCGGTTATGAGACCAAAGAGGCGGTCCACCGAAGGGGACTGCTGCACAGGGCTTTTTCTGTCTTTATCGTCAGGGACGGAGAGATGCTGATCCAAAAGCGCAATCCCGATAAGTATCACTCCGGCGGACTGTGGAGCAACACTTGCTGTTCTCATCAGCAAAAGGGAGAGGAGCTTGCGGAATCGGTCCACAGGAGGATGAACGAGGAGATGGGGTTCGACTGTGAGGTGGAAGAAAAATTCACTTTCGTCTACAGGACCCAGTTCCGCCCGGACCTGTGCGAGTATGAGTTTGACCACGTCTTTGTGGGCACTTATGACGGAGAGGTGCAGGTGAATCCTGAGGAAGCTTCGGAGATCAGATGGATTCCGTTTGCGAAGCTCAAGGAGGAACTGGTGAAGGAGCCGGAGAAGTTCTCGAGCTGGTTTATCATCTGCGCGCCGAAAGTAATGGAGGGATGCAAATGCTGACGGGGACCGGGGCGGCGACGCCTACGCTGGAATACTACGATCGGAACTCCGAGAAATTTACAGCTGATACCGCCGATGTGGAGTTCACACAGATTCAGGATCTCTTTCTGGGATACCTTGAGCCCGGAGCGCGGATCCTGGACTTCGGCTGCGGCTCGGGAAGAGACAGCAGGTATTTTCTCTCCAAGGGATTTGAGGTGGAGGCCTGCGACGGCTCGCAGGAGATGGTCCGGATCGCGTCTGAGACAGCCGGGATAGAGGTACGGAAGATGCTCTTTGAAGAGCTGTCAGAAGTGGAGCGCTACGACGGTATTTTTGCCTGCGCGTCGATCCTTCATGTGCCTTACGCGCGGCTCGGCGATATTTTGGCCAAAATAGAGAGGGCCCTGAAGGACAACGGCATCCTGTACGTCTCGTTTAAGTACGGAACGTTTGAGGGAGAGCGGAACGGGCGGTATTTCACTGACATGACCATGGAGCGGTTGGAGGACTGCCTGAAGGAAGCCTCGGAAATGAACGGCGGGAGAGAACTGAAGGTCATTGAGAGCCGGATCACAGGAGATGTCCGGCCGGGAAGAGAGAATGAGAAGTGGCTCAACGTGATCCTCAGAAAAGAAGTGACGCCGTGCGGCGTCACCACTTCATTTTCATCTTGAATTTGCGGATATAATGGGCCGCCACGAAACTGAGAACAAACCCGAAACTCATGGAAGCGAGGGAGAATACGCAGTTGTAACCGTTTTCCATGACCATCTCCTTGTTTTCGATGTAGACTCCCAGGAGCGTGAAGAAGAACAGATCTCCGGGGATCAGGGGGATGATCGCCGGATATACATAATAGGTGGAAGGCTTTTTCTGTAAAGTGGCCAGGAACTCCGCATAGAGGGAAGCCGCAAACGCGGAGACGGTCATATAGATCAGCCTTGGTAATATCGGCGTAAAGACCAGGAGGACGATCCTTGTGAGCGCTCCGCCGAGGCCGGCCAGCCACAGGTCCTTCTTCCCAATCTGGAATACTGCTCCGAAGCTGGCGGATGCGGCAAATGATAGAAGAATGAGAAGCAGCGGGCTGGTGATCACGGATACAAACGGCTTATCCAGCTGTTCGGGGGAGCCGAACATGTGAAAAGAGAGAAAGATACCGAGGGCCAGTGACATGGTCTCCACGGTCACTTTCGCTGTCTGCAGGATTCCGTTCATCTCATTGCCGCACAGCAGGTTTCGCATTGCATTGACCAGCGGTATTCCGGGGAGCACCAGCATCACGAGCGTCTGAATGACGATCGGTTCCCTGTCCGAGATCCCAAGCCATGACAGAAAGAATACGGCTGTCGTCGCGAACCACATGATAAAAGCACTCGTCAGTATTCTGTCTATTCCGGGAATGGCGAGAAGGATGAGCAGGTAGTGCATCATAACGGTGATCACTGCCACACAGATGATCTCTCTGATCCAGCCGCCGAAGATCAGGCAAAGACAGGACAGCGCGGCGACCTGGGCCAGAAGGACGATCCGGTCGCTGTAATCCTTTGTATCGGATGCTTTGTCGAGGAGCGCCTTAAGCTTCTGGGGGGATGGCTTTGCGGATACTACGGTGTAGCAGAGCCGGTTAAGCGAGTTGAGCTTTGTCAGGTCAATGACAGCGGGCGGAATCGTGAGCTGCCGCGAAGCATAGAATCCCGAGCTGTCCCGCGCGGAGAGAATGACGTTCGTGCTCAGGAGAAAAAGGCTCGTGTCGGTAAGCCTGTAGGTCTTGCAAATGCGTTCAACAGCGAGGCTGACTCTCTCTATGTTGGCGCCGCAGGAGATCATCCTGCGGCTGAGCTCAACGCAGAAATCCAGGATATCTTCAATTGGACGCTGGCTGTGGGCAGCGGGGGCAGTATTTTGACTCATTATATAGAAACTCCTTGCTGGTTATCATTTAGTAACAATATAGCACAAATCGAACTATAGAATATATAAACGGAGGTAATGATGAATCCTAATATTACAAAGCGCGGCGAGCTTCTTGCTCAGAAAGTTATCGAAGGACTGGCTTCGAGAAATATGACCGGCTATTACGCGGCGGACAAGGAAGCGGCGCTTAAGCTGGCGCTCAGCCTGATCCCCGAGGGAAGTACCGTGACCATGGGCGGCGGAATGAGCGTGCACGAGATCGGTCTGCCGGAGGCTCTTAAGAAAGGAAATTATAACTTCATCGACAGAGACGAGATGAAGGACAAGCGGGCGGCAATGCTGGCGGCTTATGACGCGGACTTCTTCCTGATGAGCACCAACGCGATGACTCAGGACGGGATCCTGGTCAATATCGACGGAAATTCCAACAGAGTCTCCGCACTGGCACAGGGTCCGCGGAAAGTGATCATCATCGCCGGAATGAACAAGGTCTGCGATGATGTGGACGGCGCTATGAAGAGGGCAAGAAACGTCGCGGCGCCGATCAACGCGCAGCGGTTCGGGCTTGATACGCCCTGTTCCAAGACCGGTGCCTGCATGAACTGCAAGTCTCCGGATACGATCTGCTGCCAGTTCCTGATCACGCGCTATTCCAAGCACGCGGGAAGGATCCATGTGATCCTGGTAAATGACTATCTGGGGTTCTGATTGATGCACACGCGTGTGCGGAAAGGAATTTGTTTTTAATGGACAAAAGAATATATGATGCCGCGATCTCAGACAGACTTCTCGAGGAACTGGAGAGATATATCAGGAGCAGGTTCCGCGAAGAAGAGGCAGAAATGGAGAGCGATTGGTCAGCCGGAGGCATGGCAGAAGCGAGCGATGCGTGTGAAGGGGCTGTTTTTGGCGACAACCTGCCGGACGCCGCATCGGCCTCGGACGTTGCGCCAGCCTCGGGCGGCGTACCGTTTTCGGGCACCTTACTGGCCTCGAACGCCGGTCCGGCCTCAGGTTATTATGAGGACGCGGCGGAGTGTTCAGATGAGATCAAGGAGCAGAAAGCTCCTCGCTATGCTCTTGGTTCCGCTAAAAAGAAACATTTGATGGAATCGGTTTCTTACCCGTCTTCACCCGAGAGAAGCCGGGGGAGCCGGAGAGGGTATGGGAGTGTTGCTGAAGCGCTGCCCGGTTTAACGTCCCGCAGAGATAAGGCGGGAGCTTCCCGGCCAAGTCTCTCTGATGTAATGACGCATGTGGGAGAGAACTTCCGGGAGATGCTTCTGCGTTTGATCGACGAGAAAGGATTGTCTGATCCGTATGTATATAAACGGGCAAATCTTGACCGCAAATTGTTCTCCAAGATCCGCTGCAATCCGGACTACTGTCCGAGCAGGAAGACGGTCATCGCGCTGGCAATAGCGCTGGAGCTGACTCTGGATGAGACGGCGGACCTTCTTTCCAGGGCGGGATACGCGTTTTCGCCGGGAAGTAAAGCAGATTTGATCGTCGAGTTCTGCATTCTCAATAAAATATACGATATCTTTGAGGTTGACATGCTGCTGTTCAAGTACGGGCAGCCTACTCTCAGTTAGATATCTGCCAGGGGCAGCCGCATTAAGCAGAGGACGTAAAGACATGCTTGTGCGGCGGGCCCCTTTTTCTATGGCTCTGCTGAACGTGTGCCGGAGAAGACCCCTTCGCCGGCACTCGTTCAGCAGAAAGGTCTGAGAATTGTGAGAACGATGATCAAAGAGAGGATCGTACCTCAATATCGAAGAATTTTGTTAACTTTATGTCAATTTTGATTTTTTTTGTGTCAATATTGACATTTGCGGACAACTGCATTAATATTAGAAGCCTACCTGTTCGGGATGATGGAACCATTGATCTGTTTTTTTGACTTGCAAAGGAGGAAAACATGTCACCCATCTACGTAATGATTGACCTGACAGCAACCGGTAACCGTATCAAAGAACTTATGGTAGAGAACAAAGTGAGTGTGAGCGACCTGCAGAAGGCATGTGGATTTGAGAGACCTCAAGCGATTTACAAATGGCTGAGCGGCAAATCACTTCCTTCCATGGACAACATGGTGATCATCAGGATCATACTCCACACCACAATTGATGACATCCTCGTGATCAACACAGATGAATATGACAACGAGGATAATCTGGCTATGACAGCATGATAACAAAATCTATCAAGCAGAATAAATAGTCGGAGCCCCGGCGGAGAGCAAGTCTCCCGCCGGGGTTGTTTCTTTTCAGGGGGAGTCGGCATTGGACAATATCCGTTTGTCAGGTATACTTATCTTAGTAAATAGCCGCCAACTGTTTTCCACGTGATGGAGAAAGGAGCCGAAATGGGATTGTTTGATAAAAAGTATTGTGACTTCTGTGGCAGCAAAATAGGGCTTCTGGGAAACAAGAAGCTGGAAGACGGAAACATGTGCAAGGACTGCGCGTCCAAGCTCTCGCCCTGGTTCAGCGACAGGAGACATACAACTAAGGCGGAGATCGCGGAGCAGCTCGATTATCGCGAAAAGAACAAAGCCGCTGTAAGGGAGTTTACAGCTACCCGCAAGATCGGCAATTATATGAAGCTTATTTTGGATGAGGACCATCAGAAATTTATGGTGACCAGCGCGAGCGACCTGATCAAGGCCAATCCGGACGTGCTGGACTATTCGCAGGCGACAGGGTGTTTTCTTGAGGTCAAGGAGAGCAGGACGGAGCTCAGGACTAAGAATTCGGAAGGAAAGTCGGTCAGCTATAATCCGCCGCGCTATGAGTATTCCTACAATTTCCATGTAACGATCCATGTGGACCATCCGTATTTTGACGAGATCAGTTATTCGATCAGCAACGGATATGTCAAGGTCGGAGAGCGGCCGATGACGGGCGTGCAGAGCGGCTGGCGCGTGAGCTCGGGCTTTACCGGGATCCACAATGAGAATAAGTATTACGAGAACCTGAATCTCGGAAATGAGATCAAGGAAGCTGTCGACAATATGAAGAGGATCGCAAGAGGTGAGGCGGCGCCCGTCGGAGCAGGCGGCCCCGGAAAAACGGCCGACCAGGCGGCTCCCGTGCAGCAGGCGGCAGGACCGGTCACCTGCCCTTACTGCGGCGCGACTACGACTCCCGACAAGAACGGATGCTGTGAATATTGCGGAAGTAAACTGAACTGAAGCTGTGAAATTAAACTGAAATTTAACTGAGGAACACAGATGCCTAAATACATCAAGCGTTGTCAATTGGGGACCAGGATCCTGGAGTTTTTCCTCGCATCCACGACGGTGATCGTGCTGTGCGTGATCTGTTTCGGATTTATTACGCACACATGGAACTTCGGAGCGAATCCGGCGTTCTGGATCCTGGCGGGAATTGCAGTATTTCTGATCGAGCTCGCGCTCTTCTGGGCCGGGATCATAATGGTTTATGTATCCTCTCTGCAGCTCGGCGTCAGGACCAGGGTCAAGGGGCTGATCTGTGGCTGGATCCCGCTGGTAAATCTGGCCGTCCTGTTGAAGATCATCAGGATCTGCCGGGCTGAAGTGGCAGTCGAGAGGGAACTTGCTGAGAGGGATCAAAAAAGAGCGGAGCAGCAGATCTGCCGCACCAGGTATCCCATTCTTCTGGTGCACGGCGTCTTCTTCCGCGATTCGGATCATCTCAATTACTGGGGCAGGATCCCTGCGGAGCTTAAGAAAAACGGAGCGACGCTTTTTTACGGAGAACACAACAGTGCCGCAGCAGTCAGGGACAGCGCAGTGGAGCTGGAAAAACGCATAGAGCAGATCGTGAGGGAGAACGGGTGTGAAAAGGTCAACATCATTGCTCACTCCAAAGGAGGGCTGGACTCCCGCGCGGCCATCGCATTGACATCAGCCGGCAGATATGTTGCGTCACTGACAACGATCAATACTCCGCACAGAGGGTGCGAGTTCGCCGACTATCTTTTGAACGAGATCCCTCAGGCCCAGCAGAAGGTCATCGCGGACGGATATAACAAAGTTGCGGCTAAGCTTGGGGACAAGGACCCCGATTTTCTCGCGGCTGTATATGATCTGACTTCCGACAAATGCAGGGAGCGCAATGAGATCGTACATGACGACCCGAATGTATATTACCGGTCTGTAGGTTCTGTTCTGAAAGGGGCGTCTTCTGGGCAGTTCCCGCTCAACTTTACCTATCACCTTGTCAAGTATTTCGACGGAGAGAATGACGGACTGGTCGGCATAAATTCTTTCGAGTGGGGAGGGTCCCTTACAATGCTGCGGAACGACGTCTCAGACAGGGGGATCTCTCATGCGGATATGATCGACCTTAACCGCGAGAACATAGAAGGACTCGATATACGCGAGTTCTATGTGCAGCTGGTGAGTGAACTGAGGGAGAAAGGATTCTGATACTGAATGAGGATTGATATGACAGATTACGATATGCTGAAGGAACAGGCGCAGGCCATCATAGAGACAGAGCCGCACTATGTGGCTGCCCTGTCCAATATTTCGGCGCTGATCTATGAGTCGCTGGACCGCCTCAACTGGGCGGGCTTCTATCTGATGGACCGCGGGAGTCTTTTGGTGGGTCCCTTCCAGGGCAAGACTGCCTGCATTCGGATCGAGATCGGCAAAGGAGTGTGCGGCACGGCGGTGAAGGAAGAAAAGATCCAGCGCGTAGAAGATGTGCACGCCTTCCCGGGGCACATCGCCTGTGATTCGGCCTCCAATTCGGAAATTGTACTGCCGGTCCGGAGCAAGGGGCGTATTGTCGGCGTGCTGGACATCGACAGTCCGGTTCTGGCCCGGTTCAGCGAGGAGGATGAGAAAGGACTTGCTGACCTTGTGAAGTGTATTGGCGAAAAGGTGGATTTTGACGGACTGCGCGAATGACAAATGACAGTAGAGAGAAAGCGAATACTTATCAGGAAGCTGTGAATCCGATCACCGGCGGGGTGATATGGAAGCAGCTTCTTCGCTATTTTACCCCTCTTCTTGCGGCGTCATTTCTGCAGCTTCTGTACAACACTGCCGATACCATAATTGTGGGCCGCTTTGTCGGCAAAATAGCGCTGACCGCAGTCGGCGGTTCAGCCGGCCAGATCTACGCAATGGTCACGGAGTTCATGATCGGCTTGTCGGGAGGGGCGGGGGTGATCCTGTCGCAGGCGTATGGAGCGCAGAACAGAAAGCTTCTTGACGACGGCCTGCACAACGCAGTCGCACTGGCCCTGGCGCTGGGCGCCCTGTTCATGTTCGCGGGGCTGATCGTCTCGGAACCTGCTCTGAGACTGGCCGGAGCGCCCGAAGAGACTATGGCGCAGTCTGTTCTGTATCTGAGGATCGTCTTTGCCGGTATTATTTCAAACGCACTCTACAACATGGGAGCAGGCGCCCTGAGGGCAGTCGGCGACTCCAAAAGGCCGCTCCGTTTCCTGATGATCAGCAGCGGGCTGAATATAGTGCTTGATCTGCTGTTCGTGGCGGTTTTGCGGATGGGAACAGGAGGAGCGGCGCTGGCGACGATCCTGAGCCAGACACTGAGCGCGGTTCTGGTCCTTCGCACGCTGATCACGGGCACGGGACTTGAACTTATGCCGAAGCTGGATCTGCGGCAGCTGCGCCTGCAGAGGGATATGGTCATGAAGATGCTCAGACTGGGCGTTCCGCTGGGCTTTGAGACGTTGATGTATACCTTTTCCTGTGTTGTGCTGACTTCTGCCGTGAACACGTTTGGAACGGATACGGTGGCGGCTTACGCCGGATTTGTGCGCATCGAATCCTTTTACTGGATCCTGGAGGCAGCCTTTGCTGTATCGATCACGACATTTGTGGGGCAGAACCTTGGAGCCGGCAGAATGGACCGCGTGCACAAGGTCGCAAGGCAGGGCGCCGGGCTGATGTACATTTTTATGGGCACGGCCATTGTGATCATGTACATGGGATGCCCGCAGTGGCTGGGGCTCTTCACCACTGACAGGGATGTTATAGAGATCGGCGTAGATATGATGCGGTATTTGCTGCCGTTCTATATTTTGTACATCCCCAATGGCGTCTTTTTCTCAACGCTTCGAGGGATAGGAGATTCCCTGAGGCCGAGCCTGATCACATTTCTGGGCGTCTGCGTACTCCGGATCGCATGGGTCGCGTTCGTATTCCCCCGGTTTGCGACGGTAAAAGCATTGCTGCTGTGTTTCCCGGTGTCCTGGAGTGTGACAGCAGTGACCTATTCCATTTACTATCAGTGGTTTATGAGAAGATTTCCGATTCCTTCGTAAAGATCGGTTTACGAATTCTGAAGGGAATGGTGGCACGCCACCATCCTTCTGTTTATTTCCCGGAGAGCGGGGACAGCCTCTCGACACTCATCTGTCGCGTAAGGACATAACGGATGAAAGCGGCATCCGGAAGGAGGGTTGACAGGGCTGGGTATTTCCCCTTTCATAAGTTCTGTTCTGTCATCGCGCCTGCGGGGGTCCGGATTGGGGATCGCGTCAAGAAGAAATTTCGTATAAGGGTGGAGCGGCTGATGGAAAACATCCTTCGTGCCGCCCAGCTCGCAGAGCCTGCCCAGGAACATGACTCCGATCCTGTCGGAAATATAGCGCACTACGGACAGGTCGTGGCTGATGAAGAGGTAGGTCAGTCCCCTGGACTTCTGCAGGTCCTTAAGGAGATTCAGGATCTGGTTCTGCACAGAGACGTCCAGGGCGGAGACGGGTTCGTCGCACACGATGAGAGCCGGATCCGCCGCTATAGCCCGGGCGATGCCGATCCTCTGGCGCTGACCGCCGGAGAACTGATGGGGATAGCGGTTCAGAAAATCGCCGGGGACATCGACAGCGTCGAGAAGCTCCAGGACTTTCTGTGTAGTGGCTTCCGCTGTGGGACAGACGCCGTATGTTTCCAGCGGTTCAGCGACAATGTCCCTGATCGTCATGCGGGGATCGAGCGCGGCGCCGGTATCCTGGAAGATCATCTGAAACTGCCTTCTGTATTTCATGAACTGCCGGTCTGAGAACGCGGTCACGTCTTCGCCTCTCACAAAGAGTTTACCTGATGTTGGCGGCAGAAGGTGCGCCAGCATATTTCCGAGCGTAGATTTGCCGCAGCCGGATTCGCCCACGATTCCCAGAGTTTCTCCTTCACAGATCTGAAGGGAGACATCTGTGACTGCGTGCACTTTTTTGCCGCGGCCGGCGGGGAACTCTTTGGTGAGATTCTGCGCCTCTATCAAAATATTGCTCATTTCACTCTGTCTCCTTTTACGAAACATATTGATGGCATCTCACCTTGTGTCCGGGTTCGGGCTCACACATAGCCGGCTCCCTGGACGCACAGTCCTGCAGACACTCACCGCAGCGGGGAGAGAAGCTGCAGCCCTCCGGCAGATGCAGGAGGTCGGGAACGACACCGGCAACCGTCTCAAGGACGGGCTCCTCCCGGCGCAGGGAATACACTGCATCGAGAAGTCCGCGGGTATAAGGATGCAGGGGCTTTTCAAACAGCGTAAAGACGTCCGCTTCCTCCAGGATCCTGCCGGCGTACATGACGTACACGTAATCGCAGACCTTGGCGATCACGCCGAGATTGTGGCTTATGAGCAGGATACTGGTGCCGGATTTATTGAGCTCCCTCATGAGGTGGAGAATTTGGGCTTCCACGGTGACGTCCAGCGCAGTGGTGGGTTCGTCGGCAATGAGGAGCCTGGGCCTGTAGATCATGGCCATCGCGATCATGACGCGCTGGCGAAGGCCGCCCGAGAGCTCGTGAGGGTAGCAGTTGTAGCGCGCCTCGGGCTCGGGGATCCCTACCGACTCAAACATCTCTATAGTTTTGGCTCTGGCCTCGGAAGCCGGAACACTCATGTGAACGCGGATGGCTTCGTCCACCTGCCTGCCGACCTTCATGACCGGATTCAGGCTGGTCATAGGCTCCTGGAAGATCATGGAGATCTCGCTGCCGCGAATGCCGCAGAGTTCGCTCTCGGGCAGGCCTATGAGCTCACGCCCATCGAGAAGAATACAGCCGGACTCTGTTTTTACAGGGGACTTTGTGAGTCCCATGATCGCCCGCGCCGTCATGCTCTTGCCGCAGCCGGATTCGCCCACGATACCGACGATCTTTCCCTCCGGTATGCAGAGAGATACGTCGTTTACAGGCTTTAAGACGCCCTTTTGTGTAGGAATGCTGACAATGAGGTTTCGGACCTCCAAAACAGGATCGGGGTTCTGGTTCATAGACTTTCTCCAATGAAAGGAATTACTCATTTTGCAGATGCGGGTCAAGCACATCCCGCAGTCCATCGCCCAGGAAATTGAAGGCGAGGACGATCAGCATAATAGCGATACAAGGCGCGAAACTGCACCAGGGCGCGTTGTACAGATACTGCCTGCCCTGGTTGATCATGAGGCCCCAGGAGGTGTCAGGCGGCTGAATTCCGAGCCCCAGAAAGCTCAGGCTGCTCTCCGTGAGGATGGCGGAAGGAACGTTCAGTGTGAAGAGGACGATCAATGTCGGGATGCAGTTGGGGAGGATGTGCCGCAGGATGATCCGCGCCTTCGGGACACCGATGGAGCGGGCGGCCGTCACGTATACGCTGCCTCGCAGTCTCAGGGTCTCAGAACGCACGACGCGGGCAATACCTGCCCAGCTCACGAGAGACAGAGTCAGGAAAACGTTCATGAGTCCGCCGCCCAGAGTGTACATGATGAGCATTGCCAGGAGCGTAGAAGGAAAGGCCAGCATGACGTCCGCAACGCGCATGATGATCTCGTCCGCAATACCGCCGGCAAATCCGGAGATCAGTCCCAGCGCCGCTCCGAGGATCATGCTCATCAGTGTGGGAAGAACGCCTGCCAGAAGGGACACGCGCGATCCATAAAGCATGCGCGTCAAAATATCCCTGCCTCCCTCGTCTGTCCCGAAAAGATGCTCTGCGGACGGCGCACTGAGACGGTTCATGATATCCATCTGTTTGGGGTCATAGGGGGTCAGTAACGGGGCAAAGACCGCCGCCAGGACGAAAATGAGGATCAGGACGGCAGAGAATGCCGCCACCTTGTTCTCACGAAGAAGGCGCAGGAGTTTGTCTTTTTCCATATGTTCACGCCTCCTTTCTGATCCGGGGATCGAGTACGGAGTATAGGCTGTCCGCAGCAAGATTCCCCAGTATCACGACAGCTGTTGAAAAGAGGACAGTTCCCTGCAGAAGGGGAATGTCACGGCCGGAGATCGCCTGCACGGCGAGACGCCCGATCCCGTTTATGGAAAAGACGGTCTCGGTGATCACGGCGCCTGACAGCATGCCGGAGAACTGGATCGCCATCATGGTGACGACGGGCAGCATCGTGTTGCGGAGCGCGTGGAAGATGACTACCGCAGACTGCGTGAGCCCCTTGGCGCGGGCCGTCTCGATGTAATCTTCCTGCAGGACGTCCAGAAGGGTCGAGCGCGTGAGACGGGAGATGGCGCCTGCCGAATTCCAGCCCAGCGCGACCGCCGGAAGCACGAAATTCAACCAGCTCCCGGATCCGGAGATCGGGAGCCAGTGCAGGTAGTAGCCGAAAAAGAACTGCAGGATCATCGCAGTCATGAAAACGGGCATAGACACGCCCAGAAGGGAAAAGCCCATGAAAATGTGGTCTGCCGGTCCTCCTTTGCGGACCGCGGAAATGACACCGCACAGGATGCCGATCACCCATGCGAACAAAGAAGCCATTACGGACAGCTTCAGTGTGTTCCCGAAAGCCGATCCCATGAGTGATGACACCGGCTTGCCGAGAGAATAGCTGGTCCCGAAGTCCCCGCGCAGCGCTCCTGATATATATCGGAAAAACTGTATGTGGATCGGCTGGTCAAGCCCAAGTTCCGCAGTCATCCTGTCGATCGTGGACTGGCTTGCGTGCTCGCCCATCATGGTCTCAATGGGGTTGCCCGGTATGACCCTCAGCATTATGAAGATCAGCAGCGCTACGCCGATCAGAATGACGACAGACTCGAGGAGCCTGCGTAAAAAACTCTGTTTCATAAAAGGTTACTTTCTCCTTTGCGGATCTGCATGAAAAGAAAAAACGGCATTGACTGGTCTGTTGTTATTTCAGCGTCACATCGATCGCGTAGAAATCCGAGAATCCGGCCCAATGAGGAACGAAACTCTGCACGCGCTCGCCCATGCAGTACAGGTGCAGCTCTTCAAAGAGAGGGATCCATGCGGCGTCTTCGCTGATGATCTTTTTCTCAAGTGCCTGATATTCAGCCATGCGCTCCTCATCGTTCACGATCGCGGGCGCCGCGGCGACTCTTGCGATGATATCTTTGTCAGGATAATTGATGCTTCGGACTCTGCTGTTCTCTTCGCTGCCGAAGAAGGAGTACATAATGTTTGAGGGATCGTTATAATCCATTCCCCAGCGGGCGACGAAGCTGTTCATCCTGCCCGAGCTGCGAAGCGCCAGCCATGAGGAGTGATCATAAGTCTTTACCTCGGCATTGATGCCGATCTTGCCCAGCTCCTGACTGATGTTCTGGTACAGAAGCTGCGTATCGCTGTTGGCGGAGGAGTCCATGGAGAGCTCGAAGTAGATCTGGCCCGTCACATAACCTGCGTCAGTGAGAAGCTTCTGCGCGCCTTCCGGGTCATAAGGGAAGCCGGCGAGCGAGTCATTGTGTCCCCAGATTCCGGTGGGAATTATACCGTTTTCCCGGATCGCGTTTCCGCTGTAGATGCTTGTTATGATCTCATCGACATTGATCGCCATTCCGATCGCTTTGCGCACATTCACGTCTCTTAGGAACTCATTTTCCTCATTCATAAGCAGGTATGTGAGTCCGACGCGGGGAGCTGTGACGATCTTATCTGCGTGGGTCTTTTTATAAGTGGATTCCACGATCTTGCTGTCAAGGGAGAGGAGGTCGATCATGTCAAGTTCCCCGTTCTGGAACATGAGATTCTGGGTACTGGGATCGGGGACCACGCGGACGATCAGTTTTTTGACCGAGGGCTCTTCTCCCCAGTACTTGTCGTTGTAAACAAGGGTGTAGTGGTCATTAGCCTCCCACTCAGTGATGATGTAAGGACCTGTACCGATGGTGTCAGCGGGCTCACGGCCGAAGTTCTTTACCTGCGCCATAGTCTCCGCGTCCACGATGGACATGGCCGGGGCGGAGAGCTCCGCGAGAAATCCCGCGTTCGGCGCTTTGAGGGTGATCGTGAAGTGCGTGTCATCTGTCACTTCAAAGCCCTGGAGAGAGTCCGTCTCCTTATTCATAAGCGCGTCTGCGCCGACTACTTCAAGAGGAATATCTGTGTTCTGCGCGGCCGCGATGAGGAGCCTCTCAAAGCTGTATTTGACATCGGAAGCAGTGAGCGCGCTTCCGTTTGAAAAGACAATACCGCTCTTCAATACGAAATCATACTTAAGACCGTCTTCGCTGACGCTGTAGTCTTCACAGAGACTCTTTACGACCTGCGCGGTCCCGTCTACTGTGCGTGTCTCGAAGAGCCGGTCGAAAATATTCATGGGAATCATGTAATCGTCGGTAGTCTGCGCCACATCCATAGTGGAAATGTCGTAAAGGACAGCGGTGCGCAGAAGGCCGTCTTCGGCTGCCACAGAGGCTGTGGAGCCGTTTGCCGTGCCGGACTGGGACTGGTCACCGCCCCCCGAGCCGCCGCAGGCGGTAAGGCACATGCCGAGGGAAAGCGCCGCGATCAGAGATACAACGGCTTTCTTAATATTGTGCTTGCGGATAAGTGTATGTTTTTTCAATTGGAAATCCTCCTTAAGGGTTTCGGTAAAGGTTATCAGTGTCTTTAACTCAGGTGGGAAGTCTCCCGCCTCGTAAGGCTATGAGTTTGTAACAAACCTTACTCAGTGGCGGGAGACAAGCCCCCACTG
>JBGUJH010000042.1:0-6698 GCA_045113775.1 Lachnospiraceae bacterium | reverse complement strand
CTTCCTTTCCGCACGCGTGTGCATCATATAACTCAGTGGGGGATTGTCACCCGCCACTGAGAATATTTGTTACTTCCCGCCGCCTGTCGAGGCGGGGGACATCCCCCTTGAGTTATAGAGACACTAATTTCTTCTCCTGCCTCCATGCAAATTTGCATTTGATGGCAAATCATGCTGAAATCAGGGCAGATTCCGTTAAAGTTGGATCATAAATAAGAAAGTCAAAGAGCTGGCCTCCATTGCGCAACATGAAGCTGCATAGCAAATGGAGGCCAGCTCTCTCAAAATGTTCATTTTTGTCCAATTTGGCAGGAAACCAAGCATCAAATCGTCGGAATGCTCTGTTTCCATGGGGGCACGCTAACCGAAAACACACCCTATAGTCCAACAGCGGTTCAGACTTCCCAATTCAAGGCAATGTCACGACACACCGTGCTCTCCCGGCCCGAGACAAACCTCTAACCCGCACTGATCTCCTGCGACAAGTCGCAGTCACACCCCGGAGCAGCACCATCACCCTTCAAACGGCACCACATGCGTCACCGCATCCGCGGGCTGTATCCTGCACTCGCCGTTGTCGAGGTCGATCAGCACGTACTTGTTGTTGCCCATGCCGAGCTCTTTCATGTAGCTGAGCTGGCGATGTCCGTGCCTTGTCTCCATACGCTCGACGAGGTCGTGATGATCCTCTTCCTTAAGGGCATAGACAAGGTCTACACTGGCCGTATCCACTGCCAGAATATCCAGCGATGCCACAATTCCGATGTTGGGTGTCACGACAGGAGCTGCTGCCACGCCTTCGCAGTCGCAGGATACGGACATGTTGCGCAGGACGTTGATGTAAGCGATGCTTCCTGCAAAATAGTCAATAGTCGCTTTTGTAGATTCCGCCATGCGCTCCATCAGCTCTTCCATGGCGATTCCCCACTGGTTTCCGGAATCCGCTTCGTGGATCCACTTCTTGCCTACCTTGCCATCCGCGCATCCGATGCCGATGTTCTTGTTGGAGCCGCCGAAGCCGCCCATCACGTGACCCTTGAAGTGCGTCAGCGCCAGGAAAGAGTCATAGTCAGGCATTGACTTGCCGACGGACATCTCGGTGAACCACTTTCCACCCTTGACGGGGAGCGTTGTTGTCCCGAACTCATCAGTGATGTCCACGGGTGCGAAGGTCCAGCCGTTCACTTCCAGTGTCTTGCGGTGCTTCTCAGTTGTATCGCGGTCGCCCGCATAGAAAGTGTTTGTCTCAATGATCGTCGCGCTGTCAAAGTCCTTAAGCTCTTTCTCAAAAAGATTCTGCACCCACGGTCTCGGAATTATGTTAGGTCCGTGCTGCTCGCCGGTATGGAGCTTGACGGCTACTTTGCCGTGCAGAACACCGCTCACTTTTTTGTAGATCTTCTCCAGGCCTTCCGCGGACAGATCTCTTGTGAAATAGACAATAGACTCACATCCTGTCCTGTTCTCATAAGGAACATAATATTCGCCGCCTTTGCCGGCTGTCATTCTTGCTGCCATAAATCACACCTCCGTCTTTCCCGAATCGTTCTCTTAAGCGTATACGATCACAGCCACAAGCTCGACGACTTCGTCAGTCTTGTTGGCGATACCGTGACTTGTTCCGGTAGCACATATTGTCACATCCCCTGCCTGAACAGTGCGGATCACACCATTGTCATTGTATTCTGCCGTGCCTTTGATGATATAAAACAGCTCTGCATCCTTGTCATGAAGATGATAACCGATGCTGCAGCCGGGATTCAGAGTGATCTTTGCAAAGAGCCTGCCTTTGCCGTTGAGTTCTTCCGGTCCTGTGATAAAGTTTGTGATCTGCACAGTCCCGTCGCCGTCACGCATGTGCTCGCGATATTCGATCGCGCAATCCTGTCCTTTTCTGATCATGGGATTTCCTCCGTATTGTACTTCGTTTTCAGTTTTCAGCACCTTTCGGCCCAATTCTTCGCATCCTGATGTGCTGAATTGTTTAAAACAATTATACAATACTCCGAAAAACGGTGGCAATTATCAGATCATGAATCTTTCTCTACTTTCTCATAGGTGAACGTATTCAGGAACCGCTTGGCTCTCTCCGTGCCGGGGTTCTCGAAGAATTCTTCAGGTTTTCCCTCTTCCACGATATTTCCCTCGTCAATAAAGATGACCCTGTCCGCGACTGCTTTGGCAAAGGACATCTCGTGCGTGACGATCACCATGGTCATGCCCTGCTTTGCCAGCGTCAGCATGACGTCCAGCACTTCTCTCACCATTTCGGGATCCAGAGCAGCCGTCACTTCATCGAACAGGAGGACTTCCGGGTGCATGCAGAGCGCGCGCACGATCGCAACGCGCTGCTTCTGTCCGCCGGAGAGCTGTCTGGGATAGCTGTCTCTTTTGTCGGAAAGACCGACGCGCTCCAAGAGCTGCAGGGCTTCTGCCTCCACTTCCGAACGGCTGCGCTTCTGCACAAGAACCGGTGAGAGGATGATATTCTCGAGGATCGTCATGTGCGGAAACAGCTCATAATTCTGAAAGACCATCCCCACTTTCTGGCGGATGCTGACGATCGAGCGGGCGCTTCCGTCCACTTTTTCACCTTTGAAGGTGATCTCTCCGCCCTGGATGGGCTCCAGCCCGTTGATGCAGCGCAGAAGTGTGCTCTTGCCGCAGCCCGACGGCCCGACGATGACGACGACCTCCCCTTCGCTGATTGCCAGTGAAAGGCCGTTCAAGACCACGTTGTCACCAAATTTCTTGGTGATATTCTCTATTTTGATAAGCTCTTGTTTCATCAGCTCCACCTCTTTTCCAAATACCGGGAGAACATGCTGATCGGCCAGCATGCGGCAAAATACAGCACAAACACGCACGCATACACGCCGAACGCCGCGTGCGGCGAAGATTTGCGGTTGGCCTCGATGATCTGCTGCCCCACTTTGAGCACTTCCACCACGCCGATCATCATCGCCAGGCTCGTGGTCTTGATCATTCGGGTGACGAGATTGATGGAGAGCGGGATCAGGCGGCGAAGCGTCTGCGGAATAATGATGTGGCGATAGATCTGCGCCTGCTCCATTCCCAGCGCCGCCGCGCTCTCATACTGATGTTTCGGAATGCTGATCAGGGCTCCGCGCACAAGGTCCGCCATCTCCGCGGTTCCCCAGAAAGTGAATACGATGATAGAGGCGATCTCCGCCTCTATGTTCCATCCAAACACCCTGGTCGTCCCGAAAAAGACTATGAAAAGAAGGACCATCTGCGGCATCACGCGCACGATCTCCAGGTACACACGGGTGACCGCCTTGATCACAGGATTGTCCCCGGCCATCAGTACGCCGACGATCAGTCCCAGTACAATGCTGAAAGCCACTGAGATCAGACTGATCCGCAGAGAGATCCACAGGCCGCCCAGAAGGCGCTGCATATTGATGCCCTTGAAGAGCACGTCAATCCCCAAAGCCTGCATACCGGAGCCTCCTTTCCAAGAAACTTCCGAGCGCGGAGACCGGAAGCAGAATGATGAGGTAGAAAACCACCAGAAGCGTCAGACATTCCAGGGTCTTGTAATAAAGGCCGATCAGGTCTTTGGCCGTGAACATCAGATCCATCAGGCTGATGGCCGAGAAAACGCTGGTCTCCTTGAGCAGGAAGATCACATTGGCCACAAACGCGGGCACGCTGATCGAGACTGCCTGAGGCAGTATGACGTGCAGAACGGCCTGCTGCCTGGTCATTCCCAGTGACAGAGCGCTTTCCATCTGGATCGGCTCCACCGCTTCCAGCCCGCTCCTAAAGGTCTCAGCCATATAGGCGCCGCCCAAGAGGGCAAGTCCCAGAACGCCGCAAGGCTCCGCCGGGATCTCCAGTCCGATCTTAGGCAGGCCAAAATACAGAAAGAACAGCTGCACAAGCAGCGGCGTGTTCCTGAAGAGTTCGATGTAGATGCCGACGATATTTTGCAGGATCGGAATCCTGTAATGCCGGACCAGCGCACACACAAAGCCCAGTCCGATGGCGGCAAGAATGCCCGCCCAGCCGATCCGCAATGTCAGGAACATTGCGTCCCGGTAGAGCGGCAGATAGGATAAAATGACGTCCCATCGCAGTAGTCCCATAGTCGTTCTTCTCTCCTTTTACGCAGAGTATCCTCAGGCGAGGGGAGTGCCTGAGGATACCTTATCTGTGCGTGAACACGGGGGGCATCTCCCGCCCCTTCAGGCGGTGAGTTTGTAACAAACCTTTTCCAGTGGCGGGAGAATAAGCCCCTCCGCGTTCATGATGCACACGCGTGCGGAAAGGAAAATGTTGCGTTACACGCAACCCGCACGCGGCGCAGCGGCTCGCAGAGCGGGCCTTACCACTGCCCATTTTCGGTCACAGATTCTACGTCAACTTTGCAATCGGGCCTCGCAGTGCGAGCCTCTGCGCTGCGTCATTCCTCAAACGGGATGACCGCTCCGTCATATTTATCGATAATGAACTGCTTGATCTCGTCGGATTTGAGTACCTTCACCAGGGCCTGAATGCCCTCATTGTTCTCGTTTCCTTCCTTGACGGCGACTACATTGACGTAAGTCCTGGC
Organism: Lachnospiraceae bacterium; assembly: GCA_045113775.1. Classification (GTDB taxonomy): domain Bacteria; phylum Bacillota; class Clostridia; order Lachnospirales; family Lachnospiraceae; genus CAG-791. Next base: position 2,119 of record JBGUJH010000042.1, on the reverse strand, counting down.
CGCTTCGGAGTCGGATGCCTCATAAGTGATCGCGTCCCTTCCTGCCGTAAGTCCCGCTTCCAGCGCGTAGTTTCCGTTTAGAACTACTGCCGCGACTTCCTGACGGACTCTGGAGACCTGTGCGGCTTCCAGTTCCACGATTTCGAGATTAAGAGGATTGGATGCGATATCCAGCACTGTTGCTGTGAGTCCTGCGCCTTCTTTGAGGGTGATCACGCCGTTATCCTGCAGAAGAAGCAACGCTCTGGCTTCGTTTGTCGTATCATTGGGGATCGCGATCGCGTCTCCCTCCTGAAGCTCCTCCAGGGAAGCCCTGGTTCCCGCGTAGATGCCGAAAGGCTCGTAATGGATGCCTCCCGCGTTTACGAGGTGCGTCTTGTTCTCTTCGTTAAAGCTCTCCAGATAAGGGATATGCTGGAAATAGTTCGCATCCAGCTCTCCGCTCTCAACTACAAGGTTGGGCTGCACATAATCTTCAAATGTTACGACCTCCAGCTTCCATCCTTCTGCCGCCAGTATTTTGCCGGCTTCTTCAAGGATCTCCGAATGAGGAATGGGAGAAGCTGCCACCTTGATCGTTCCTTTTTCTTCAACCTGTCCGGCATCCTGTGCGGGCGCTGCCGCCTGGCCGCCGCCTTCAATAACAAGGGTATCCTCAAATTCAATACCGTATGTATCTACGAGAGTGGCCTCATAGTCCGCGTGGAAGAACTTCTCTTCCCCGAGCTTCACGATCTCTTCATTGAGCCAGTTCAGAAGTGTCTCATTTCCCTTGGTCACCGCCGGCGCGATGGTGTCCGCGCTGCCCAGTGAATCAATTCCTACCGTGTATCCTTCGTTCTCCGCCGCGAACGCAATCACTTCTGTGTTGTCGTTAGCCCACGCCACGCCGGTTCCGTTCTCGAATGCACTCTTTGCTGCCGCGTAAGTGTCGAACTTCTGCAGTTTGATCTCCGGGTTGTTCTTGGTCAGATAGGTCTCCGCTGTCGTTCCGGATATGACTATGATCTGATCGTCCTCGCCGACCTGGGAGAGATCCGTGATCACTCTGTCGTTGTGAGAGACCACGCCCAGAGCTACATTCATGTAAGGCAGCGCGAAGTCAACTTCTTCCGCTCTCTCGGGCGTCACCGTGAAGTTTGCCAGTATGATATCTACCTTTCCGGTCTGCAGATACTCGATCCTGCTGGCCGCCTCAGTCGATACGTATTCGAGTTCTACGCCAAGATCCTGCGCGATCCTGTTGCCAAAATACACATCGTATCCCTGGTATTCGCCGTTCTCATCCACATACCCGAAAGGACTCTTGTCGGAAAATACGCCGATACTGATCTTGCCGCTCGCCTGGATCTCCTCCAGTGTCCTGAAGCCGGCATTTCCGCTTTCCGTGGTATCTGCAGCTTCCGCCTCCTGAGCCTGCGCCTCTGTCTCCTGCGCCTGCGGCTCATCCGCGCCCTGCGCCGTCGTACTCGATCCGGAGCCGCATCCGGCCAGCAGAGATCCTGTCAGGATCAGTCCCAGTACCGCGGCGCCTGCCCTCTTAATCCAATTCTTTTTCATGACTTCCTCCTTTTTTATCATCTGGGCTTGTGCAAACTACCCCAGAGGTATCTGTATCATTATCCGAAGAATTCGGAAATCGACCGAATCTGAGCAAATGTAAAAGCCCGGAAGCTTTTACAAACTCCCGGGCAAATGGCGAATCGTTTCTCTCTTGTTCCAATGCAGATCTTCGATCCTTAGACAGGCGGACTGATCACAGACATGAAAGCATGTCAAAGCGCCTGGCCATTATATGTGCCCGGGAGTTCAACATTCGCATACACATCATGCAATTGTCTCTCCATTCTGCGTTAAACATTGCTTTCTCCTTCTGCTGTGTCCTGAATCCTTCTCGGATCCGGCTTCTTTGCCCTTGTGGGGCCGCTCAGATGATCTGGTTAGGATACTAACATTATTAGCCTAGTATGTCAATAGGTTTTTTGATTATTATCCGTCACCGGCTTTTTGCAAAAAAACAGCCGCACCAATTCTGATATGCTACCCCCAAGTAGGACACAGAAATATAAAACCTACTTGGGGGTATTTCTATGTCCAGAAAAAGCAAGATTGATCCGGT
>JBGUJH010000041.1:0-9279 GCA_045113775.1 Lachnospiraceae bacterium | reverse complement strand
TAAAGGAAGACCAAGTTCACGATTGATGATCTCCATGGTTCGAGGTGAGCAGAAACCTGCCTGGCAGCGTCCCATACCTGCTCTTGTTCTGCGCTTGACGCCATCGAGGGAGCGTGCGCCGAGCGGTCTGTGGATCGCGTCGATGATCTCGCCTTCCGTGACGGATTCGCAGCGGCAGATGATACGGCCGTATGCGGGATTCTTCTTGATCAGTTCATTTCTCTCTTCGATGGAGAGGTCAGCGGGATTGAGGATGCCTTTACGGGTTCCTACCCAGTCTTCCTTCTCCTCGGCGCCAAGTTTCTCCTTCATCATCTGGCCGATGTACTCGCCGATGGCAGGGCTGGATGTAAGTCCGGGGGACTCGATGCCCGCGCAGTCGATGAAGTGAGGAGCGTCCTCGACTTCGCCCAGGATGAATTCATGATGATCCTCGTGGGCACGAAGGCCTGCGAAGGATGTGATGACCTGACGGATAGGCAGATTGCGGACGTGGTCGCCTGCTTTGGCGATCAGGTCAGCGATGCCTGCTGCTGTTGTGTTGTTGCCTTCCTTGTTCTCAATATCCACAGCGGTGGGACCTACGATCAGGTTGCCGTGAATAGTAGGGGAAACAAGGACGCCCTTGCCGAGCTTTGTGGGCTGCGGGAAGATCGTGTGGGACACGTGATTTCCTACTGTCTTGTCGAGCAGGCAGTAGTCGCCGCGCCTGGGAGTGATATGGATCTTGTTAGCAGATACCATATTGTGGAAATAATCTGCATAAACGCCTGCTGCATTGATGACATAGCGGGTCTTGTACTCACCGTTGTTGGTCCTGAGTTTCCATACGGGCTCGCCGCATTTTTCGCAGGTAAAGCTCTCAAGAGCCTCTACCTTGGTGTTGAAGAAGAAGTCAACGCCGTTTACGTTGGCGTTCTCAGCCATGGCTATATTGAGCATGAAGGGGCAGATAATGCCGCTTGTAGGAGCATACAGAGCTGCCACCACCTTGTCAGAAAGATTGGGCTCAATCTCCAAACATTCTTCTCTGTTAAGGATCTTCAGTTCCTTGACGCCGTTTGCGATTCCTCTGTCATAGAGGTCCTTGAGGCCGTCTTTCTCGGACTCATGGATGCAGACGACCATTGCGCCGTTTCTCTTGAACGGGATGTCGAGATCTTTGGCCAGATCTCCCATCATTTCGTTGCCGCGAACATTAAAGCGGGCCATGAGGGACCCTTCTGCTGCATCGAAACCTGCGTGGACGATCGCGCTGTTTGCCTTAGATGTGCCGCAGCAAACATCTTCTTCCTTGTCCAGTACACAGACATTGAGTTTGTAGCGGGAGAGTTCTCTTGCTACTGCGGATCCAGTGACGCCGGCTCCGATGATAATTACATCGTATAACACGGACTCATCTCCTTTCCATTTGTTGAACACAAAAGGAGAGCGGCAGGTTACCGCCGTCCTCCCCTTAAGCTAATTAACATTACAAGTACCAGTTTATTAAGTTATTTCCACCTATAATCAGTGAAGAGCCATGAAGAGCAGGGATGCTACGACAGAGCCGCAGATCGGAGCTACTACAGGAATCCAGCCGTATGCCCAGTCGGGATCCTTCTTGCCGAAGTTAGGAGCAAGAACCTGATATGCGAAACGAGGAGCAGCATCTCTTGCTGCGTTCATTGCATAACCTGTAAGTCCACCGAAGGAAGCACCGCAAGCTACGATGACGCCGTATACCAGTACCCATGAAACGTTGGAAGCACCAGCCTCTGCAGGGATGGATGCAAGTGTGAATACCAGAACGAAAGTAGCTACGAACTCGGACAGGAAGTTCGGAACTGTGTTGCGGATGGAAGGTCCTGTGCAGAAGCAGCCGCGGACGGTTGCATCATCAGCTGTCTTCTTGATCTGGTCGCCATAGAGCACCATCAGGATAGCAGCGCCGACAAAACCGCCGAGCATCTGAGCTACGATATATCCGGGAACCTGGCCCCAGCTCATGCCGCCGCGCATTGCAGCGCCGATGGTAACTGCGGGATTGAAGTGGGAACCGGACATGGAACCGAATGAGAATGCGGGAACCATAACTGCCATACCCCAGCCGATAAGGATATGAACGACTCCGCCGCCCTTCATACCGGATCCATCAAGGCTGACGTTACAGCAAACGCCATCACCGAGGAGAACAAGCATAGCTGTTCCGATAAATTCTGCGATATAAGCTGACATAATTTTACCCCTTTCTTAATAAAAACATTAATAGCTTATATTGATATCCTTCAGTCCATGACTGAACCGGTGCTGCGGGCCTTCACCCCTGACCCGCAGACCGTGAATATCCTGAACTAAATACTATATGACTGAACAACCCCTCTTAAGCGATCAGTCTTTTGCCCAGCCGAGAGTCTTGCTGACAGCTTTCTTCCACTGCTTGATCTCTTCTGTTCTGGTAGCATCATCCATCTGAGGCTCGAACTCTTTGTCAAGTGCCCAGTTCTTGATGACGTCATCCTTGCTGCTCCAGAATCCGACTGCAAGGCCTGCCAGATAGGAAGCACCCATAGCGGTTGTCTCAACGCACTGAGGTCTCTGAACCTTTGCATTGATGATATCGGACTGGAACTGCATGAGGAAGTTGTTCTTGCAGGCGCCGCCGTCGACCTTCAGAGCGCTCAGCTTAACGCCGGAACCCTCTTCCATAGCTGCCAGAACATCGCTGGTCTGGAATGCCAGGGACTCAAGAGTTGCACGGATCAGATGATACTTGTTGACACCACGGGTCAGTCCTACGATTGCTCCGCGTGCATAGGGATCCCAATAAGGAGCGCCCAGGCCGGTGAATGCAGGAACGACATAGCAGCCGTTGGTGTTGTCAACTCTGGTTGCGAAGTACTCGGAATCCGGAGACTGATCCACGATCTTCAGCTCGTCGCGCAGCCACTGGATAGCAGCGCCTGCTACGAATACGGAACCTTCGAGTGCATACTCAACCTTGCCGTCGAGACCCCATGCGATGGTGGTCAGCAGGCCGTTGTTGGGATACAGAGGCTTGTCGCCGATGTTCATCAGCATGAAGCAGCCGGTACCATAGGTGTTCTTCGCTTCGCCGGGTGTGTAGCATGTCTGGCCGAACAGAGCTGCCTGCTGGTCGCCTGCTACGCCGCGGATCGGGATCGGGCCGCCGAAGAACTCGGGATCGGACTCGCCGTAGTCACCGCTGGAAGGTCTTGCATCGGGAAGCATGCTCTTCGGAACTTCAAGTCTCTCGCAGAGCTCGTCATCCCACTCACATGTATTGATGTTGAACAGAAGGGTTCTGGAAGCGTTGGAATAATCGGTTGCGTGTACTCTGCCCTTGGTCAGCTTGTAGATCAGCCAGCTGTCTACAGTACCGAATGCGAGCTCACCCTTCTCTGCTCTTGCGCGGAGACCCTCAACGTTGTTCAGGATCCAGCGAAGTTTCGTGCCGGAGAAATAAGGGTCAAATACGAGACCGGTTTTGTGATAAGCGCTGTCAGCGATGTCGGGATATTTCTCCATCAGCTCGGCCTTCATATCAGCAGTTCTGCGGCACTGCCACACGATTGCATGATAGACGGGCTGTCCGGTCTGCTTATCCCATACGATAACTGTTTCACGCTGGTTAGTGATACCGATGGCAGCAATATCTTTGTAAGTAGCGCCAACATTCTGCATAGCTTGACGAGCAACGGAAAGCTGTGTCTGCCAGATCTCGCTTGCATCGTGTTCAACCCAGCCCGGCTGAGGATAATACTGTGTAAATTCCTTCTGAGCCATGCTGCAGATCTCGCCCTTCTCGTTGAAGAGGATACATCTGTTACTGGTTGTGCCTGCATCCAATGCCATTACATACTTTGCCATAAAATACCTCCTTCTAACTTTGCCGTCACGCCCCCGCATGCCGGCATGTGTCCCCATTACATGAACCAGACTTCAGAGCTTGTTGTAGAGATCGCCGTCGCACCGCTTGCCAGCGCGTGCATAACGTCCTCCTTATCCTGGATGAGTCCTCCGCAGATCACCGGAACTCTGCTCATAGAGCAGATCTTCCTGATCATCTTCGGAATGATGATCCCGGGAAGGATCTCGATCATGTCAGGCTGGGATTCCCGGCTTGTGTGCGACTGCCTCTCAATATTGATGAGAGCCATACTGTCAAGGACAAAATGCCGCAGTACAGTCGCAAGGCCGATTTCCTTCGCATGCGTGATCAGATTGCTCTTCGTGGTGATGATGCCGTCTGCCCTGGTATACTTGCGGATGAAGTCCGTAGATATATCCCTCGGGCTCAGTCCGTTGATCAGATCCATGTGCACCATGGCGATCTTGCCGGTATCCTTCACCTTGGCGACAATATCGGAAATCGTGCATATGTCTCCGTAAAGGATAAACACCGCATCCACATCCGACGTCAAACACATCTCCAGTCCTGAGTCATCTTTTACCGCAGCTACAATTGGCGCTGCTTCGATCGCTTCAACAAATTCTCTTCCCATTTGGTTCCTCATTTTGCATAAAAAAAGAAAACACGACAATAGCAACAGGATCCCCACTCCCAATTACTGCCATATTCTCTCCTCTCTAGGCAAAACTCATATTTAACTTGAATATATCTTACCACCATATTAGTTAATATGCAACATAGATTTCGTTGCTTTTTCTATATTTTGGTTATTTTCACAACAATAGTGCTCACAAGCCAAAAGATTCTTTGTAATCGTTTTCAAACCGCTGCATACACAGGCTCCCGTCTCCTGATGCAGAAACGGAAGCAAAAAGGCCGCTGTACCTGAAATAACACAATTTCAAGTACAACGGCCTCTCTTCACCTTGTGATCAGATGATCCCCATTTCTTTCTTAATGGCTCCCATCAGCTCGTCAAATTCCTCAAAAGCAGGCAGCTGCGGATAGTCCTGTTTGATCTTCTCGGTAGTCCTGAACAGATACCCCGCCTTGCTGGCAAGGATCATATCCAGGTCATTGTAGCTGTCTCCGCTCGCGATCGTATCGAACCCGATGGACTGCAGCGCTTTTACGGTGCTCAGCTTGGACTGCTCCGTGCGCATCTTAAAACCTGTGATCTCGCCGCTCGGGGCCACTTCCAATGTGTTGCAGAACAGCGTCGGCCAGCCAAGCTTCTCCATGAGGGGCATAGCGAACTGGGTAAAGGTGTCACTGACGATGATCACCTGCGTGAATGACCGCAGTTCGTCCAGGAATTCTTTTGCGCCCGGGAGCGGCTCTATTTTGGCAATGACATCCTGGATCTCCTTAAGTCCGAGACCATGTTCCTTAAGAATGCCGATCCTCCACTTCATGAGCTTGTCGTAATCGGGCTCGTCCCTTGTCGTCCTTCGAAGCTCGGGGATCCCGCTCACCTCCGAAAAAGCGATCCAGATCTCAGGTACCAGAACTCCTTCCATATCAAGACAGGTAATGTACATCGTTTTTTCCTTTCTATTATTAATGTTCAGTTACAGTTCATTCAGTCCCCGGTTCGTCCCGGTAGAGTGCCAGGAACTCTTCCAGCGTCAGGTCGTGCTCCATAATGTAGGCCGCCGCCTCCTCTCCGACATAGCGGAAATGCCAGGGCTCATAGATGATGCCGGTCACATCCGCTTTGCCCTTGGGGAAACGGACGATAAAGCCGAATTCATGGCAGTGCTCGCTCATCCACTTATACATCTGAGTATTCTCGAGGCTCGCATCCTTCATTTCATAGTATCGGTCTGTGATATCACAGCAGAGCCCTGTCTGGTGCTCGCTGGTCCCGGGCCTTGCGACGATCGTCTGCGCCACTGCTTCGCCGTACTCCGACACTTTTCTGTTAAACAGATATACTTGCGTCGCATAACTGCGGTATCCGGAAGAGAGCACGACACTGAGCCCCTCGGCCCGCGCCGCCTCCGCCATCGCTTCCATATCGTCAACTATGCGCACGTCGAACTGCTGTCCCTCCAAAGACGCCAGTTCGGGCGTGTAGTCGCCGATCTCGTTCCAGGGGTTTGCCAAAATATACATCCAGTCATCGGGATCGATATCCGGCCTGTCCCTGTAGGGATCCGCTGCCGCGGCCGCCACATCCTCTCCGATCTCAGCCGCCTGCTGCGCGATCATATCGGAGACCCGGACCAGAACGTCCTGTGCAGGACTTCCCGAATCCTGCCCTTCTGCCGCCAGTGCGCCAACGCCGGTCAGAAGGAGGAGAAATGCTGCGGCGATCACCGCTGTCAGCCGCCTCATCCGAGGGGGATCTCCACAACTTCCGCCATTTTGGTGAGGCACTGCTCGATCTGTTCGGAGATCTCGTTCACAAGGCGCTCTGTGATCTCCTCGTTCTTGTCCTTTTCAAGGCTCTTGTAGAATGTGTTCTTTACTTCATCGCTGATCTTCTCGATGCGGGACATGAAATATCCCCTGGGCACAAGTTTTCTGACAGGGCGCGGGATCACCATGTTCATCGCGGCTTCTTCCATCTTGTCCTTGCCCAGGATCAGCAGCATCAGGGAGATCATGGCTCCCGCCACGACGCCTGTGACGCCTCCCGAGATCAGGGCGATTCCGCTTCCTCCGCAGAGAAGGCCGATCAGGATGGAGATGATCGTATCGATCATCCACGTGAGCTCTTCCACCGCAAATACATCCTTGGCGTCCACCTTGATGTCCAGGTCAGAGATCGACAGGAAAGAAGTCAGGCTCAGGGCCTTGTAGGGCACGCCGTGTCGGATGCAGATCGGCATTGTCAGCTCCTCGATCTCATAAGAAACGGGTTTGAGCCACTGGGTGACCGGCCGGATCAGCATCTCCTGCACCTCATCCGTGTGCAGGTAATTCTCGATCTCCTTCTCCATTTCGCTGTTGATATCGGAGAGCCTCTCGATCTCCCCGTCTCTCCATCTGTCAAAGACCGGCATAGCCGCGTTTTCCAGGATAGGCCTGACCAGCAGGTCGACAGTGCCGCGATAAAGCTCCTCGATGTGAGCCGCGACGATCCTCTCTACTACGCTGGAGTTCACAAGTTCCCTGATCTCGGACCTGAACTGCCTCAGTTCCTCATCGATCCTTCCGCTCCAGGCGAGGCCGCGGCAGACCGAGAATTCCGGCTCGGCTCCGGTGATCACTACCGATTCAGGGAAAGCTTCCCTGCACCAGTCCCTGATGGCAGGAAGCCTGGAGACGCCGCCTGTCAGAAATACCAGTTCCGGCTGGTCCCCCTGGATCTTGTTCCTGACCTGGTTCAGGCTCGCCATGAACACATCCTTGAAGCTCTTGCCGCCCAGCTGCCGCATTCCTTCGTACAGTATGCGGTCGGCTGTGCTCTTGTTCATAAAGAGCTGCAGGCGCACAGGCTTTTCATAGCTTATGATGACCGACTGAATGCAGTCGTTCTCTTTCCAGTATTCCTCGTCCGAGAAATACTTCTCTTTGAGCCTTCTGGCCGCGAATTCGCAGTAGCTCTTCCAGGGAGGGCTCTGCTCAAAGATCTCCCGGATCCGGTTTCCCCTGACGGCCGAATCCAGCGCGCACTCCAGGACCATTTCATCCATGAGGCCGCCGCCCAGGGCAACTTCGCCCGCCGTCTGCAGCTCCACTTCCTTGCCTCCCATGATATACGCGAAGTCCGTCGTAGATGAGCCTATATCCACCACCAGCACCGGTTTGGACAAAATATCGTAGCCCACCTGGAAATGCTTGGATTGGCATGCACTGACCAGCGCTGCGCGCGACTCCGAGATGATGCGCACCGGCGGATAGCCCGCCTCCTCGAACAGTTCTCTGTAGCGCTCTCTCGCTGTTTTGTCCCAACCCGCCGGACAGCCCACATAGAAGCAGACATCCTCACCTTTTACCAGGTCGCCGCTCATATAGAGCTCGCCGAGCACGCCGGCCGCAAAAGATTTGACATCCCTGCGGCTGCCGGTGTCTGTCAGGAAACGGCTCTTGAACCTGATCTTGCGCTCCACCGCTTCCGGGTCGTAACAGGCGGCCTCACCGATCACAAGCGAGCCGTCTCTGCGCCTTGCATAAGCGGTCACAAAGCTTCCCACTTCTCCGACCGTGATGACGCGCGGAGCTGTCACGTCACTTTTATTTAAATAGGAGACGGCGCTCTCCGCGTCTCCGAGGTCAAATCCATAATAGCGGTCCATTTCATCTCCTTCACAATGCCGTCACGGCAAGTCCCTTGCGGATCAGCACTCCATCCCTCACAAGAGCCGGTCTCAGCGTCACGTCCTGCTTTCCGGGGAGCAGTTCAAACCACTCTCTTTTGCCGCCCCCGAATTCCACTGTCTCCACCTGTTTGCGGTGCAGATAATAGCGGACCATGGAGATCATCTCCTGCGCCGTACCGTCGCCGGGATTTTCCTGGCGCTGGCTGTAAGCGGCTTCCAGAAGGCTCGAGAACAGGTCGGCTTCCTCGGGCGAGACCCCGTTTCCTGCAGACGCCGGGAGCTGGCTCTTCTCGTAACGGAGGGCTTCCGCCACCTCCCCGAGGCTCTTGTCGATCGACAGGACTAAAGCTCTCGTGCAGCTCCAGACCTTATCGGGTTCGACCCTAAGTTCCACATGCTGTTCACCTGAGGACGTCTCCCCTTTTCCGTTCATCGACAGTCTTCCGGCAAAAAAGAGCAGGATGCCTCCCAAAACAGATGCCGGAACTCCTCCCAGAAACGCAGGCATTGAGAATCCGTTTGCCGAAGAGAACGACGGTCCGAGGACGGATCCCACAAGAAATACCGCGCCTGCAGCCAGACATGCGATAGCGGGGACGGTAAACTTAAATCCGCTTCCGGACCCGGATCCCGCCGCGCGATCCGACCAGATCTTCGAGTCACCCGCCGCGCTCAGCATGGGGACCATCATTTTCGCCGCCTGCAGAAGATATCTGGCCGTGTCCCTCACTCTTTCCTCTATACACTCTTCATTGTAGCGCAGAAGGAGCCTGTCAAACTCCTTCTCCAGGACGCTCTGCGCCTTTTCCGGCGTGCCGGCGGCTGCCAGCCCGCTCATAAGCTGTTCTTTGTCAGCTTCAAGAAACTGCATCATTTCCATATCGGATCCCCCTGTGCCAGACTTTGTCTTTCATTATAACACAGGAGCGTGGCTCCTATACTGCAAAAATACAGTGACAGAAAACCCGGGTCTTCTGTCACTGCGGATAGTCATTTATGTGTATTCTTCAGACAGGCTCAGTCCAGATTGGAATACTTGCTCAGTATATGTCCGTACAGGGTGCGCACCGCCGGCGCCATCAGCTGCGGATTAAT
>JBGUJH010000040.1:0-29702 GCA_045113775.1 Lachnospiraceae bacterium | reverse complement strand
CAGTGGGGGCTTGTCTCCCGCCACTGAGTAAGGTTTGTTACAAACTCATAGCCTTACGAGGCGGGAGACTTCCCACCTGAGTTAAAGTCTTTCGTCCTTCTCGATGTCCAGGTAGTACTTGTATGTGCCTACCTTCAGCTCGTCGCATGCGGACTCGTCGCAAGCGATGATCGCGTTCTCATGCATCTGCAGGCAGCTGCATGTCCACATCTGGCTGATACCGCCCTCTACGACATGGGCCATAGCGCGCGCCTTGTTGTGGCCGCTGATCTCGATGATGACTTCCTTAGCGTCCATAACAGTTGCGACGCCTGTGCATAATGCGTATGCGGGCACCTTCTCAGGATCATTGTCAAAGAAGCGGGAGTTGACGATCCTTGTGTCTCTTGTGAGCTTGCGGAGTCCGGTGCGGGATGCGAGGGAAGTGCCGGGCTCGTTGAAAGCGATGTGGCCGTCGACGCCGATTCCGCCCAGGAACAGGTCGATGCCGCCGTAAGAAGCGATCTTCTCCTCATATTTTGCGCATTCTTCTTCCAGATCCTCTGCAAGGCCATTCAGGATGTTGATGTTTTCCTTCGGGACGTCAACGTGATCAAAGAAATAGTAATGCATGAAATACCAATAGCTCTGATCGTGCTCTTTGGGAAGTCCCACATACTCGTCCATGTTAAATGTGACGACGTTCTTGAAGGAGATCTCGCCCGCCTTATACATCTTCACAAGCTCATTGTAAACGCCGATGGGGGAAGAACCGGTGGGAAGTCCGAGTACGAAAGGCCTGTCTTCCTTGTGCGCCTTGATCTTCGCTGCGATGTAATTGGCTGTCCACTTGCTCATGTTATCGTAATTTTCCTGAATGACTACTCTCATTATCCATACTCCTTTAATCTTTTGTTTTAGTTATCTTTTCCCGCCTTCGCGGATATCCGTGTCCGATGCATGTCCGGCGCATGTCCGGCGCTTACGCCCGGATCAGGCCAGGTGTCCTTTCCTGGTGATCACGTCGATGACATAATCGACATACTTCTCGCACACCTCGTTGCTCCCCGCTTCGACCATGACGCGGATGACCGGCTCCGTGCCGGACTCGCGCACCAGGATCCTGCCGTCGTTCCCGAGCTCCTTAGCGACCTTTGCGACTGCTGCCTGCACGTCGGGGTCGTTCTGCGCGTCGGGTTTGCTCTTGACACGCACGTTCTTGAGCACCTGCGGGTATACGATCACGGGTGCTGCCAGCGCGCTCAGGGGCTTATCCTTGGCAAGCATGACTTCCATCATCTTCATACTTGTCAAAATACCGTCGCCGGTAGTCGCGTACTTGGAGAAGATAATGTGTCCCGACTGCTCGCCGCCGATGCGGTTTCCGTAGGTCACCATGTTCTCGTACACGTACTTGTCGCCGACTTTGGTCTTCTCGTAGCCGATGCCGATCTTGTCAAAAGCTTTATACAGGCCGAAATTGGACATTACTGTTGTGACGACCGTATTGTTGAGGAGCTTTCCTCTTTCCTTCATGTAGCGTCCGTAGATATACAGAATGTGGTCGCCTGTCACGACATTGCCCTTCTCATCTACGCAGAGGCAGCGGTCGGCGTCGCCGTCATAAGCGAATCCGACGTCCAGGTTATTGTCCACGACGAACTTCTGCAGATGCTCGATATGCGTTGAACCGCAGTCTGTATTGATATTGAATCCGTCAGGATCGTTGTTCATCACATAAGTCTTGGCGCCAAGCGCGTCAAAAACAGCCTTCGCGATCATCCAGGCCGCTCCGTTGGCGACGTCCAGGCCGACTCTCTTTCCGTTGTAGCTGTATTTTGACAGAGAAATCAGATAACCGATATATCTATTGCGCCCTGCAACATAGTCTACCGTCCTTCCGATCTCAGCGTCCTTGGCCATAGGGATCTCCGGGATCTCGCCGTCGATGTACTTCTCGACCTCAAGGATCGTGGCCTCGTCCATCTTCTCTCCATTGTGGTTCATCAGCTTGATGCCGTTGTCATAGTAGGGATTATGGGACGCGGAGATCATGATCCCGCAGTCAAAATCATCTGTCCTTGTGATGTATGATACTGACGGAGTCGTCGTGACATGCATGATATAGGCGTCCGCTCCGGAAGCCATAAGGCCTGTGCACAGCGCGTACTCAAACATATAGGAAGAGCGCCTTGTGTCCTTGCCGATCACTATTTTGGCTTTCTTGCCGATCCTGGCGCCGTAATACCAGCCAAGAAAACGGCCGATCTTGATCGCGTGATCATAGTTAAGAACTACATTCGCTTCCCCGCGAAATCCGTCTGTTCCAAAATATTTACCCAAAACTCTAGCCTCCTGATATTAAGGCTCGCAAGGCGAGCCGCTGTGATGGCCGGCAGTTCCGGCCCTGTTTATGGCCCGCATAACGGGCCGCTGCGCTGAGACAGCCTCTGTTACAGTCTTTATTCTGCTTTTTCCTCTGTCTCTTACGACGCGCCCGCCGCAGCAGCATCCGCCGAATCTTTCGATCGCTGCTGACCTCGTCAACCTTCCGGTCCCGGCGCTAACAGATCTCCCCTCCTCCATCGGGGCAGAAAAGTTTTACAAAACGGCACCCAAATTGCTGCCATAGATTATACTATAAACAATTTAATCCAATTTAGGAATACCAATTTCATATTTTACCTTATATAATACCTTAAAAACAAGCTATTATAAAACCCCAAAGACAACCTGGACAATTATTGCACATAAGGATTGTTCGATATCTGCTAATCATGAGGTAAACCATGCCGGACCATAAGATCGAAATCCATTCCTATAACGGCTCCAAGCCATTTGCTTTTATCAGCTATTCCCACGACGACCTGGACACCATCTCCGAATATCTGGACGCCGCGGATGAAAACTACCGCTTCTGGTACGACGAAGGAATCAAAAGCGGCGCCGAGTGGGTCGAAGAGATCGGCAACAAGATCTTCGACTGCGATATTTTCATCGTTTTCCTCTCTAAATCCGCGCTGACGTCCCATTACATTAAGGACGAGATCACCTACGCCTACAAATATGCCAAAAAAATGATGGCCGTACTTCTCGAGCCCGTCAGCCTCCCCCGGAGTCTTGAGCTCATGCTCGGCCGCTTCCAATACATCAATTTCTACGAGGAGAGCAGCTTCGACGACCGCCTTGTCAAGTTCATACAGGGAATCCCCGACAGCGTCCGCATAACCGGCGTTGAATCTGAACAGCCTGCTGATGATGAAGATGGGGACGGGCGTGTTGAGGACCGCACCGACGAACGTTCCTTCTATCATTCTTTCGACAACCTCTATGAGATCGAAAAGCTCCTGGCAGAAGGCGGCTGCGGCAAAGTCTACCGCGTCAAATCCAACAGGACCGGCGCGGAATATATTATGAAGCGGATCATTTACGACCGCACGGACTCCACCCAGCTCCGTATGAACAAAGCTCTCTTCAGAAATGAGCTGCAGAAACTTCTGCTTCTCAACAACAAGTACTACACCCCCACGGTCATCGACTTCATGGAAACAGATGAGTGCAGTTCCCTCATTATGTCGGAGATCAGCGGGATCAACCTCCGCGATCTTCTGACATTTTACAGCCATAAGCTCAATATCGGCCTCGTGATCACCATGATCTACAAGATCTCCCTGCTCCTTCACGACATCCACAAGCTGGGTCTGGTATACGGGGACGTCAAGCCTTCCAACTTTATACTCAACAACTTCGGTCAGGTCTTCCTGATCGACCTGGGCAGCACCTGCGCGATCAACGACCCCAACTACCTCAAGGTCCACACTCCCCAGTATGCCGCCCCCGAGCAGATGGATGAAGCCACTTCGAGCCCGGACTACCGCTTTGACGTCTACGGCCTCGGCGCGCTCTTCAGGGAATTCCTCGACGCGGTCACCCACGAGTCGAGTGTCACCTTCGACTACTCCCTCATGGACAAGTGCCGCAAGATCTGCCGCAAGATGACCGACCCCGTAGCTAACAACCGCTATGAGACGATCGGCGAAGTCACAGCCGTCCTCGACCTGCTCCGGCCTGAACACGGCGACGCCATCATGCGCTCCTTTGCCAATACTCTCGATGAATGGGACGTCGAAAAGCTGATCCTGGCCAGAAGACGTTCACGAGCTCAGGACAGAGACAGCCAGACTCTTCCCCCGCACACCCCGATTCTCCACAACTACGGCGAAGAGATCACCGTGATCCTTGACGCGGCCCGCCCGGCTTTCAACTACAATGACGACAGGAGCGTCATTGTGCGCTGGACGTAAGGACCTGCTTCGTATCTGCTTTTTGACGCACAAATGCCGGCGGAGCCCCCTCCGCCGGCACTTCTTTATTATTCCATCAACTCTTTAATCTTATCCGACGCCTCCTGCACCGAATCCTCGTCCGGCCACATCACATAGAGATCCATCCCCTTCATGGAGAAGGTCTGCTGTGAGTCGCCGGTTCCCGTCACTGCCTGCCTTCCGATGTCCCAGCCGTGGCCGCTGTCCAGCTGCCATGCGATCACTTCCGCGATCTCGTCCGAAGTAAAGCTTGTCTGCATGCTTCTGCCGACAACATCCAGCACCTCGGTCGGATTCTTAAGCAGCTCGGGAGACTGCAGCTTATCAATGATCGCAGTCAGGACCTGCATCTGGTTCTTGCCTCGCTGGTTATCGCCCGATCCGAACTGATATCTCGACCTGCAGTACACCAGCGCCTGCTCGCCGTTCATATGGTTGATTCCCTCGTTGAAATAGTAATCACCGGAACTGAACGCGACCTCCGAATTGACATCGATTCCGCCCAGCGCATCCACCAGCTGGATCAGAGAGTCGAAATTGATCCTGATATAGTCCGAGATTCCGATGTCGTACAGGTCCTCGAGTGTCCGCATAGACGTCCGGACGCCGTACACGCCCGCATGCGTCAGCTTGTCCCTCTCCTCTCCGGAAATTCCGGGGATGAGAACAAAATAGTCGCGAGGCGTAGTTGTCAGCAGAATCCTGTGGCTCTGCGGATTCACCGTCATGATAATATTGACGTCACTTCTGCTTGTCGTTGAGATCGGCCCGCTCACATCGATACCGCTGATCAAAATATTGAAAGGATGCTCCGTCAATTTCTCGCCGGGCTGCCTTGCGCCCAATCTTGTGCTCTTCTGATCAGAACCGGAGCCGTCACCGGAGCCGGAAGCTTCTGCACTCTCTTCCTCGATCTTCGTCTCAAAGTCTTTCTCGTAAATGATCCTTGTCAGCTTGGAATAATCCCCGATCGCGTCGTCCAGAAGGTCTACATAGGCTTTGTTGCAGACCACGGCGTCCAGATTTCCGGCCAGCAGTTCCTGCGCCATCTCCATAGGCGAGTCAAAAGCCTGCTTCTTCAGCTCTGTATCTCCGTTTGCCTCGGTCACTTCGGTCTCCACGACCTCCAGCAGTTCCTTGTCCGCCCCTTCATAAACGCCGAAAAGATACCCCGAAGTATCTCCGATCTCCTGCGCCGAGTCGCTGTCCAGGACCGCGACCACTATATTTTCGATCTGCGTGCCTGATCCGGCGATCATATCCAGTGTCTTGACGATATGCCGTACATAAACAATCCCGAAAGCGAGCATCCCGCTCAGAAATATCGCCACAATGCTGGCTGCCGAGCTCACCGCGCTGTTTTTGCTGCGAGCCATAAGGCAGGTGATCCCCAACAGGACCAGTGCCGCGAACACGGCTATTCCCAAATACTTCCCGGGCAGAAGCTTGCTCGTCACAAGCATGAACAGCAGGATCACAGTCATCACTGCCTGCACGCCGGGCATTACCCATTTTAAATACGATTTCAAAATCCAAAACCTCCAAAAACCGTTTTTCAGTATCTTTCGTTTTATATACGAGTTCTTCGCCTATGTCAAGCCTGATTTTTCAAGGCTCGCAGAACGAGCCGCACGCATGTGCTTTCAAGGCTCGCACGACGAGCCGCTGAGTTCGTCACTTATCCAGTCTCTGTCTTTCCACGAGCTCCGCGAACACGCCGCCCTTCTCGATCAGTTCCTCGTACCCCCCATCTTCGACGATCCTGCCTCCGTCCATGACCAGGATCCTGTCGCAGTGCCTGATCGTTGAGAGCCTGTGCGCGATGACGATCCTTGTGCAGCGCATTCTGTCCAAGGCGTCAGAGACCTGCTTCTGCGTGATGTTGTCCAGCGCCGACGTCGCCTCGTCGAGCAGCAGGAGCTTGGGCTTAGGCGCGACCGCTCTAGCGATCATGATGCGCTGCTTCTGGCCGCCCGAGATTCCGCCGCCGCCCTCCGACAGCACTGTGCTCATGCCCATGGGCATCGCGCGGATGTCGTCCGCGATCCCCGCGATCTCTGCCGCCTCCCATGCCTCCTGAAGGGTCAGGGTTGGCGCGGAGATGGTGATATTTTCATAGATACTGCCGCTGAAGAGCTCTCCCTCCTGCAGAACCGTTCCGATCAGCTTGCGCAGGGATCCCAGATCCAGAGTCTGGATGTCCTTGCGGTCGTAGAAAATAGCGCCCGATTCCGGTTTTTCAAATCCCAGCAGAAGGCGCAGCAAAGTCGACTTGCCGCAGCCGGTCTTTCCGACGATCGCGACATACTGACGCGCGCCGATCTTCAGGCTCAGGTCGTCGATGATCTTGCGCCCTTCTTTTTCATAGCGGAAGGTCACGTGCGACAGCTCTATGCTGCCCGTGATCGATGCCACCGACTCGCGTCCCGCGTGCTTTTCGGGCTCCGCGTCCAGAAGAGGCCGGATCAGGTCCAGGCTGGGCTTTACCGTCGCAGCTGTCATCGCCACGGATGTGATCGCCGCGAGCGCGCCGGATATATATGCATAAGCCGAATTAAAAGCATAGTAATCCGCGACAGATACGCCGCTCTTGACCGCGATGAAATACATGACGATCGTGCCGGTAAGCGTGATCGCTGTGCTGAACACGCCCTGCAGGCTCGCCAGCGTCCAAGGGTTGAACTTGATGGCCGCGCCCTGTGTGTAAAGGTCCATCCACTTCGCGTACACGCGCTTCTCCGCGCCGGACAGACGGATCTTCTCCACGCCATTGATCAGAGCATAAGTGAGACCTTTTTCCTGCGCGTTTATTCCCATGATCTCCTTATTGAAGCCGGCCTGCTGCAGATTACCTGCAAGGCTCAGCGCCAAAGTCGCAATAGTGACCACCAATGCGGGAATGACCAGCGACTTGGCGTAGGAAAAGATCTGGGTCAGGTAGACGAGCGAGAAAATGCCCGTGACCGCCGTTGAGAAAATAGAGTTCACCAGCGTGCTGCACAGCGAATTCATATATGAGAGATACTGCGTGAGCTCACCGGAACTGTAGGATTTGAAGAAATCCGCCGGGAGCGAGAGCACGCGCATCATCGAAGCCGCCTGCACATTTACGCTGAGCTTTACGCTGAGCCTGTACTGCACCAGCGTCTTGATCATCGACAGCATAAAGTTGCCGATCGTAGCAAAAAGCATAAAGCTCACGACCGCGCCCAGCAGCTGGTAGCTCCCATACTTCGTCACCTCTCCCATCAGGATGTGATTGAGCTTGGGAAGCAGCATGCCGACCAGCGTGATCGCCAGAGACGCCAGGATAAACGCCGCGATGTCCCATGTGTCGACTGCGTCCGTCATATATCTGATCAGATCCTGCAGCGTGATCTTGCGCAGCGGAAGCGGACGGTAAAAGCAGTACGCTTCGCTCTCTATTTTTTTCTCTTCCTGGCGTGTCACCGGGATCGACCTTCCGGTCTTGGGATCAATGTACCTGTAAGCGCCGGCGGCATCGCGCATGACCGTGATCACCGAGCCGTTTTCCTTCAGGCTCGTGATCATGACGCCCATCGCGTCTTTGTGCCAGCCCGGCTCCAGCGTCACTTTCCGGAACATGATGTCCGAAGCCGTCAGCAGATAGTCCAGCTTCTCCTCAAATTCCTTCAGGCTGGCCGGAATCTTCCGGTCGCGGATCCCGAAGTACTTGAGCAGCTGCTCGAGCGCGTCGTTTACGTCCGCCCCTTCGGCATAGTACTGCCCCGACTTGCGGCCGGTCAATGTCAGATGGAGCTTTTCATAGGAGTCTGAGAGCATCTTGCTCTCCTGCTGCTTTCGATATTCGATCTGTTCGTCAAACCAACCCATCTTTTATCCTCTTGCATGCTGATTTAAAGAACCCGGAGACAGGCCTGCGGCCTGGCTCCCAAAGATGGGCTCCTCGTATTTGAGCCCATCTTTTTCACTCCGATGTTACAAGTCTGGTATAAGCCCCGCCTTTAGCCATCAGCTCCTCGTGCGTCCCCCGCTCGACCACGTGCCCGCGGTCCAATACGATGATCTCGTCGCAGTCGCGGATCGTGGAGAGCCGGTGCGCGATAACTACGCAAGTGATTCCCCGCATGCTGATGGAACGGACTACTTCGTACTCTGTTTTGGCATCAAGTGCCGACGTAGCCTCGTCCAAAATACAGATGGTCGGATCCTGTGCCAGCGCCCTGGCGATCTCGATCCTCTGCCTCTGTCCGCCTGAGAAATCGCGCCCGTTCTCGGAGAGTTTGTGCTGATAGCCGCCCGGGCGGAGGACGATGTCCTCGTGGATGTCGGCGTCGCGCGCCGCCATGATCATCTCGAAATCTTCAATAGAATTGTCCCACATCTTGATATTGGCCGAGATCGTGTCCTCAAACAGAGTCACGTTCTGGTCGATGACCGCCACCGAACCGATAAAAACATTCCTGTCGATCTCCTCGATGGGATGCCCGTCGAACGTGATGCTCCCGCTCCACGGCTTATACAGCCCGCTCAGGAGCTTGGCCAGCGTCGACTTGCCGCAGCCGGAGCGTCCTACCAGAGCTATTTTTTGCCCCGGTTTTATGGAGAGCGAGAAGTCCGTGATCAGCGGGTCGCCCAGCGGCGCGTAGCCGAACACGATGTCCTTCATCTCGATGGCCCCCGTCAGCTTCTGGTATTCACCGGTCTTCGGGCGCTCCTCCAGATAAGGGTCCGTCGGATAGCTCATGACGTCGTCCACGCGCTCCATCTGCGTGACCATCTCCTGGAAGGACTGCCCCGCCGAGATCAGCGAGTTGGCCGGCGCCATGAAGGAACTCATAAAGCCCTGGAAAGCCATGACCATACCGGCTGTGAACGAGCCGTGCAGCACCAGGTACACGCCCGCGCCCAGGACAATAATGCCGGTCAGTGACGTCACCAGCGACGGAATCGTTGTCAAAAAAGTGTTGACCTTAATATATCGATACTGCTGCGTGTTGACGCTTGCCTGGAATCCTGCCCAGCGCCCGAACACGCCTTTCTCCGCTCCGCTCGCCTTAATGGTCTCGATCATGCGGATGCTCGATGACGTCGCCGAAGACAATTTGGCGTTGTCACGCATCTGCACGCGCGTAAGGTTGGTCCGCTTGGGCGAGATGAACAGCGACATCGCGAGGTTAATTCCGATCGCCGCGATACCGATCGCTGTCAGCGGAATGCTGTACAACAACATGGCCATCAGATAAAAGACCATCATAGCTGTGTTCAGTGCCAGCGGTGCGAATGTTTTGACCAGCGCCATCGCGATCGAAGCATTTGTCGACTGCCTGTCCGCGATATCTGACGACATCCTCTGGCTGAAGAACTGCATGGGCAGACGCAGCACTTTCCACATATAACTCGAACTGCCTACGGCTTCCATTTTGCCCTGGATTCTTATGCTGTACACGGTGGCGATCCACAGGACCACGATATTAATGACCGCGTATATGCACATGGCGACAATGAACGGCGAGAGCCACTCCGGATTCGACCCGCTCAGCAGACGGTCCAGGAACACCTTGCTGAAAACAGGGCTGATAATGCCCATGAGCGACGAGATCGTGGTCGTCAGCACCACAAAGATGACTGCCGCTGAAGAACCGGCCAGTCTCTCTTTTGCATAAGAGAGTATACTCTTCTTCTTGCCCTCCGGCTTGAAGTCCGGCCCCGGCTCCACCGTGATCATGACGCCCGTATACTCCCGGTCGAACTCCTCCATAGAGACGTCGACGCGCCCGCGCGCCGGGTCATTGAGCACCGCTTTACCGCGTCTGAAGCCGCACAGCACCACAAAGTGATTGAATCCCCAGTGAATGATGCACGGGAAAGGCCCCTCCGCGATCAGGTCCTCCGGATCCACGCGCCATGCTTTGGCCTCCATGCCGTAGCTCCGCGCCGCCAGTATGATGTTCTTCGCGTTCGCGCCGTCCCTGGACACGCCGCAGTCCACACGGGCCTGCTCCAGCGGGATCCACTTCTTATAATAGTGCATGATCATCGTCAGCGATGCCGCTCCGCACTCCAGCACCTCCAGCTGCATGACGACCGGCACCTTTACGACGCCCTTTGTCTTCGGCTGGGGTATGTTCTTTTGAATTGCCATGAGGTCTTCCTCTCTTATGTCGAGCCGTTTAGTCATTTTTGTGCCGGCCGGGTGATTTTGCGCTGCTGCATCCGGTGCTTCCGCGCCGGGCGGTTATTTCCGCGCTGCTGCATCAGTCGATTCCGTGCCGGTTATTTAAACAGTAATGACAGCGGTGACAGTATCTCCGTTACAATGCTACCGGTCACGAATCCGTCTGTCCCCAAAGGCTCGGCTAACGCGATTGGATACACAATATCCCCGACTCTGAGCCCACCGGCAAGCATTATATACACATTCGTAGATTCGGTGATCACCTGAGGTTCCAATACATCCGGAACAAGCTCTCTCTTCTCCTCGTCGATTTCGATTGTCCTGTACTGAAGAACGCCTTCCAGCGCCGCCTGCGGCACCAGACAGGAGCTCTCCCCACTCTCAGTGATGACCACGGCCTGTGTGGTAGCCTGAATCCGCCCGAAGACGCCCCATATGCACACCCCGATAAGCAGCACGATCACTGCTCCGAGTACCATCCAGACGCCTGGAGACGTGACCCTCAGATAATCATTCAGTTTCTCAGGAGACTCCAGCCGTTCCAGATTCTTTTCGCGGAACAGGCTAGACTTGTTTGACGTGTTAGCTGCATTATTTCCTGTATTCTCCGCCATGGTCACACCCCCTCTCCTGCACTCAACAGGCAGTATTTCCCGTCCTCGATCACCATTCCCGTCAGCCGGCCGCCTTTCCCGCAGCCAGTGTCGATACAAATGACTCCGTTTTTTGGCAGCACCTGTTCTTCACCCTCCGCGAGCACCTTCACAGGCTGCCCGGCACCCGGAAACCAGGTCGGCTTCTCCAGCGCGATATGCCCGACGATCGTCAAAGGCCCTGCATACACATTTTCCATCACTATACCGTGATCATGGATCATCGTATAATAATCATTCGCTTCTATCGGTTCGATCTTCAGCCCTGCATGCACACACTGAAAACCTTCCCCGCGGTAGTAGAACACAACATGCTCCCGGATCCATCCCGCGCTGTCCTCCATTTTGGCTCCGTGCGCCCGGAAAGATTTCATTGTCGTACCGCGTCCTACACGGTCCCAGACAATCCTCTGGGGCAGCGTAAGCTGCCGCTGCAATAGATAATCCTCATGGTTTCCTCTCAGAAACACAAATCTGTCTCCGTAGATTTCTGCAAGCTCCCGGACCATCTGAAACACACCCCAGGAATCCGGCCCCCGGTCAAACAGGTCCCCCAGCAGGATCAGCTTGTCTTCCTTGGGATTTGGCATTATTTTGGCAAGCAACAATCTCAGCGCGCCGCTGCAGCCGTGAATGTCTCCGATTATTATTGTTCTCATATTGTGTTCCTTGACTTGTTCTAACGCTCGAGTGCTGCTCAAGCATCATCCTCGGGCACTTCTTCGGCATTATCCCCGATATACTCAAAGCACATCATTGTCAGATCATCAAACTGCTCATCGTTCCCGACAAATTCATCCACCGCGCTCCGCACGCTTCCGAGCAGCTCGTACGGAGAAGCCTCCGGATCCTTGTTCAGTGCCTCCAGCATACGCTTGGTGCCGAACAATTCTTTGCCGCCCCTGGTCGCCTCGGCCACGCCGTCCGTGTAGAGGAAAAACTTGTCGCCGGGCTTTAGCTGCAGCTCGTATTCTTTGTATTGGATGCCGGCCATACCGCCGATGACAAGACCGTGCTTGTCTTTGAGAAGCTCGAACTTGTCGCCGGTCTTCATGGCAGGGTACTCGTGTCCCGCGTTGGATGCGGTGAGTTTTCCTGTGCTGATCTCAAGGATGCCCAGCCAGACCGTCACAAACATTTCCATTCTATTATTGGAGCAGAGAGCTTCGTTTGTTTTGGTGAGGATCTCGCCGGCTCCTCTGCCAAGCATCGCGCAGCTCTGTATGATGATCTTGGAGATCATCATGAACAGCGCCGCCGGAACGCCTTTGCCGCTGACGTCCGCGATCACCATGCACAGGTGGTCCTTGTCGATCAGGAAGAAATCGTAGAAGTCGCCGCCGACCTCCCTCGCGGGATCCATGGACGCGTAGATATCGAACTCGCTCCTCTCAGGGAAAGCCGGGAAGATGCTAGGCAGCATGCTCTCCTGGATCTGGTTGGCCATCTGCAGTTCTGTGCCGATCCTCTCTTTTTCTACCGTTATCCTGAGGACTTCTTCTATGTATTGCACTGTCCTGTGTGACAGCCTGGCAAAAGATTCAGCGAGTACTTCTATCTCATCCCCCGTCCGGAATTCGTCCTCCATAACAAATTCCACATTTGTTTCGCTGATTCCCGCGATCCTCTTTGTGATCAGATTCAGGGGCTTGACGATCTTTCTGCCCAGGATCGCCGCGCTGATCAGCGCCAGCAAAGACAGAACTCCCAGCCCGATCGCGGCAGCTGTGTTATATTTTGACATTTTGGCCAGATAAGATTCCGCCGCGTCATTCTGGATCTCCTGATAGCTGGTACGCAGCATCTCAGCGGGTTTGTCAGCCATCCCCTGACTGAAGGCTGAGATCAGCGTCCATCCCACTGTATCCATGGGACAGCCGATCATATAGTACGGGCCGTCGGCAAGATTTACGATGCGCATCTCGGATACCCCGTTCATGGCATCCGTGATAAAGGACGCAAGTTCCCCATTCGGATTTGTCCGCAGGTCGGTCGCGTTCGCGGACTCCACTACTTTGAACTCGCCGGCTTCTTTAGGAGAGAAGACCACATGCCCGTTGCCGTTGATCACGCACTGGAACCCGCCGTTCTCCTCGGAGTCCTGTATGGCCGTGTTCATCGAGGTGAGGAAGAGATCGGAACCCACGACTGCAGCCAGCTCGCCGTCCACATAGACCGGCATGGCGCACACGATCCCTATGTCTCCCGTAAAAGCATCGATCTCCACATCCGTGAAGATCAGCGTTCCTTTTTCCACAGCCTGCCTATACCACGGGCGCGTTCTGCAGTCATAAATGACAGGCTGTCCGGTCTCCGCAAACTTGGAAGCAGAGCGGTCATCCACTACCAAAAAAGCGCCTTCCGGAAGTGCGATGAAACAGGAATTTGTCTCCGCTGACGCCCCGAAAAGAGAGACCATCATGTCCGACATATTTGCGGCCAGCCCTATTTTGTCAGAAATCGCTTCCTCATCTGTTCCGTCGGCAAGGATCAGCTGCGCGACGATCTCTCCGTCATTTGCCGCGTTCGGCGCCGCGTACTCCGCGCGCGGGTTCCCGTCCGGGTCCTCGAACAGCGTGCGGGCGTATTCCCCCAGCACTTCGACGCGGACCGCCAGGTGATGAAATACCTCGTCCGCGATCAGCGCCTCCAGCTGCGTCGACCGCGTCATGCTGCTGTCGACGACGTCGCCCATTACATCGGAAGTGATCGTCGTGAGAGCTTCCTCCTGCTTTGCGGTGGTCTCGTTACTCACTTCCGTCAGCATCCGGTTCTGGAAAAAACCCGCGGCCTGAAATGCCAGGGCGAGAACGACCACAGTGATCAGGATCAGGTTTACGACCTTATTCTCAATTCCGCCTATGACCAGATTTTTAAACTTCTTCATTTTCCGGTTCCTCTCTTCGGTCTCGTCCGCCTTCTGCCGCCCGCGGTGCTATGCGCCCGGCACCTGATTTTGCCGCACGCGGCTCTCTGCGCCCGGCATTCGCCTCGTCCGCACGCGGCGCTATGCGCCTTGGCGCGGGCATCACTTACGCTTTCTGACTCATTATACCTTCTTCGATATGCAGCGTGTAATCGCAAATACTGAGCGCGGCCGCCCTGTGCGTCACGATGATGCAGGTCTTGTCCCGCATCTTCGAGATATTCTCCAGGAGCTTTGCTTCCGTCCTGTCGTCCAGCGCGCTCGTCGCCTCGTCCAGAAGCAGGATCGGCGCTTTGCTTAGCAGCGCTCTCGCCACTGCCACGCGCTGCGCCTGCCCTTCGGACAGGCCCACGCCGCGCTCGCCGAGCACCGCGTCGTAACCGACGTCTTCCACCACAGCTGTCAGGCAGGCCACGTCCACTGCCGCGCGGATCTCCTCTTCCGTGGCCGAATCAGTGAACATGGTCAGGTTGTCCCGAAGAGTCCCCGAGAAGAGCGTGTTGCCCTGCGGCACATACGCGAACAGCGCACGGGTACCCCTCGACGCCGGGACTTCCTTGTCGCCGCAGCGGAACAGCATCTGTCCCTTTGTCGGCTTATAAATTCCCAGCAAGAGCTGGAAGAGCGATGTTTTGCCGCCTCCCGAGATCCCCGTCAGCGCCATGAAGTCGCCACGGCGGATCGTCCAGTTCACGTGCTGCAATACTTCTTCAATACCATCATCATACTTGAACGTAATATCGTCCATACAAATTTCATCAAAAGTGTGAAGAACTTCTCCTTCTTCCTCTGACGGCAGCTCGGTCAGCTCCAAAAGGCGCTCCGCCGACGAGCTCACACTGTAAAGCTGGGAGGCTATGCTCACCGAATTCGCGATGGGGCCCTGGATCCGCCCGATCAGCTGCAGCATCGCGGCCAGCGCGCCGTAGGTCAGATTCCCGCGGTAAATGTTGGTGCAGCCCCACAGCATGCAGAACAGCCATGAGAAGTCGAAGACCAGTCCCATACTGTCGTTCATCCGGAAGCTGAAGAGCCCCTGGCGCACCTGCTCTTTACTCAGATGCTCCTGGTCCGCTCCGATCCTGCGCATTGCCCTCGGCTCCGAAAGGCTCGATTTGATCAGCCGGATATTCACGAAGGTCTCCTGTGTCGAAGAGTGCAGCGCGCCTTCCGCCTCCTGCATCCTCTTGTGCCGCGCCTTCATGGGTCCGCGGAACAGGATCACCAGGGCCAGTCCCAGTATTCCGCCGGCCAGCATCAGGATCACGAAATGCCAATCCATGGCGATCAGGATTCCCGCCGCTCCTACGAAGCTCACCACGATTCCTATGAGGCTGGGCAAAATACTCATGATCCCGTTTTTGATCACGCTCATGTCGGAGAATACGCGGTTCACCAGTTCGCCGCTGTGATACCCTTTCAGTCCGCCGTACTCCTTGGACAGGATCTCCTTTATGAGCATTCCCTGCAGGGACTCCTGCAGCTGCGCGGACGCGTGGATCCTGAACCAGGCCCTCGCAGCCGACAAAATATGCTGTATCAGAATGATCGCCACCAGCATCAGCGCGTAGCGGACGAGTTCCTCCGAATTTGAAGAAACTGCGCCGTCCACAAGCCCCTTAGTCGCCAGCGTAAAGCACAGAGAAGCGACCGTAGCGGCCACCGTGATCAGGCAGATCATCACTACTTTGACATGAACACATTTGGACCATCGCAGCACCGCGGCGATTCCGGGACTGCGGAAAATCGATTTTACTTTCTCGATATTACTAGACATTTGCTTCTTTCCCTTGCATCAGGCACAGAACAATAACACAGACCATAGAGAGCAGTGCCATGACATTCAGGAGCAGGCTCCCTCCGGGATTCATTCCTCTGAGTACCATTATAAAAGTTATTCCCATAACAACAGTCGACACGCAGCAGACCGCTGCCGAGTACTTATTGGGGATAAAACCGGGCATAAAGGCCTTCGCGCCGCGGCGCACCCTGAGAGTCACCCAGACGCCCAGCCCGAAGTCTGTCGACGTCAGCACTATTAACACAGGAAGTCCGAGCGCCATGCTGAACGTTAAATTGTTGATAAAAATACCGCCCACTATCTCTCCGTACCATTCACCGAAGAATACGCTCAGGCCAAAGCCCAGCATCAGGGCGCACGAAATGCAGCTCAGCGCGGCCGCCCAGACATAGAGGCCGATCTGCCTCCAGCTGTGTACGGAGACCACGTCGCTGTCGATCGCCCGCCATACCTTATACGGGATGTAAGCCGACAGGAAATTGGCGACAAAGCCCAGCACGGCAGTGCCGTGATAATTCGATATCTGCGGCAGGTCTCCCAGAAGATTCCCAAGCGCGCACGCCAGAGCCCCGACCGGCCCGAAGACCAGCCCGACCGGCGCCGGAATCGCGTTCACCGGCCTGATCTGCGAGTATCCTCCCGCGAACTGCATAACATGGATCGAAACTGCCAAAATAGCGAACATGACCGTAATGAGCACAGCAATGCTGCCTGCGGAAGGCATGAAGGGCAGCGCGGCCGCCGTCAGGCGGTCCTCTGCTTCAGCCGCTTCCTTTCCTTCAAAGACGCCTACTACCGTCTCAAGGTTCATTTCTTCAGCGGCTCTGTGGTCCGCTTCGATCGCGGCTTCAAAATCTTCTCTCGCTTCTGCCCTCATAGCGGCCACTGCCGAAGCGCCGTTTGCCGCCTCGCCATCCGCTTCCGCGCCATTCGCGGCCTCCGCTGCCGGATCCCCCGCGGCTTCAACGGGCTTTTTGTCCAGGAAATTCAGCCCGGCTACGATCGCGCCGAGCGAAATGATGAGCGCTCCCGTAACAGACTTGACGGAAAACTGCTCCACGCCGCCCATAGACTCCGGAAGCAGAACGGCTGCAATCAGCGTCACAACGGGTTCCGTGGAAGCCACGATCGTCACGCTGACGGCGTCGGCGTACTTGTCGGCGTACATCAGCATCAGATACGCGTAGCACTTTGAGAAGAATGCGATCAGGAAAATGTAAGACAGCGTCACGCGGGACCACTCGATCGTCATGACAGACCCCGGTTCCGTGATGAACCACAGGGCAAAGCCGAAGACCGCGGACACCAGCATCTGCAGGACCGTCAGGAGCGACGGGTCCGTCCCCTTGGTGTACTCCGTGGCCAGGACCGTGTACATCGACATAGTCGCCGCCGACCCCAAAATATAGAGCGCGCCGGCGATCCCCGCTCCCATCGTTCCCCAGTTCGACACCAGGATCCCGATCAGAATGATGAAAATTCCGGCCAGATTATTTTTTGACGGATATTTCTTCCTGAAGATCAGGATGATCGGCACGATGATGATCCCCATGGATGCATAAACACTTGCCGAAGAAGCCGGGATCCGATCCAGCCCCAGCTTTTCAAACATATTGCTCGCTGTAATGAGCGCCCCCAGGATCAGGCCCTGGCGCAAAGAAACACTGTTCAGGAGCTTCAGTTTTCTGCGCATGACGAATGCCAGAATGATGCCTGCGACCCCTGACGTCAGTGCCAGATAGGCGTATACAGAGAAGTTCTGCGGTATATCCTTAATAAATACATAGGATGATGACCAGCACAGCGTTATCGAAAATAAGATTATAATAGATTCTTTTTTAGTCATAAATATCTAGCCTTTCACAAATATATTATAACCGTTTTGTCCTTATCATCAATTTACAATTGTGCGTCAAAAACATTTCCTTTTTTCTGTGCTCGCATTCCCACAATAATAGAGGCCCGCAATGCGGGCCTCCGATTTTCTCAATTCATTCAGCTCATCGGCACAATTACTCTTCCGAGTACCTCCGGGCCAGCTCCAGTCCCTTTTCGACAAATCCTTCTCCGTACTCCTCCCTTACCCGGAAAGCGTACCTCTCTTCAGGGACCTCAAATTTCTTCCTCTGATACGCAAGAACGGCCTTCACCTCTTCCGCAGCGGCCGCAAGCTGCGCCGCGCAGTCCGCGTTCTCCGGCTTCGCCTGGCAATCTCCGGCCGCGGTCTGCGCCTGGCAATCCCCGTTCTCCGGCTGCGCCTGGCAATCTCCGGCCGCGGTCTGCGCAAACCGCTCCGCGATCCCCGCATAGAACGCTTCCATCTTGCCGATCACACACAGCGCCGCCGACACCAGGTCCGTCGTCTCTGCTCCCTTTTCCATATAGGAATCCGCCGGCGATATTTTCTCCCCACGGCATAACTTCAGTGCCTCATCCGAACCCGGAAGCACGATCTTCACCATGCTGATGTCATAGTGCGCGGCGTTCTTCGTGTTTTTGACCGCCTGGATCTGCTCGTGCGGCGTGATCTCCCTGTCCGGCAGCGCCGCCAGATAGATCAGCAAAAGCTTGATGAACTCCGCGTCCCTCACATCCAGCCCTTCCGACCGGTAAGGATTGAGGTCGATCATCCGCAGCTCGATGTGGCTGACTCCCTCTTCCTTGAGCTTTGCGACAGAATACTTGCCGGCCGGCTTGAGCCGGATCGGAAAATACAGCTCCGACTCGCCCCGTATCATCCCGTACTCAATATAGCCCAAAATACTGTCTGCGTACTTCTCAATACTGCTGTAATCCAGCACCGGAGTAAAAAAGTTCCAATACCCCATCTCCGAGCACCGGACGCTCGACATCCCGTTGAAAGCGCTCTCCCCGATCTTACCCTTTTCCAGATAAGAGGAGTCCAAAATAGGGCTGGCCGCAGTCAATGCGACAATGAGCCAGTTGTACACCAGCATCTTGGAAGCCAGCGAAACATAAAAGTGGTCCTTAAATTCCCGGAAAGAGCTGTAACTGCGCTCGCCGGCCTTCTGCGCATCCGGGCCAAGCGCCTCGGCGTCTTGCGCGCCGGCCGTGCCGGAGCACGCCTCGCTCGCCTCTGCCTCGCTCCGCCGGACCGCTTCGTACTCCGCCCGCAGCAGCTCATCCGAAAACGAATAATTGTAATGGATCCCCGAAAAGGTCATCATATACTTTCCGTAACGCCCGGCGAGGTAATTTCTGTACTCTGTTTTGACCCACTCGTCTCCTTCATATTGCGCCACCGGGATATCCGATTCATCCCTGATATAGGGCGGATTGGAAAAAGGCCACAAAAGCTCCGGCTCCGGCATCGACCCGATCGTCTTCCTGATTAAAGCCGAATACTCCTCGAGGCTCTCGATAGCCTCCCTGACACAGCTGCAGACCGGAGTGTTGATCTCCGTCTGGTTCTCGCTGAAATCCTTCACAATATTAGGGTTCCCGATAAAAGGATCCCTGGTCTGCGCCATGAACCCATCCCGGGTCACACGCAGGCCTTCCTTTTCAAGGCCGACATTTCCCGCTCCCAGGTGCCTCACGACATCCCATAAATCAGTGTGGAACATACTTAACTCCATTCCGCCGCGTCAAACCGGTGACACCGGCTCTCTGCATCACCTACTACATCACTATGTTTTATCACAGTAAAGTGTACCACACCTTTATAGTCAATAGCAATGGCTCCGCAACACTCGACTCGTGCGGCCATCGCATCGGAGGCCATCGCACCGACGGCCATTGCCGGCGCTTCCCTCTCACCTGTCCCTCACTTCGACATATGCCTCCTGAAGAATTCACACTCCTCCTCATTGCACACCGCCGCGATCGGGTTGCGCACATCGCAGTGGAACACATGCCCGAGCGGTTCTTCTTCCGTTCCGTACACATGCACCTCGTTCTCCACGCCCCTTCTTGTCAAAAGAGCGCCCATCGGCTCCGCGTGCCCTCGCAGGAAATCTCCCGTCGACGTCATGACAAAGCACGGCGGATAGTCCCCCGTGATGTTCGCTAGCACGTCCATTTTAGCCGAACGCATTACCTCCTCCGAGCCCAAATAGCACTTAATGAGCATCTTATCCCTCACCGGATCCAGTTCGTACATCCCGCAGTTGAGCGCCGCCGCCCGAACCTTAAACTTCGGCACATCCAGCCCCAGCAGCTGTGCATATTTTGCATTTGTCACTGCAGCCAGATACTGACTCGCCATCTGCGCGCCGGCCGAATCCCCCACGAAGAAAACATTATCCAAATCTCCCCAATACTCGTCAGCCGTCCTGCAGACAAACTTCATCACAGAATTGATATCACCCAGCTGATCCGGGAACTTGTGCTCCGGCGCCAGCCGGTAGTTGAAATTTACAACAGTAAATCCCTTCTGCGCCAGACTCATGCAATAGTATTGGTAAACCTCTTTATTTCCATACATATACGCGCCGCCGTGCACGCTCACAATGATCGGCAGCTTCTGCGTCGTCCCGGCCGGATAATAAATATCAAGCAGCTGCTCCGGATCGAGCTTGCCGGCATTCGCGCCGACTGCAGGGGCAGCTTCGGCGCCGGTCACACGATTGGCCCCGGCTTCGGCGCCGGTCGCGTACGCCAGATCCGTCACGCGCACAACATCCTCCGGCGCCTTCAACCCTGCGTCCCGCTTGACGTCATTCTTCCCAAACGACCTGCGAATGCCTAAGGCAAACAACTTTTCATCATTTCTATAAGCTGCTGCTCCTGCCGCCGCCAGACCCAGTACTGCTGCGCCCTTGGCTATAAAACTTCTGGTCCTTTTGTCCATGTCGGCATCTTCCTCAAAGATACGTCACCGTCTCCGCCAGCTCTTTCCTGCTCCCGTGGTTCGGCAGCGGACCGGCTCCCTCAGCCGCGTACCCCAGATCCATGAGCATCAGCACTTCCTCGTTCCCCGGCAGTCCGAGCTGCTCCGCGGCTTTATCCGGGTCAAAATAGTTGATCCAGCAGCTGTTCACGCCTTCATCCGCCGCTGCCAGGATCATGTGCGTCGCCACGATCGTGGCGTCTTCAACGCCCGAATCCCTCTTTCCGCCGGGATAAGTGAACACATTGTTCTTGTCAAAAGCGACCGCGATCACAGTGGGCGCGCCGTACCTGCACGGTGTGACTGCGTCCAGCTTAGCCAGTATTTCAGGGGACTGGATCACGTAAATGTGCTGCTCCTGCAGATTTTTTGCCGTGGGCGCGAGCCTGCCTGCCTGCAGGATCGCCTCCAGTTTCTCCGCCTCAACCTGTCTGTCGCTGTATTTTTTGCATGAATAGCGGTTTCTTATCACTTCTTTGAATTCCATAAAGCTCTCCTTTCTTTAAAACACGCTTCGCGTGCAGGTTGCCTGTATGGCAGCATCTTCCTTTCCGCACGCGTGTGCATCATTTACCATGCATCACTCATCCAAAACCTTCTGCCAGATATTTCCGTCGATGTTTCTCATATCAGTCAGTTCGTAGTTGTCCTTAAGATATTGTCCGATGTAATCGGCGACCTTGCATGAACCTCTTGTATTCAAATGCGCGTAATCGCTGAAATCTGTCTTTCCGTCCAGTCCGACCTTTTTGAAATCTTTGCACAGATCCAGGAACACACAGCCGTTCTCCTCAGCATACTGTTCCATTGCGTCGTTATACTGATAATTATCATCCCAGGGCAAGGCAAAGAACACGACTTCAATGCCATTGTCCCTGCAGAACTGAACGATCTTGTCCAGCTCGCTGACTGACTCCGGGAGCAATTCTCTCTGGCGCGACGGATCGTAACCTGCTATCTCGAGCTCATAAACATCTTCGGACGGCGCGTAGCCCATATTAGTCAGGTACTCTTCCGAGGGACCGGGTACCAGCCTTTTGAAGCTATCCTTTGTCAAACTGTTCCAATTGCTGTGGAACAGCGCCAGGGGCACGTGGTAGGCCAGCAGCCGCTCAAGCGAGGGCGAATCTCCTATGCACTGCTTGAGATACGCCTTTTTGGCTTCTTCGTCTTTTATATATCTGCTGTAATAGATCTCCGGATTGACATCCATGTTCATAAGGACCTTATTGCAGTAATAAGTCTCGATCAGAGCCACTTTCGGCTTCTGTGTCATCAGAGAATCGTGAATAAAAAGATTGGTCGTATTGATCTTTTGCCAGTGATAGCCGTAATTGTATGCCCCGATCCCGTATTTCTTATAGAGTTCCATAGTGCATAGTCCGCGATATGCTTTGCTCGATCCGTAGACTATTACCTCTATCGAGTTCTCCGGAAGGCTGTGGAATGTCTCCACCTGATAAAAGGCGCCATCCGTATCGACCGGCCGGAAAATATATCCCAGCACATGGATCCCTATTGCGATGCTCAGAATGATCAGCCCTGCACCGAGGATTTTCTTAAAACGTCCCATAAAGTATGTCTTTCCTAAAACTGAAAATATTCCCAAAACCGAAAATATTTCTAAAACCGAGAATATTCCTAAAACTGAAAATAAATAAAACTCGCTTTGTCAAAAGCCGGTCCCCAGATACCGAATACAAGTACGGCCAGGATCGTCACCGTATAGAAGGCCCACCTGAACCAGTAGTTCTGCCTCATGATCGTCTCACGGATCCGGATCCCTTTGTACTTGAAACAATCCGCGGCAAAAAGAAGCGCGATCCCCAGGATCATCAGCCAGAAGTTCGGCAGATCGAGCCCGCAGGTATATAAAGAACCGTCGAACAATATTTTGGCGTTGCCTGCAGTGACCATCTGCTTAATGATCGTCAGCGCGTCCCTGGCGCCGTTTGCCCTGAAAAAGACCCAGCCCAGGTCGATCAGTATAAATGTGCCGACCGCCTGCAGGAGCTTGTACCAAAGCGCGGAAGTGTTGATCTTCAGCGCGCTCCTCGCTCTTTGCCGCAAAGGCATGAGGACCTCTGCCGCGATCTGGTAGAACCCGTTCAGCCCGCCCCACACGACAAAGGAAACGGAGGCCCCGTGCCACAGGCCGCTCAGCAGGAAAACGACCATCTTATTGATATATTTTCTCAGTTTGCCCTTTCTGTTGCCGCCAAGCGGAATGTAGAGGTAATCCCTGAACCAGGAAGTGAGCGAAATATGCCATTTCTTCCAGAACTGCGCCACCGAGAAAGAGATGTAAGGCGCATCGAAATTCTCCATCAGCTTTATTCCGAGTATTTGGGCCGCCCCCATCGCTATGACGGAATATCCCCCGAAATCGCAATAGATCTGGATCGCGAACAAGACCGTCGCCACGATCAGATACCACCCGCCGTACGTCGCGTGGTCTTTGTAGACCGTGTCGACGAACAGCGCGATCCTGTCTGCCAGGACGATCTTCAGATAATATCCCCAGACCATGAGCAGGATGCCCTCCCGAAAGTTGTCAAAGTCAAACTTCTTGGGGACCGACAGCTGCCTGATCAGGTTCTTGGACCTTTCGATCGGTCCCGCCACAAGCTGCGGGAAGAAAGACACGAACAGCGCGTACTTCAGAAAATTCTTCTCCGCGTAGATCTCATCCCGGTACACGTCCATGGTGTAGCTCAGCGCCTGGAAAGTATAGAAAGATATTCCGACCGGCAGCAAAATATCAAAGACCGGCATCTTCACACTGATATGAAGGATAGCGAGCAGGCTTTCCAGCGTCCTGAACGCGAAATTTATATACTTGAAATAGAAAAGAATCCCCAGATTCAGAATGAAACTGCCTGCGACTGCGGCTTTCAGGTATTTCTTCTTCCGCCCCTCATCCAGGTTCGCCCCTTTCACCTTCTCGATGACCAGACCGCTGACGTACGTGATGATCGTGGAAGTCAATATGAGCACCGCGTACTTGGCGTTCCAGCTCATGTAAAAGTAGTAGCTTGCCGCCAGCAGCCAGACGTTTTTTACCCGCTCCGGTATGACAAAATATACCGTCACGACAATAGGAAAAAACGCCAAAAAGTCTATGGAATTAAATAACATTTATGTCTCTCCGATTTTTGCTTCTACCCTGCTTTACTTCCACCTGTACTCCAGACACAGCATCGTCAGGTCGTCGAACTGCTCCGCGGATCCCACGAACAGGTCGACCGCCCCTTTCACATCTGCCAAAATATTCCTGGCCGACTCCTCGGGCCTTCGATTAAGCGCTTCCAGCATCCGGTCGGTCCCGAAAAGCTTGTTGTCGGAGTCCGTCGCCTCCGGCACGCCGTCCGAATACAGGAACAGCTTATCACCGGGCTCCAGCCGGATCGAGTATTCCGTATATTTTACTCCGTCCATGGCGCCGAGCACCAGGCCGTGCTTGTCTTTATACAGATCAAAACGGTCGCCTTGTTTCAGCGCCGGGTACTCGTGCCCCGCGTTGGCCGCTGTCAAAAGTCCCGTACTGATCTCCAGAATGCCGAACCAGACCGTGACGAACATCTCCTCCGGATTATTGGAGCAGACCGACGCGTTGGTCGCCGCCAGCACCTGCGCCGGAGACATCCCCATCTTCGCGTTGTTGGCCAGAATGATCTTCGACGCCATCATGAAGAGCGCCGCCGGCACTCCTTTGCCGCTCACGTCAGCGACCACGAGCGCCAGGTGGTCGTCATCCAACAGGAAGAAATCGTAAAAGTCGCCGCCGACCTCCCGGGCCGGGTTCATAGTCCCGTAAATATCGAACTCCCTGCGCTCCGGGAAAGGAGGATAAATGCTGGGCAGCATTCCCTCCTGGATCTGCGTGGCCATCCGCAGCTCCGTCTCCAGCCGCGCGCTGTTCTCGCTCAGTTTCCTCTGCCTTTCGACCATTCTGCGGCCCTGCTCGGCGATGTTGATGCAGACCAGAGTCGCCAGCAGGAACATAAAAGATTTTGGCACGAAACTGAACAGCAGCGTATCTTTAGTATACTGCACCCTGTCCAGTGTCTCCTCGATGCCGCTTCCAAGCCACACGCCTTTGTCGACGATCACAGATCCGACCGGGAGCCTGACGTCGTTCATGTTGATCCAGCCGGTCAGTCCCCCTTGGATCGCCGAAAACAGGAATATCGCCCAAGTGATCAGCGCCGTTTTGACTGTCGTACGCTTGGAAAAATACCGGCTCGAACACAGCACGGGCAGAACGATCAGGATCGCGACCTTATGTGTCAAAATAGAGTCCAGCCAGGAGTACATCAGCGTAATGCTGATAAGGAGCAGATATTTCAGCCACCAGGCGTCCTGATTCACTTTTTTGGATATTAAATAGAGCACCACGGTCCACGCAAAGCACCTGATGAGCGCCGGAAAGATCGCGCCGCTGACCGGAAAGATGCCGGCGTAAACGCCTGCCTGCACGAGCAGGAAAATGACGGCGTTCACGATCAGATACTTCATGGCCAGGCCGTTGGCCTCCACCTCATTGGCGTGGAAGAGCTCGTCGGCTTCATATCGCTCTTTGATCCCCTCCAGGTAAGCCCGGAATTTCGATATCATCGCTTCATCGCCTCCTCGCACCTCTTATAAACATCAAGGTCACTGAGCGCCATGCCGAACCGCCAGCTGACTACGCCGATCCGATATCGCAGGCTGCTCAATACATCAAACGACCGGCCGGGTCCCTGCCCGTTCAGGCAATAATTCCCTGCACCGCCGTCGATCAAAGAATTCCTGGGTGTGAGCAATGCATTCGCTGCATTGAGGCCATTGTCGTGATATTTTGACGGCACAATGACCATCTCCCCGTAAATACCGCCTTCACCCACATCGAGCTGACGCCTTGCCTTTTGGGCCAGGTACGGCAGAAGCTCCGTCTCCACGCTCACATTAAGAGGATTGTTCACGCCAAAGTATCCCCCGATGATCCTCTCAAGCGGAATGCGGAAGAGAGACCACGCCCATCGGTCGAGAAACTCCGTGAACAGCCTGTTAAAGTCATAGGGTGCGGTTTGAGGATCACTCTTCTCATACTTATACATTTTATACAGTTTGTCCAGAAAATCCTCTGCCATTTCCTTCGTATTGACAGCGCGATTTGTGAACTCCTGCCTGAATACGCTATAAGGCACCGGGGTTCTTCCCGTATCCCATCGGAACGGACTCTGCATGTTTTCGTCCTCTAAACGCCTTATTGACTTGATATTTTCCGCCGTGTCCCGTCTGATAAACTCAAAGACCTCACAGCCTGCTCTTACCCGTTCTCCTTCCTTTTTTTCAATCATATACAGGACCCGGTCATAGAATCCGATCCTGCGTGCCAGCAGGATATCGAGATACATAAGCTGTACCTTCATCAAGGTATACTCATTCCACATCTCTACATACTCTTTTCGCCTGCTTGACACCATCCTGAAAAAAAAGCTTTCTCTTGCGCTGTGAAGGTACTCATCGATTCTTCTCTGTATAAGATCCACATCTTGCCGGAGGTTAATGCGCGCATTTACTGCCCGGTTCTTCTCTTTAATGACCAGTTCTTCCAGTCCTCTGTACCCTTGAACATTAGCCGCGAACAATAAGTGGTCAGTCCAGTGCGGTCCCTTTTCAGGATCTGTGAAAGACTCCCGGACCACCGTCTCCAGGCGCGACTCGACCTCGTGCAGCGCATAACTGAATTCTTGTTCCAATCTCGCTCTGATATAGTTATCAGGAGGCAGCCGCATCCCCAAGTCCACAGGATACGTCCCGAAAAGCTCAATGTTCGTAAACTGATCTGCATCAAAATGATTCCGGAAATGACTGCTTACAGGCTCCATCAACTGCGGCAGAGATAATCCCAGGTACCTGAATACGCTGTTGGTATCCTCCTGTGACGGCTCTGTAAAAAACCTGTCGTCATTAAACTCCTCGAACACCGCCGTAAAAATGCTCTTCATGATAAGGTCCGACGGAATATCCACCCCTGCGTACGACAAGCCCGTATAGCAATAAGTATAGTCCGTGCCTGGATTCATCTGATAAAGCATGCCTTGCAGCGCAGAATGCTGCACGTGAGCGCGCGTCGCTTCCGCTCGATCTGCAAAAGTCACAATGCTCAGAAGACTGTTTGCAGCGATATCAATACAGTTCTTATAGGCATCCCGGCCATAATCCCTGCAAGGTGAGATCAGATATACAAAATCAAAAGGCGCCTTATATGTACCTACGTAAAACGAATCGGAATACCGGCAAAAATAGGACTCTCCTCTGCGTCCCATCTGCATCGCCTTTTCGAGCTCCTGCAGTGCCTCGCCTCCATTTTTCAAAAACAATTGCGCGGTCCTGCCGTCCGCCTTCAAGAGAGCCGCCTCAGGCGACAGAAAATAACCGTTGATCTTAGGCTTCATCAAATGGATTCCCGCAAGACACAACTCTTTCTCCGCGATCTGTCCGGCAATGTACGCCACGTCAAGAAAAGTCCCGCCGCCGGTCCCGCCCGAAAGCCCGGTCAAAATATCGATCGCAAAGGAATCGATCCTCCCGCCCCTGCTAAGTCCATTCAGGATCAGCCTACTGACCGCATAGCTGATTTTGGCGATAACAGTGTCAATATCCAGGAACAGCAGCATTCTGCCCACCTGCCTGTAGGCTCCCGAGCCGATTCCTTGATAATCCACACGGATTCCCTCATCAAACCATTCGGAAATATACGGATTGCTGTCGTGGTCATTCACCTCGCCCAGTCTCCCCCGGCAAAGCAACACCGCTTCCTCTTCACTCAGCCTGACCCGCCCGGTATTTGAACTTGAAGTCTTTTCAACTGCTTCTCTGTCACTGTCAAACGCCAGATAAGCCACCCTCTCGGGCGCACTGTTATGGTCATCATCCGGGCAGCAGTACATATTGATTATCCCCTTGGTCTCGAGGAGCATATCTGTCCCTGCTCCGCCCAGGCCGATCACCAGGTGCACCTCTCCGGGCGTTGTGCTCCGCTTTCCCAAAGAAATCCCATAATTATGGTAATTGTTACCTAAAAAGGCTCTGAGATGATAATTGGTATCGTACATGGTTTTACTTTTACCTCCCCGCTGCGCCCGGCTCCGCTTCATTCGGCCTGCACCGTCATTATCTCCTGACCCAGCACACATCTTTCAGCTGCACTTTATTGTGGCCTACACGGCGGCTGCCTTCACCGCCGGGACCAGGGTTTCCGAAGCTGCGTCTATCTTAATTTCCGGAGCTGCGTCTATCTTAGTTTCCGGAGCCGCGTCTATCTTTTCGAGCACGCTTCTCTCATCCACTCTCGCCGGCCCGTCGTACCGGACCTTGGTCCTCTCATTTTCCATCCTGGCTGTGATCGCAAGCCCGGTTCCCTTCTCGAACTCCCAATACTTGTATCCGATCAGCGTCCCGTCTTCGATCTCCGAGATAAATCTCTCGTCCCCGCAATTAGTCACATTGGGAAACTCTTCTTTATATATACAATTGCTTCCGTGAGGCATCCGACCGTTGGTAAGGTTGCAGCAGATCCCTGCCGGATAACACCCTTCCCCGGCCAGCGGCCCGCCGTTGAGCCCGCAGCTCGTCACTTCCACCTGCCGGATCGTCCCATCCTCCAAGATCTCAATTCTCTCCGCGCAAGCCTGCCGGCTGTAGTCCGACTTATGCGTCAGCCTGTGATAAAAAACATACCACTGCCCATTAATCTGCAAAATACTCCCGTGCGTAGTCCCCGTCATATTCAGGCACTCCCGCTCGCCGCGTCGGACCACGCTGCCCGCGGCTTCGCCGGCCCCAGCAATGCGCCAGGCGCCCACATCTCCGTTGGAGACGATCGTCCCCCCGAACCTGAATCCCCTGTCCGGAAAGTCGCTGACCGCATAACACAGCTCATGGTTCTGCCAGGAGGAGTAGATGAAATAATATTTTGCCCCGACTTTGCGCATCGACGACGCCTCAAAAAAAGGATGCTCCTCGAAATCCGTCCCCTTCACGCGGTAAGGGATGATGTGGCGCGGCTCCTCCCGCACCGTGAGCATGTCGTCCTCCAGCGTCAGCATGACCGCGCCGTTGATGCTGTCGGGATAAGCAAGGATCTCCTCCGCGCTCCGCCCGAACATCTCCACCTCGTCCTGCAGCCGCCCGCTCGCAAGGAAGTCGGGCTCCTCCTCGTACCCGTACTGCGTCCCGTAGTAGAGCCGGATCACGCCGTCGTCATTCATAACAGCCGGGTCAAAACATACATACCTCCGCATCACCTGCCCGTCCTTCCAGTGGACCTGGCCCAGATACTCGAACTTCCCGGCCGGCTCGTCACAGACCGCCACGCTGATCGGATTATGGTAACCGCCCTGCCCGTACTCCCCGGACATGCAATAGTACAGATAATACCGCCCGTCATTCCCCCTCACACAGTCCGGCGCATACATATACGGAAACTTCCCGTACAGCGGATCCTGCTCCGCCCGGTAGATCACTCCCTCCGAGCGCCACTGCGTCAAATCATCCACTGCCGCCGAGAAGACCTCATAATCCTCCATACAAAAAGTATGCCCGCCCTCCCGGTCATGCGACCCGTACAGGTACACCCGCCCGCCAAAAACATGCGGCTCCCCGTCCGGTATATACTTATCCAATGGCAAAAAAGGGTTGACCCCCTTCTTTCTCACACCGGCAGAACTCGCCATACCGGCGCTCTTCATATTCTCGATCCTCATAATAACGTTTCCCTTGAAACCTCATGCAGGAACTGATCGTCCTCTCATTCACTTCATTTTATAATGAAATGGAAAAAAACAACAGTACAATGCCCCTGCCAGACCTGCAAGCCCATCAAAAAGTCAATATGTCTTTCATTTTCCCTATACTGGTGGAAAATCCACCGTTATGAAGTGACTTTTGTCAAGACGTGAATTGTGCGACTCACAAACCATCTCAACTGTCACATTTGTATTACCTGTTCGCATCTGG
>JBGUJH010000039.1:0-20171 GCA_045113775.1 Lachnospiraceae bacterium | reverse complement strand
AAATGATGCACACGCGTGCGGAATGGAAGGTGTTGCCTTTCAGGCAACCCGCACGCGGCGCAGCGGCTCGCACTGCGAGCCTTGACTGTACACGCGTGCAAATACTCGAATAGAGATCGTTGAACGATCATAAAGGGAGGATACACAATGAAAATGACAGGTGCTGAGATCGTTGTCGCATGCCTGCGCGAGCAGGGAGTGGATACAGTCTTCGGATATCCGGGCGGCGCGATCCTCAATGTCTATGACGCTTTATATAAACACTCAGATGAGATCAGGCACATCCTTTCGTCCCACGAACAGGGCGCTTCCCACATGGCCGACGGCTATGCAAGGGCGACAGGCAAGGTAGGCGTATGCCTCGCGACAAGCGGACCCGGCGCCACAAATCTCGTGACCGGGATCGCGACAGCTTACATGGACAGTGTCCCGATGGTAGCGATCACCTGCAACGTTACGCTGCCCCTTCTTGGCAAGGATTCTTTCCAGGAGGTAGATATCGCGGGCATCACAATGCCTATCACAAAGCACGGATATATCGTCAAAGATGTCAAGGATCTGGCTGACAGGATCCGCAAGGCTTTCAGGATCGCTACGACCGGAAGACCCGGACCGGTCCTGGTCGATATTCCCAAGGACGTAACAGGCGCAGTGACCGATTATGTTCCGCTGAGCCATACAAGAAGGCTTGTGGGCGAAGGACGCAGATACTCTGACTCCGATATCGACCATGTCATCGAGATGATACAGCAGTCCCGCCGTCCTTTCCTCTATGTCGGCGGCGGAGCAGTGATCTCGGGTGCAAGCGAAGAGCTTCGAAAATTCGTCGAACTGGTCGACGCGCCTGTATGTGACACTCTGATGGGTAAAGGCGCTTATGACGGCCACGAAGATCACTATACGGGAATGATCGGAATGCACGGCACCAAGACTTCCAACCTGGGCGTCAGCAAATGCGACCTGCTGATCGCTATGGGAGCCCGCTTTACAGACCGAGTGATCGGCAATCCCAATAAGTTTGCCGAGAACGCCAAGATCATCCACATTGATATCGATCCCGCGGAGATCAATAAGAATATCAAAGTCGATTTCAGTGTTATCGGAAACCTCAAAGATGTGCTCCATGATCTGAACTCCAAGTTGAGCCCCATGCGACATGAGGAGTGGATGAAGCAGATCCGCGAGATGAAGGCCAAATATCCTCTGTTTTACGACAAGACAAAGCTCACCTGCCCCATGGTCATCGAAAAACTCGACAAACTGACAAAGGGCGACGCCATCATCGTAACAGATGTAGGACAGCACCAGATGTGGGCAGCTCAGTATTACACCTTCTCAAAGCCCCGCACGCTTCTGAGCAGCGGAGGACTGGGAACGATGGGATACGGCCTTGGCGCTGCGATCGGCGCCAAAGTAGCCTTCCCCAAGCGCCAGGTCATCAATATCGCGGGTGACGGGTGCTTCAGGATGAATATGAATGAATTGGCCACCGCGAGCCGCTATAATATACCGATCATTGAAATTGTCATTGACAACAGGGTGCTCGGAATGGTAAGACAGTGGCAGACTTTATATTACGGAGAGCGTTACAGCGCCACCGTGATAGAAGATAAGGTCGATTACTGCAAGGTCGCGGAAGGGCTTGGATGCCTCGCGATCCGCGTGACAGAGCCGTCAGAAGTGGAACCCGCTCTCAAGAAGGCGCTTTCTGCCGGCGTTCCCACGCTCATCGACGTTGTCATTCATGAAGACGACAAGGTATTTCCTATGGTATCTCCCGGCGCTCCGATCGAGAAAGCCTTTGACGCGTCCGACCTTGAGTCTCAAAATCACAACTGATCAGTAACGAATAACATCGCAAGGAGGAATTACATAATATGGCAAGAGTCTATAACTTTTCAGCCGGTCCCGCAGTATTGCCCGAGGAAGTTCTCAGGGAAGCTCAGGAAGAGATGCTCGACTACCGCGGATGCGGGATGTCTGTAATGGAAATGAGCCACAGAGGCAAGATCTTTGACGGCATCATCAAGGAAGCCGAGAAGGATCTTCGCGAGCTCATGAACATTCCGGACAACTACAAGGTCCTGTTCCTGCAAGGCGGCGCGCATCAGCAGTTCGCAGCGGTCCCCATGAACCTCTATAAGAACGGAAAAGCTGCTTACATCATCACGGGACAGTGGTCCAAGAGAGCCTTCCAGGAAGCGTCAAGATACATTGACGCGACAGCTGTGGCTTCCTCTGCCGACAAGACGTTCAGCTATATTCCCGATTGC
The DNA here is from genome assembly GCA_045113775.1 of Lachnospiraceae bacterium. Lineage (GTDB taxonomy): Bacteria > Bacillota > Clostridia > Lachnospirales > Lachnospiraceae > CAG-791. The sequence continues at coordinate 17,898 of JBGUJH010000039.1, read as the reverse complement.
TCCGACCTTGATATTCCCGAGGATGCGGACTATGTCTACATCTGCGAGAACAACACGATCTATGGGACAAAATTCTGGGAACTGCCCAACACTAAAGGGCACGATCTGGTATCGGACGTTTCCTCATGCTTTTTGTCCGAACCGGTCGACGTGACCAAGTACGGCGTTCTCTACGGCGGCGTACAGAAGAATATAGGACCTGCCGGCGTGGTCATCATGATCATCCGCGAAGACCTGATCAGGGATGACGTCCTTCCCTGCACCCCCACTATGCTCAAGTGGAAGACCCAGGCCGACGCTGATTCCCTTTACAACACGCCTCCGGCTTACGGTATCTATATCTGCGGCAAAGTCTTTAAATGGATCAAGGCGCAGGGCGGCCTTGCGGCCATGAAAGAGCGCAATGAGAAGAAGGCGGCTCTGCTTTACGATTTCCTCGACAGCAGCAGCTTCTTCAAGGGAACCGTTGAGAAGAAGGACCGTTCCATCATGAATGTTCCCTTCATTATCGGCGACAAAGAACTCGAGGCGCAGTTCATCAAGGAAGCGGAAGCAAACGGCCTTACAAGTCTCAAGGGACACCGATCCGTAGGCGGTATGCGTGCGAGCATCTACAACGCAATGCCTTATGAAGGCGTTGAAGCCCTTGTGGCGTTTATGAAAAAATTCGAAGAGGAACACACGGAGAAATAAGAGCGAAAAATCACTCTGATGAGCTGATTTTTCACTCGCAAGGTTTGCGTCGAAGCGCCGCAAACCTTGGAATCGCATCGGAGAAACCGCCTTCGCGAATTTCTCCTCGCGCGTCTTCGCGCAAAGCGCTTCAACACGGAGGAAAACATGACTTATAAATTTGCTTGCCTTAACAACATTTCCCCCATAGGGCTTAAGAACTTCACCAACAGATACGAGCAGGTCAGCGATATGGAAGAGGCAAACGGGATCCTTGTCAGAAGTGCGTCTATGCATGACATGGAGTTTTCGGAAAATCTCTACGCGATCGCCAGGGCCGGCGCCGGCGTCAACAATATCCCTCTGCAGAAATGCGCTGAGAAGGGCATTGTTGTTTTCAACACACCGGGCGCTAATGCAAATGGTGTAAAAGAGCTTGTCTTTGCGGGAATGCTGCTGGCATCCAGGGACATCGTAGAAGGTGTCGACTGGGTACGCGCAAATAAAGACAAATCGGATATTGCCAAAGTAGCGGAGAAAGAAAAGAAGAAATTCGCAGGAACAGAACTTCAGGGCAAGAAGCTCGGCATCATCGGCCTCGGCGCGATCGGCGTTATCGTCGCCAACGCCGCAGTCAATCTCGGAATGGATGTATACGGATATGATCCGTATGTTTCGGTCGACTCAGCCTGGCATCTGAGCCGCAAGATCACTCACGTGCTCAATGTGGATGATATTTACAAGAACTGCGACTTCATAACAATCCATGTCCCGCTTCTTGACTCCACCAAGAATATGATCAACAAGGAAGCTGTCGCCAAGATGAAGAAAGGCGTCATCCTGATCAATATGGCAAGAGACCTCCTTGTGGATGAGGAAGCTGTAGTGGCAGCGATCGAATCCGGCAAGGTCCGCAGATATGTGTCCGATTTTCCCAATCCCACAGTGGCAGGGAAAAAGGGCTGCATTACAACTCCCCATCTCGGCGCCTCTACGGAGGAGTCTGAGATCAACTGTGCGAAGATGGCGGTCGACGAACTCAGGGATTACCTTGAAAACGGCAACATCAAGAACAGCGTGAATTATCCCAGCTGCGACATGGGCGTCTGCACTGCCGGAGGCCGCTTATGCATCTTCCACAAGAACCAGCCCAGTATGATCACGCAGTTCACACAGATCCTCGGCGCATCGGACGTCAACATCGCCGGAATGGCCAACAAATCCAAGAAGGAAGTTGCCTACACGCTGATCGATTTTGACAATCCTGCTGACAAGGAACTTGTCAAAAAGCTTGCGGAAGTTAAGGATGTGTACAGAGTCAGAGTGATCAAATAAGGAGTTTTTATATGGCTGAGATCAGAGCATTCGCGGCACTTCGGCCTGCGAAAGGACTCGAGGACAAAATAGCGGCGCTGCCATATGATGTTTATAACAGGAAAGAAGCCAAGCGGGTTGTAAGATCCAACCCGCTTTCTTTTCTTGCGATCGACAGGGCAGAGACACAGTTCCCTGACAGCGTAGACACGTATGACGACTGCGTATATGAAAAAGCGAGGGATATGCTCGACGAGGCGATCGAAAACGGCAGCTTTGTACAGGACAGCACTCCCTGCTATTATCTCTACGAGCAGACGATGAACGGACGCGCGCAGACAGGGATCGTGGCATGCGCTTCCATCGACGACTATATCTCGGGCGTCATCAAAAAACATGAGAAAACAAGAGTGGACAAAGAGATCGACAGGATCCGTCACGTCGACACCTGTAATGCGCAGACCGGTCCCATCTTCCTGTGCTACAGAAATATCAGCACTTTGGATGCGCTGACTGCAGAATGGAAACAAAAACCTGCGGAATGTGATTTCCTTTCAGAAGGAGGGATCAGGAACCGCGTCTGGGTCATCTCCGACACAGAATCCATCCGGATCATTCATGATGCATTCCGGGATACTGACAAGATCTATATTGCCGACGGCCATCACAGATGCGCGTCAGCTGTGAAAGTAGGGCTTAAGAGGAGAGAGCAGTTCCCGAATTATACCGGTGAAGAGGAATTCAACTATTTCCTCGCTGTGCTGTTTCCCCAGGACCAGCTCATGGTCATGGATTACAACAGGGTTGTAAAAGATCTTTGCGGTCTGACGCCGGAACAGTTCCTGGATATACTCGGGAAAGACTTTGAGATCATATGCGAGGGAAAAAAGCCGGTCTCACCTGCAAAAAAGGGAGAATTCGGCTTGTATCTGTGCGACGGGAACTGGTACAGACTTGTTTCCCGGCAGGAACCGGAATTCAGCGATCCGGTCAGAAGCCTGGACGTGTCGATCCTGCAGGACAGAGTGCTCGGACCGGTACTGAATATCAAAGATCCCAAGGAAGATCCGAGAATCTCATTTGTCGGTGGTATCCGCGGACTCGAAGAGCTGCAGAAAACTGTAGACAGCGGGAAAGCCATGGCAGCTTTCTCCATGTACCCCACTTCCATGAACGAATTGTTCGCTGTTGCAGATGCGGGAGAGCTGATGCCTCCCAAGTCCACATGGTTTGAACCCAAACTTTTGAGCGGTCTTTTTATTCACAGGCTCTGATCGACTATATGATTGAAGTATCCTTTTCCGGATCACCGCCGGTTTGCGCTGTGATCCGGGAAAGCAAAAAATCTCTTGCATTAACTCTTCAAAGTCTATATAATACTAAAGACGCTTATAGAGCCGTCTGTTTGACGGTACATGCTGGAATAGCGCAGTCGGTAGCGCAACTGATTCGTAATCAGTAGGTCGAGGGTTCGAGTCCCTTTTCCAGCTTTAGGTTAAAGGCGCGGGGGACCTGGTTCGGTATCCCGCGCCTTTTTGTTTTTACAATGAAGAACGGAGGAAAATCTATGGCACAGCTTTGGGGCGGCCGCTTCACCAAGCAGACCGATGAAGCCGTAAAGGCATTCAATGACTCCATCGGTTTCGACAAGAGACTATACAGAGAAGACATAGAGGGCAGCATCGCGCATGCGCAGATGCTTGGTGCTCAGGGGATCATTACGCAGGAGGAAGCCGCTCTGATCACTTCTGAACTTGGCAGGATCCTCCATGACGTGGAGAGCGGAAGCCTCCCGATCACAGACGAGTACGAGGACATCCATAGTTTCGTGGAGGCCAATCTGATCGACAGGATCGGAGATGCGGGCAAGAAGCTTCACACAGGCAGGAGCAGGAACGACCAGGTCGCACTGGACATGAAGCTCTATACACGCCGCAAGACCCGTGAGATCAGGGAGCAGCTGCATACACTCCTGGACACGATCCTTGGCCTGATGGAAGAGAACACCGATACTTACATGCCGGGATTTACCCATCTTCAGAAAGCACAGCCCACTTCGCTGGCTCACCATCTGGGAGCCTATTTCGAGATGTTCAAGAGGGATGCGGGAAGGCTCGACGACTGTCTGGAGAGGATGAACTATTGTCCGCTCGGCTCCGGCGCACTGGCCGGCACCACTTATCCGCTGGACCGCTTTATGACCGCGGAAAAGCTTGGATTTACAGGTCCCACGCTCAACAGCATGGATTCCGTCTCCGACAGGGATTATCTGATCGAACTGTTGTCAGCTCTATCGCTGATCATGATGCACCTGAGCCGTTTCAGCGAGGAGCTCATCACCTGGAATTCCAATGAATACCGCTTCGTGGAAATGGACGACGCTTTCTCAACAGGCAGCAGTATCATGCCCCAGAAGAAGAATCCGGACATCTGCGAACTCGTGAGAGGAAAGACCGGCAGGGTATATGGCGATCTCATGTCACTCCTGACGACTATGAAGGGGCTTCCGCTGGCTTATAATAAAGATATGCAGGAAGATAAAGAACCCGCTTTCGATGCGATCGATACAGCACAGGCCTGCATATCGCTCTTTAGCGGGATGCTCGCCACTATCACTTTCCGGAAGGAAGTCATGCGCCTGAGTGCAGTCAGAGGCTTTACAAACGCCACAGACGCGGCTGATTATCTGGTTGTCAAAGGCGTTCCTTTCAGGGACGCGCACGGTATCATCGGAAGGCTCGTGCTTCACTGCATTGACAGCGGCAAGAGTATCGAGGACTTATCTGTCACTGAGCTCAAGCAGTTCAGCCCCGCTTTTGATGAGGATATTTACGATGCAGTATCCCTTCGGACTTGTGTTGAGAAGCGTCTCACACTCGGAGCTCCCGGTTCGGAGATGATGAAGAAGGTCATTGAACAGGAAAAAGAATGGCTCGGTGAATGGCACAGACAGATCACCGAAGATTAACCATATCAGGCGGAAGGCCGCCACAATTAAGGAGGAAATGGAAATGAATAAGAAACTTCGTGCAGGTATCCTGGGCGGAACCGGTATGGTGGGCCAGAGATTTATCTCACTTCTCGAGAATCACCCCTGGTTTGAGGTCACTACGATCGCGGCCAGTCCCCGTAGCGCCGGCAAGACCTATGAGGAATGCGTCGAGGGAAGATGGAAGATGGATACTCCGATCCCGGAATCCGTAAGGAAGATCGTCGTAAAGAATGTCCAGGATGTAGATGCTGTCGCCTCAGAGGTAGATTTCTGCTTCAGCGCCGTCGATATGTCCAAGGACGCTATCCGCGCTATTGAAGAGCAGTATGCCCAAACAGAGACTCCTGTAGTTTCCAACAACAGTGCGCATCGCTGGACTCCTGACGTTCCCATGATCATCCCGGAGATCAACCCCGAGCACAGCGCGGTGATCGAGTTCCAGAAAAAGAGACTCGGTACTACCCGCGGCTTTATCGCTGTTAAGCCCAATTGTTCCATCCAGAGCTACACTCCTGCCTTTGCCGCATGGAAAGAGTTCGAACCCTATCAGGCGGTCGTTTCTACTTACCAGGCTATTTCCGGCGCGGGAAAGACCTTCAAAGACTGGCCTGAGATGAACGGCAATATAATCCCTTATATCGGCGGGGAAGAAGAGAAGAGCGAGAAGGAACCTCTGCGCATTTTCGGGCACATTGAGAACGGCGTGATCGTTCCCGGCGACAGCATTGCGATCACAAGCCAGTGCATTCGCGTGCCTGTTCTCTATGGCCACACTGCCACCGTATTTGTCAATTTCCGCAAAGATCCCACTAAGGAGCAGCTGATCGAGGCTCTCAGGACCTTCAGCGGCGTGCCCCAGAAAGAGAAACTTCCCAGTGCTCCCGCTCAGTTCATCCAGTACCTGGAAGAGGACAACCGCCCTCAGGTCTCCCTGGATGTCAATTATGAGAACGGGATGGGCGTATCGATCGGGCGTCTGAGAGAGGACACCCTGTTTGACTGGAAATTTGTGGGTCTTTCCCACAACACGATCCGCGGAGCCGCAGGCGGCGGCGTCGAGTGCGCGGAGCTGCTTACGGCACAGGGATACATTACCAATAAGTAAAAGCAGCCATAAGAGAGTGTGAATGAGCAAGAGAGTCTTTATCGCAGAAAAGCCCAGCGTCGCCAGGGAATTCGCAAATTCCCTGGGGCTGAGCTTTACATCGAGAGATGGATATATGGAAGCGGAGGATACAATTGTGACCTGGTGCGTAGGGCATCTGGTCACAATGTGCTATCCTGACGCTTATGATCCCAAATACAAAAAATGGTCTCTGTCAACAATCCCTTTTATTCCGGACGAGTACAGATACCAGGTGATCGACGGAGTGAAAAAGCAGTTCGGGATCGTCAAGAGGATCCTGACGGACAAGGATGTGGACACGATCTACATATGCACGGACTCAGGACGGGAGGGAGAGTATATTTACCGTCTCGTCGCACAGCAGGCAGGCGTCAGGGGCAAAAGACAGCTCCGTGTGTGGATCGATTCCCAGACCAGAGAGGAGATCCTGAGAGGGATCAGGGAGGCCAGAGAGGACTCTGAATACGATAACCTGGGCTCTGCGGCCTATCTTCGTGCCAAAGAGGATTATCTGATGGGAATAAACTTTTCCCGCGCGCTGACGCTGAAATACGGCGACGGCATCAGCCGGGTCCTCGGCACCAAATACTCTGTGATCGCTGTAGGACGTGTCATGACCTGCGTCCTTGGCATGGTCGTCAGGCGCGAGCGGGAGATCCGCGATTTCGTCAAGACTCCTTTCTACCGCGTTCTGGGGAAATTCAAGCCCGCGCAGTCACAGGAGGAGGAAGAGATCACAGCGGAATGGCATGCAGTGGAAGGCAGCCGATATTTTGGCACGCCGGCACTCTACAAGGAAAACGGTTTCAAGGAGAGAAAGGATGCGGAAGCTCTGATCGAATATCTGCAGGCTCCTATCGCTGCAGGCGACTGCGAAGTGAAGTCTGTCAGCAGGAAAAAGGAGAAAAAGAATCCTCCGCTCCTGTACAATCTGGCAGAACTTCAGAATGACTGTTCCCGCTTCTTCAAGATCAGTCCCGACCAGACGCTGCAGGCGGCGCAGGAACTGTATGAGAAGAAGCTGACCACATATCCCAGGACGGACGCGCGCGTTTTATCCTCCGCGGTCGCGAAGGAGATTGGAAAGAACCTCAAAGGGCTCTCGTCACAGCCCATGTACAGGCCTTATCTGCAAAAGATCCTGGACTCAGGATCTTACAAAACGATCGGGAAGACGCGCTATACAGACGACAAAGCGATCACTGACCACTACGCCATTATTCCGACAGGTCAGGGTCTGAACGCACTTCCTTCCCTTTCGGCGACTACCGCCAAAGTCTATGAGCTGATCTGCAGAAGGTTTCTGGCTATCTTTTATCCTCCGGCGATCTTTGATAAAATAGCACTTGAGATACGTCTGGGGACGGAAATGTTCGCGGCTTCATTCCGTACATGTATCGACAAGGGATATCTCGAAGTAATGGAGTATTCTTTTAAGCGGGATAACAGCGGATCAGGCGATGACTCTGCAGACAAGGGAAGAGAAGGGGGAGAGTCGGATACCGACAAGATCCCCGCCTTTGTTTCTGCTCTCAGGAAGGGAGCAAAGATGGCCTGCACCGGCCTTGAGATCAAGGAAGGCGAGACTAAGCCGCCCAAGCGGTATAATTCGGGAAGCATGATCCTGGCAATGGAAAATGCGGGACAGCTGATCGAAGAGGAAGAACTGAGGGAACAGATCCGGGGGAGCGGGATCGGCACCAGCGCTACAAGGGCGGAGATCCTGCGCAAGCTGTTCAGCAACAAGTACCTGTCCCTGAACAAGAAAACGCAGATCATAACTCCGACACTTCTCGGCGAGATGATCTATGACACCGTGGACTGCTCGATCAGATCCCTCCTCAATCCAAAACTGACAGCGAGCTGGGAACTCGGACTGACCAGAGTCTCCGAGGGAACGGTGACCGAAGAGGAGTATCTTGAAAAACTGAACGGTTTTGTGGCACGAAATACAAACAACGTCAAGAACAGCAATTTCGGAGGTGCGCTGCAGAAAATGTACCTCAGGGACAGCCAATTCTATAAAAAGACGCCCGCGCCAGCATCAAAAAGCCGGAAGAGATCCGGCAGGAAGGATAAATAGCATGCAGATTCAAGACTTTACCATTCAGAATCTTATGGACCTTAACGAGACGATCGCCGCCGACCTTTTTGAGGGAAAGACATATCCCTGGGAAGTACTTGGAGACATTTCGGACTTTATCATTGCTCTGGGAAACAAACTTCCCGAAGACAGATTTGAGAAGAGAGGCGAGAACATCTGGATCGCAAAGAGCGCTACGGTCTTTGACAGCGCTTATATCGGCGGTCCCTGCATTATTGACGAGAACGCGACCGTGAGACAGTGCGCATTTATACGCGGCAGCGCGATCGTCGGAAACGGCACAACTGTAGGAAATTCCACCGAACTTAAGAACGTAGTGCTCTTCAACAAGGTAGAAGTTCCTCACTACAACTACGTAGGCGACAGTGTCCTCGGTTTCCACGCGCACATGGGCGCGGGTTCTATCACTTCCAACGTCAAGGCTGATAAGAAGAACGTTGTAATCCACTGCGGAGAGCAGAACATGGAGACAGGCCTTCGCAAGATCGGAGCCATGCTCGGAGACTGGGCGGACATTGGCTGCAACAGCGTACTGAACCCGGGGACCGTGATCGGAAGGCACACAAATCTCTATCCCCTTTCCATGGTCAGAGGCTGTGTCCCGTCCTGGCATATTTACAAAGATAAAGACAACATCGTAGAGAAGATCAGAGAGTGACAATAAAGAGGCCGGGTCATGAGAGACAACGTAAAATTCTGTTTGAACTATATACGAAAGATAACGGATTTTGTTCCCGATGTGGCACTCATCCTGGGTTCCGGCATGGGCGCCTTTACTTCTATCATGGATGAGGTCATCTGTTCCATACCCTACGGCAGGATCCCGGGATTTCCGGTATCCACTGTTTCCGGGCACGCCGGTAAGTTTGTTATGGGCTATGTGAAGGATGTTCCGGTAATCTGCATGGACGGAAGGGTCCACTATTACGAGGGATATACCCCTGAAGAAGTGGTACTTCCTGTGCGTGTCATGCGGGCGATGGGAGCCAAGGTCCTGTTCATTACCAATGCGGCGGGAGGAATCAACGAAGACTACGCTCCCGGCTCTCTTGTTGTCCTGAGAGACCACGTCTCAATGTTTGTGCCCAATCCATTAAGAGGAGCCAATGACCCTGACGAGGGAGTGCGTTTTCCCGATATGACAGAAATCTATGACCGGTTTTTACGCAGGACCATTGAGAACTGCGCCGCCCGTGCGGGTGTCCCGATCAGCGAAGGCGTGTACTGCCAGCTGTCCGGTCCTTCCTATGAATCCCCCTTTGAGATCAAGATCCTTGCGCAGATGGGTGTCGATCTGGTGGGTATGAGCACCGTCATGGAGGCGATCGCCGCCAAACATATGGGAATGAGGCTCTGCGGAATCTCCCTGGTGACCAATATGGCGGCCGGTATCAGCCCGAAACCGCTCAGCCACGATGAAGTCAAGTTTGCCGGCAAAGAAGCGGCAGATATTTTCTCCTCTCTTGTCGCTGAATCGATCAAGGAGATCAAAGAGTACCTCAATACACTGGCATGACCGGCAGGAACGGATGAACGAGGAATGGAAAGCTATTTTACTATGTTCGGCATCATTGCCCTGTTTCTCGCGATCTCGGCAGCGATCGGGTTCCGTGACAGGAAGCAGCGCGAAGAAAGAGAACGAAAAAAACTCCGGGAATCTTTTGGAAAATCCGGAGACAAGGAATACCGGGACGGAAGATTTGAACAGATCCCGGGTTATTTGAAGAGACACAGAAGAGACTTTGAGGTCGATGATATTACATGGAACGATCTCGATATGGACCTTCTCTATCGGAGAATTGACAGCACCTGCAGCGCGGCCGGCGAAGAGTATCTTTATTGGCTGCTGCGCACTCCCCGCACGGACGGAGGAACTCATCTGAGCGAAGAGGGCATGCAGTGGTGGACTTCGCATGAAGCCGAAAGGATCGAAGTGCAGCGCACACTGCAGGATCTGGGCCGTGACAGCAAGTATTCTGTTTATGATTATCTTGCTCTTATGGACAATCTGCCGGACAGAAAGATTGCGGCAGACCTTCCCGCCATCATTCTGCCGGCCATATCCCTTGGAATCATGTTCCTTCGCCCGCCCATCGGCCTTCTTATGCTGCTTGCCAGCCTGGCATTTAACATGATCACCTATTTCCGGGTAAAGGGAGAGATAGAACCCTATCTCTCCACATTCCGCTATGTGCTCAGGCTCCTGGAGTGCGGCAGGAAACTCTCTGAAAGATCCTTTCCCCACTATGACAGTGAGAAAGAGGCCATGAAACAGGCCTGCCGGTCCTTCAGCAGATTTTCAAGAGGGAGCGGCATCCTCCTTCGCGGCAAGGGCGGGATCTCATCGGCAAATCCCGCGGACCTGATCCTGGATTATTTATGCATTCTCTTCCACATCGACCTGATCAAATTCGGCTCGATGCTTAAAGACCTGCGGGGCAAAGAAGAAGAGATCGACTCCCTGATCACCGCCGTCGGATCAGTTGACGCGCAGATCAGCACAGCATCCTGGCGCGTGAGCCTTCCGACTTACTGTGTTCCGGATCTGACGGGAGATCATTTTGAGGCGGCGGATCTGATCCATCCCCTGCTGGACGCACCTGTTCCAAACAGTATATCTGTCTCAGGACCGGTACTGCTCACAGGTTCCAATGCTTCGGGGAAGTCCACTTTTCTTAAGGCCTCAGCGCTGGCCGCTGTTCTGGGACAGTCCCTGCACACCGTTCCCGCCGCTGCATACAACAGCCCCTGTTACAGAATCTATACTTCCATGGCACTGCGCGATGATATCCGGAGCGGAGAGAGCTATTTCATCGTTGAGATCCGTTCCCTCAAGAGAGTACTGGACGCCGCTTCAGACTCTTCTGAAGTTCCGGTGCTGTGCTGTGTTGACGAAGTGCTCAGGGGTACCAACACGATCGAGAGGATCAGCGCCTCTGCCGAGATACTCAGCAGCCTTGCACAGCAGCCTATTCAGATCTTTGCGGCGACGCACGACATGGAGCTCACGGAACTGCTTAAGGACTGCTATGTCAATTATCACTTCTCGGAGACCCTGGAAGGGGATGACGTCAAGTTCTCCTACAAGATCCAGGAAGGACCTGCGGACAGCCGCAACGCGATCAGGCTTCTGCGCGCTCTCGGATATGACCCCGGGATCGCGGACAGGGCAGAGAAGCGCGCCGAACGGTTCATGGAGGCCGGGAATTGGGAGCTTTAGCCGAATTTTCACGCAGCGCGTCATCTCGCTTTGAAAGGATTAGGAAGTTATGCCCAAATATGTAAAAATATTCTCGGACGGCGCCGCCAGAGGAAATCCCGACGGACCGGGCGGATACGGCGCGATCCTGCAGTACACGGACGCAAACGGTGTGCTGCATGAGAAGGAACTATCAGAAGGTTTTGAAAAAACGACGAACAACCGCATGGAACTGCTTGGCGTGATCACTGCGCTTGAGTGCCTGCGGGTCCCCTGCGTCGTGGATGTCTATTCAGATTCAAAATATGTCGTCAGCGCTTTTAACGAGAACTGGATCGGCAGCTGGCAAAAAAACGGATGGAAGACAGCCTCAAAGCAGCCCGTCAAGAACAGGGAGCTCTGGGAGCGCCTTCTTGGGGCAATGGAACCGCATACAGTGACTTACCACTGGGTGAAGGGACACGCCGGCCATCCTGAAAATGAGAGATGCGATGCCCTGGCTACGGCGGCAGCGGACGCAGCGAGAAAGTCATGACCAAGTCCGCACAAGAAGTATTGCAAGCCCGGACATGCGAAAAACAAAGGAGACAGTATTGCTTATGAACGGAACAGTAAGTGTCAGATTCAGACGCGTCAGTCCGCTGGCCCATATACCGACCCGGGGAAGTGAAAAAGCGGCCGGTTATGACCTGTACGCGGCCCTCGCGGAACCTGTCAGGATAGCGCCGCATGAAACTGTCAAAATAGACACGGGACTGCAGTTCGAGATCCCCGACGGATATTTTGCCGCGATCTATGCCAGAAGCGGGATAGCCGCTAAAGAAGGCCTTCGCCCCGCCAACTGCACAGGGGTCTGCGATTCGGATTACAGGGGAAATTATATAGTGGCGCTGCACAATGACAGCGAAATGACCAGAACGGTGGAACCCGGCGAGAGGATCGCGCAGATGGTCGTGATCCCCTATCTGAGCGTCACATTCGAGGAAGCCGACGCGCTTACGGAAACAGAACGGGGCGGAGGCGGATTCGGAAGCACAGGAAGAAAGTGAGCGGAAATATTTCCGGATTGCTATAGATTTCGATTAACACGGGAGGAAACACATTATGAAGATCAGAACACGATACGCCCCGAGCCCCACAGGCCGCATGCATGTCGGAAACCTGAGGACAGCGCTGTACGCATACCTCATTGCCAAGCATGAAGACGGCGATTTTATCCTTCGCATTGAGGACACCGATCAGGGCCGCTATGTAGACGGAGCTGTCGACATTATCAAGCGCACAATGGCTGATACAGGCCTGATCGAGGACGAAGGCCCCGAAAAAGACGGCGGTGTCGGCCCTTATGTACAGAGCGAGAGAATGCGCGCAGGTATTTACGGCAAATACGCTCAGGAGCTGATCGACAAAGGGGAAGCTTACAGGTGTTTCTGCACGCCCGAGAGACTTGCGACCCTCACCCAGGTAGTGGAAGGCAAGGAGATCAGTGTCTATGACAAGCACTGCCTGCACCTGAGCCCCGAGGAGATTGAGAAAAACCTCGCGGAGGGCAAGCCCTACGTCATCCGTCAGAATAACCCCACTGAGGGAACGACTACGTTCCACGACGAGCTCTACGGAGACGTTACTGTCGACAACAAAGAGCTGGATGATATGATCCTCATCAAGTCGGACGGATATCCCACTTACAACTTCGCGAATGTCGTTGACGACCACCTTATGGGCATCACACATGTTGTCAGGGGTAATGAGTATATTTCTTCTTCTCCCAAGTACAACCGCCTGTATGAAGCTTTTGGCTGGGAAGTCCCCAAATATATCCACTGCCCGCTGATCACGGACGAGGATCACCACAAACTCTCCAAGAGAAGCGGCCATTCCTCTTATGAGGACCTGATCGAGCAGGGATTCCTCCCCGAAGCGGTCGTAAACTTTATAGCCCTTCTCGGATGGTCTCCCGACAGTGACAGAGAAATATTCAGCCTCGAGGAACTTGTTAAGATCTTCGACTACCACAGGATCAACAAAGCTCCTTCCGTATTCGATTACCAGAAGCTCCGCTGGATGAACGGCGAATACCTCAAAGCCATGGATCCGGACAAGTTCTACGGGATGGCAGAGCCCTATCTCAAAGAAGCCCTCGGGGAAGGACTTGACCTTGGCAAGATTGCCGAAATGGTCCGCACCAGGATCGAGATCTTCCCGGATATCGCCGAAATGGTCGATTTCTTCGCAAAGCTTCCGGATTACGACGTCTCTCTCTTCACACATAAGAAGATGAAGACAAATGCGGAGTCTTCCCTGGCGGTTCTCAAAGATATACTTCCTGTCCTGGAAAAACAGGAAGATTTCTCCAATGACGCGCTCTTTGCCGTCCTGAAAGCTTATATTCAGGAGAAAGGCTTCAAGAACGGCTTTGTCCTTTGGCCTGTCCGCATTGCCGTTTCCGGTAAACAGACAACTCCCGCCGGCGCCACAGAGATCATGGAAGTGCTTGGCAGAGAAGAATCTGTTGCAAGGATCCGGGAGGCGATCCGCAGGCTCGAGGCGTGACAGGCGCCTGCCGGCAGTTCATGACCCATATGTATTCAAATCTTGATCCCTCCCAACGGGAGGCGGTCTGCTGCGGCCTTGGGCCCTGCGAGATCATCGCGGGGCCCGGAAGCGGCAAGACAACCGTTCTTACCGAGCGCATCCTTTACCTGCTCGATTATTACAAGCTCAAACCTTCGCAGATCCTCGTTCTGACTTTCAGCCGCAGCGCAGCTGTGGAGATGAGAGACAGATTTCTGAAAAAGACAGGAGATAAAAGCCGAAACGTGCGTTTCGGTACTTTTCATTCTGCCTTTTTCCATATTTTGAAAGAGAGCACCCGAAGAGATTACGCAATTCTGGGACATACACAGAAAGACAGGCTTTTAGAGCACCTGATCAGGGGACACTATGCAGATGAAAGCACCAGGCCCTCGATAGAAGAAATGGAGAAAATACTGCGCAGGCCTCCTTTATCGTACCGCGATGCGGGGAATGCCGCCGCCGTCCAACGGGATTACCGCGCCTTTTTAAAGGAGAACGGTTATCTGGATTTTGACGATATGATATCCGAGTGCTCCCGTCTTCTCAGAAGTGATGAGAAAGCGCGCGATCATTGGAGAAATGAGTTCAGGGCGATCCTGGTGGATGAATTTCAGGATATAAACCGCGAGCAGTATGAGATCCTGAAGATCCTTTCGCCGGGAACAGGTCTGTTCGTTGTGGGAGACGACGACCAGAGCATCTATGGTTTCAGGGGCAGCACGCCCTCGATCATGCAGCAGTTCATGGAGGATTACGCGGGCGCCACCCGCATTTTTCTAAGCTGTAATTACCGCTGCAGCGCTTCCGTATGCAAGGCTTCCGCACTGATGATCGGGCAGAATAAGAACAGGATCGATAAAGAGATCCGTGCTGTCAGGCCTCCGGGAGACAAGACGGTCCTCAGGGCTTTTAAAGAAGACCGCGATGAATACCTCTATCTGTACAAAGCTATGAGCTCCCTCACACCCAGGCAGCTTGACCGGACCGCGGTCATTGTGAGGACTAATACACACGTCCTTAAGATAAGCAGCTATCTTTCGCAGCACGGGATCTTATGTCACGGAAGAACAGGCCCGTCCAAAGAAATACTCAGTTCCGTGCTCCGGGACCTTGAGGCCTATAATATGCTGGCCCTGGGCCTGAGAGAGGGAAAAATTTCCAGAAACGCCCTTTACAGAATCATGAACAGGCCGCAGAGATATCTTCTCCGTTCGCAATTTCCTGAGGAGTTGTCCGCTCCTGAGGAAATTCTGCTGCACAGCTCAGGTAATATGAGTGCAGAGGAAGCACTGCGTGAACTGCTCAGAGACCTGGACGTCCTGGGGAGCCTTAAGCCGGATGGCTTTGTGAAGTACCTTTTTGACGCCATGGGATACGGGGAATGGGCTGAGTCCCGTCTCGGAGAGAAAGAGACTGTTGCTCTGACTCTCTCTGAGATCAAAAAGTCAGCTGTCCATGCAGGTGACCTCAGAGATCTGACAACCGGACTGCGTATGATACCCGATAAGAATGACAGACCATCCGACAGAGGCGTCAGAGTCATGACCATGCATGCCTGCAAAGGACTTGAGTTTGACAGAGTATATCTCCCGGCACTCAATGAGGGAATAATTCCGGGAAGGAGATGCTCGCAGCCGCAGGACTTTGAGGAGGAGAGGAGGCTTTTGTACGTCGCTATGACAAGAGCCCGGGATCATCTTGAACTTCTCTACGTCACGGGGACAAAGGAAAATCCCAGACCGCCGTCGCGATTCCTGTCTGTTTATGGAGTCAGGGGCCAATGTGGTCAAACTAAGAATTTTGGCACACTTTCTATACAACATGCACAACAACATTAGTAACATATGTCAATTGACATGAAGTCAACAAAATGCGGCGCCCCTTGTTAGATAACACATTTACAGTTTTCTAACAGGAGGTGCTTTTCTATGAATCAACTCACATTACTCAAGTCCATCGTATCCGATATTTCAGGCCTTCTGGAATCTGAAGAATTCCTGAATGCTCACCGTTTCCCAAACCGTTTTGTAAGGAAAAGGAAATTATCCATGCATCAGATCATCCTTTTCCTGTTGCATTCGACAAAACAGGCAATGCATCAGAACATCTCCCGGATCATGGATCTGGAAAATGTTGCATTTCCGGATGTCTCAAAACAGGCTGTTTCCAGAGCACGCCAGGGCATAAATCCTTCCTTATTCAAGGAACTCTTTGACCTGTCTGTTGATTCCTTCAACCGTGCCCGGCTTCCTGCAAAGCTCTGGCATGGTAAAGAGAGAGTCTATGCTGTCGATGGGTCGAAGATCCAGCTCCCGGACTCTAAATCCAACTTTAACCTCTATGGCGAAATGTTCAGCAAGGCAAATCCCGGCCGCAAGTGGTCCATGGCCCTTGCTTCGGTCATTTATGATGTAAACAATGATTTCATATGCCACGGCCTTCTACGACCTTTCCTTTCTTCCGAACGTGCCGCAGCCATCGACCACTGCAGGTCCCTTGAGTCCCTTGGCTTTTTGAAAGGAGCTGTTCTTATATTTGACCGTGGTTATTATTCCGAAGCTATGTTCCGGTATTTTTCAGAAAACGGATATCTCTGTGTTATGCGGCTTAGGGAAGGCCTCCGGCTGGCAAGATCCTGCAAAGGCGATTCACTTTTCTCCCTGGACTTTGACAATGGAAGCTCTGGATCTCCTTTAAAGATCCCCGTAAGGGTCATATCCGTAAATTTAGGGAATGGCACTACCGAATACCTGGCAACCAACATTTTTGATAAAAAATATACCCAGAATGATTTTAAGGAGCTCTACTTCAAGCGTTGGAGTCTGGAACTGAAATATAACGAGATCAAGAACCAGCTCCTTTTGGAAGAGTTCAATGGTGCCACTTCCACTTCTGTTGAGCAGGAATTCTTTATCAATCTGCTCTACTCCAACCTTGCCTCCCTTGCGAAATCCTCTGCGGACAGTGAGATAGCGGAGAACTCCAGGTCCGATAACAGGTTCCGTTACCAGGCTAACCGCGCTTATATCATCGGACGGCTGAAAGACATACTCACACCGATCCTTGCCCGGGAGAGGCCGGATTCCGACTTTGACAGCCTTTTCCGGATGGCTGCCAGAAACCGTTCTCAGGTCCAGCCCGGCAGGAGCAGTAAACGCGGAAGGGTCAAACGCGACCGTGTTCACTTCAATAACCGCAAGAGATCTGTGTAATGACGATCCCTGACAGAACCAAGGAGGCTGCTATGATCTCATACCAATGGTCTTTATCCCCCGACCAGCCCTTCAATAAGGAGGAACTGTATAAACTGCAGTATTGTCTTTATGCGGCAGGGATCTATCTTGACCTTTCATGGAAAGACGGGTCCCCTGTGATGACGATCTCTGTTCCAGAACAGGCATTTGAGGAAAGAGCAGGAACTACTATGCAAGATGGTCCTCTTCCAGATGACATTGATAGCTGCAATGGCACTCCTGAGGACTCCGTGGAAAGTGCTCCTTCTCACAAAAGAGGACGTCCTTCAGCTAACCCCAAAAGCGATCTCACTTTCGGGCATGTGCAGCATATGCGCTTTATGGGCATCTCTGTTGAGAAAATCGCCAAAGAGATCGGAGTCTCGAAAAGGACTTTTTATCGAAGATGGATGCAGGCCGAAAATAAAGGGCTTGCTCCCGATACTCCGTTCAGTCAGTGGACGATCTCTTAAAGCCAGTGTGCCAAAAACCGCCGAATTATGACACACTGGCGATTTTTGGCACACATACAGGCTGCTATCATTCGCTTTTACTGGTTGTAGATACAGATCTGCCCGGATCTGTACCAATCAGCGTCTTACAATAACAGACTATCACTTTCCACCTTACGATGTATATACGATTTTTAAAGGAAATCGCATATACGTCTGGTTCATTATA
>JBGUJH010000038.1:0-5397 GCA_045113775.1 Lachnospiraceae bacterium | reverse complement strand
AGATGACGTGGTAAATACCGAGGGAACTGATTTTGCGCTTGGGAGTTGGCATAGACGTGACCTTTTTGACCTTTCTTTTGTTGTAGAAATGAATTTTGCAGTGACTTGCAGGCAGTTGATCTTCAGAGCGGTTTGCGCTGCTTTGTGATCACTCACCGGGTTGAATAGTGTGGAAACTTTGCGGAGAAGCCCGCAGGATATCCTATGAAAGGGGCTGTGCCTTGTGTGAAAATAGGGCACTCTTGAAATGAGATGCGGCGCTTAACTTAATGATCAGCAGCGTCGAATCTGATGGGTATATGTTATCACAGGGGGGATGGGGGTGCAACCTCATAGAATACCCCGAACAAACTACCCGAACAAACTACCCTAGAGGTGTGGGATCACTAGAACAAACTACCCTAGAGGTGTGGGATCACGGGATAACGAACAAACTACCCTAGAGGTAATAGATAGTTTAAACAGAAGAGAAGGAGCAAATCAATGAAGAAGTCAGGGAAAAAGCTTGCTATTACTGCTATTTTGGCAGGATCTGTTTTAGCTGCAGTGAGTGCTTGCCAGCAAAATGTTACTGTTTATGGTCCACCAGAGGATTTAGCAAATGAAGCGAACAGTAATAATGAGACCTCAAAGCCTTCCGAAGAAAAGCCTTCCGAGGAGAGTTCTTCTGAGGACTATGATCCGGAAGAAAACATGATTGAAGACGTCTATGGACCTCCAATGGATTATGAGGCGGATTGAATCATTAACACTGAGAAAGGCAGATTAAGCAAAGAGGGATGACCATGATACATAAAGGCACTGTGAGGATTGAAACGGAACGGTTGATTCTTCGAAGATTTGTCAGGGACGATGCTGAGGCTATGTTCAGAAATTGGGCCAGTGAAGAAGAGGTGGTCGAGTTTTTGACCTGGCCAATGCATGAAGATGTTGAGATAAGCAGGGCAGTGCTGCAAAGCTGGATCATTCAGTACGAGAATCTTCATTTTTATAATTGGGGGATCGAGTTAAAGGAAATTGGTGAAGTCATTGGGAGCATTGGGGTAGTGCGGCTCAATGAAGAAGTTAAGAGCTGTGATCTTGGGTATTGTATTGGGACAAAATGGTGGGGGCGGAAGATTATGCCTGAAGCCGGGGAAGCGCTAATCAGATTTTTGTTTAATGAAGTAGGGGTTAATAGAATTGCGGCTGCGCACGATTACAATAATCCAAAGTCGGGCAGAGTGATGCAGAAGCTTGGCATGAAATACGAGGGAACGCTCAGGCAGGCAGGTGTTAATAACCAGGGTATCGTTGATGAGGTATGGTACTCTATTTTGGCCAAAGAGTATAAGAAACAAAAACAAGATACCCTAGAGGTCTAAAACAAGATACCCTAGAACAAGATACCCTAGAGGTCTAAAACAAGATACCCTAGAGGTCAATGTCAATGAGAACCAAGATACCCTAGAGGTCAATCTCAATGTAGAGGTCAATCTCACAAGGAGAGGATGAGGTGACTTATGATACTCTTTTTGACTACGCTTGATATTGGTGAGTTTGTTACGCAGGAAGACTTTATCAAGCTGGTGCTGGAATGGAATGCCGGCAGCAGGTATGAAGAGAATATTGTAAAAGGAATTGAATGGTGCGGTGAGAGAACTGTGCGATATGGGGATTCTAAGCTTTGGCTCGAGTTCGTAGAGTATGCGGAAAGGGAGATCCTTGCTGTCAGGCATGAGAAGATCACGGCAGATGGCGTGGTCTGGGATTCTGATTTTGTGATGAATTTTGGAACCCATCGTCTGACAATACAGCTGGACCGCACCTATAGCGAGGAAGCTCTTGTGATGGGGGCTTATTTTTCGACTCCGCACTTTATAACTTTGTTGATTGAAAAGGGATTTCTGGCAAAAGATAGAGACTTGCCTGTTCTGAGGACGCCCATAGCAGTTACGGATGTCGATCTTGAGATGTGTAAAAGAGCGTTTACTGAGGATAACGGGTATCGGCTGCCGGTCGTGTTTGTGTCACGTACGGCGGAGGACAAGTTCCCGCTGAGCATTACGTGGCTGGCTTCCAGATTGAAAGGGGCAGCACATGTGCTGGTTGAGGAATCTGCAGAATCATGTGCTGAGATCAGGAAGTTTTTCAAGATGGGCAATGAGCCTTTTGGCGCTGTTCGTATTTACTATCCGTTGGGGACAGTGCGGCATAAAAAGTTTCGTTTTCGCAGTGCTACCGGAAATGAGGATGTCCGCCTGGAGAAGGTGATCCGGCATGTGATCCAGTATGGCATTGCGCAAAGAGTAGAACGTTTTTGCACTTGGAATGGTGTGAATGGAGCAGTTTTGAACAATCAGCTTGATCACCAGATTGCTGTGAGGAAGAACGCAGAGACAGAAAAGCTGAGAGCTGAGGCTGAGAAAGATGAGGTCTATGAGACTTTTAGTGAGGACTTGCAGGCGCTTCAGGAGCGGGTGACTGAGCTGATGAAGGCAAATGAAGCGCTTCAGTATGAAAATCAAGGCCTTCGAGCCAAGTATGCCTCATCTGATGCTGTTCCGCTGCTGTATTTTGGCGATGAGGAAGAATTTTACGAGGGAGAGATCCGGGATATGGTACTTGGGGTGCTTGATGAAGCACTTGTGGGACGGAAAAAGCGACCAGGAAGGGAAATATTTTGGAAGATGTATTGGAAAACAATGTTTATCAGCATTTGAGTGATGAGAGAAAGCAGAAGGTCAAGGCTTTTTTTAAGGGGTACAAGTCGCTGACGGGCGCAATGCGGCAGGAACTGATGGCGCTGGGGTTTGAGATCACAGAAGCCGGGAAGCATTATAAGCTGACATATGGCGGTGATGCGCGGTATATGGTGACGATAGCAAAGACGCCTAGTGATAACCGGAGCGGGATTAATAATGCGGCGCTGATCAGTAAGAAGATGTTGTAAGTTAGATAGACCTCTAGGGTAGATAGACCTCTAGGGTAGATAGACCTGGTAGATAGACCTCTAGGGTAGATAGACCTCTGGGGTAGTTCTGGGTAGTTAGACCTCTAGGGTCATTTGAGATTTGTATACGACAAGTATAAACAAATGCAAAAACGGGAATGATATAATTAATTGTGTTTTGGAAGGACCTTCAATGAATAAAGCCGATACAAAGCTTTGAGGATGCGACAGGAGATTGCCCTGCCGGGCGGAAAGGAGAAAAACAACGGTAGTTATTATTGATGCAGATTATTTAGAAGATCAGCGCAAAGGACATGTTGCAGGAGTTGTATGCAATTCTCCGCTTGATGATCATGCACAAAAAGTTGTAACAGCAGTTGTTGATGGAATCGGGGAATACATTCCGGGACAGTTTTATAAGAGGGAGCTTAAGTGCGCCGAGGCAATTTTAAGGCAGCTTAATCTGGTCAGAATAGATATGATCATTGTCGACGGATATGCTGATTTCGGAACAGAGGCACGTTCACTTGGCACGCATGTGTACGAAGAATACAAATTGCCTGTTGTAGGAATTGCTAAGAACCGACTCAAATTGTGTGTGTTGGAAGATACAGAAGTGTACCGCGGAGCAAGCTTGAGCCCGTTATATGTCACAGCAAAAGGAATTGAACAGGATGCAGCCAAGGACATGGTCAGGAGGATGGCCGGACCGTACAGGATTCCTGAATTAGTAAAGCTGGCTGATAAATATGCAAGAGATTGGAGTTGCTAAGATGACCTTTGAGGTTGCTCGATGAGATGCCTCAGAGGTCTTTTTTTGATGGAGCAAACAACCCTAGAGGTCAAACTATTGATGACGGGTCAAACTACCCTAGAGGTCGATTTCACCAACAAACAAACTACCCTAGAGGTCGATTTCAAGAAATTCACATAATTAACACATCACACTTTCGAAAATCTGTTATAATAGCAATGTTTTGTAGATTTGCAGATTGGAATAATATCCGCCGGAGGAAAATGAACGATAATGAATGAAAATAAACGAAAAGGCGGAGCAGAAATATTTCTGAGAGGAGTGTGACCGAAATGGCCGAAAAAGAAAAAGAGAAGAAGAACAGCAAATATGAGGGCATGAGTGCCAGCAAAGCGAAGCGCGAGCGCGCGAAGGATGATCGTGAGAAAGAAAAACGCGCAAAGGTCGTAAACCAGCTGATCGCAGCAGGCATTGTGATCGCGATCATTGCGCTTATCGGCGCCGGCTATGCAAGGCAGTGGTACAAAGAGAAGAACAAGATCAAGGCTTCCACAGATTACAGCGCAATGCTGAATGAAGACGGCACGATCCAGAATGTCAATGTGGCGGATTATGTCAAAGATTTTGATGTGAACAGTGTCAAGATCGCAAGCGCGGACGTGGAGTACACGGACGAGGACATGCAGAATGACATTCAGAATCAGCTGAACCAGTTCAAAAAATTGAACACCGAGGCCACTCTCGAGGTAAAGAGCGGCGACGAAGTCAGCATTGACTATGTGGGCACCATGGACGGCGTCGAGTTCGACGGCGGAAGCGCACAGGACTACCGCCTGACGATCGGATCCGGCACTTTTATTGATACTTTCGAGGATCAGCTGATCGGTTCGCACCCCGGAGACAAAGTGACCGTAAATGTTACTTTCCCGGATCCTTATGAGAACAATCCCGATTACGCCGGCAAGGCAGCTTCTTTTGCGGTCACGGTCAAGGGTATTTATGAGACACAGGAATTTAACGATGCGTTCGTGAAAGAAAACCTGTCCTCTTATGCGGAGACAGCAGAGGAGTATAAGAAGTATCTGAAGGATACGCATTATAACGAAAAGCTTGACACGGCGATCGACAACTATATTGCCGAGAATATCTCAGCTGACAATTATCCGAATGAATACCTCAAGCATCTGGAGTCATTGCAGATGACGATCGATGAGGAAGAGTATAATTACATGGCTCAGATGTCTGCAGCTTATGGAATACCTTTTAACTATTCCAGTGTTATGGAATATAAGGGAGCAGGAACCGAGGATGAGTACCAGGAGATCCTGAAGAAGGAAGCAGAATCCAACTGCCTCTACAACATGGCTTATCAGGACCTTGCCGCACAGGCGGGCATCACAGCTTCTGACGATCAGTACAAGGCGTTCATTGATGAGAATCAAGTGACCGACGAAGTCGTCGAGCAGTACGGAAAGCCTTATATCATTCAGCAGTATATCCTTCGCGACCTGGTCAAGGATTATATTAAGGAACACGTGACAGTGGAGTGATATTTTGGCCGGGCCTTGGGAGATCAGACCAGATTTGAGAAATTGCCCGGAGGGACGCAATGGGTCTCTCCGGGTTTTGTTTGCGCGCCATGGGCGCGCTCTAACGGGTGCAAGTCCCGAGTACGCGTAGGCAACGACGAAGTACATAGCTGAACAGCAAG
>JBGUJH010000037.1:0-3965 GCA_045113775.1 Lachnospiraceae bacterium | reverse complement strand
AAGCCGGTAAGCGCAGCTCGTGCTTGCACGAAGATGCATTTACCGGCCAACGGTCAATCGAGTAGGAGGAGGCCCTCCTACTCGATTCCAGGGCATGGTTAAAATATATCAAACAAACCGAGTAAATATAATCATTCTATTTTTGATGCAATAGGAATAAAATCAAATCACGGTTTTTGATAATATTTAATCACATTGGGATTGATCTTCAATTAAAAACCGATCAAGAATGATTGAGAGGACAAAACAATGATGAACTACAAGAAGTACATGCGGCAATATTTTCTCCCCCCGGAAGAGTGTCTGGAGTGGGCGAAAAAAGATCATATCGAGAAGGCCCCGATCTGGTGCAGCGTCGACCTGCGCGACGGCAATCAGGCCCTGATCGAGCCCATGAGTCTTGAGGAGAAGATCGAGTTTTTCCAGATGCTGGTGAAAGTCGGTTTCAAGGAGATCGAAGTAGGTTTTCCCGCTGCCTCAGAGACTGAGTACGACTTCCTGCGTTCATTGATCGAGAGAAATATGATCCCGGACGACGTCACGATCCAGGTCCTGACACAGGCCAGGGAGCACATAATCCGCAAGACGTTTGAAGCTGTAAAAGGAGCTCCCAAGGCGGTAGTCCATCTGTATAATTCCACTTCCGTCGCGCAGCGTGAGCAGGTCTTCAGAAAGAATAAAGAGGAGATCAAGAAGCTCGCTGTTGACGGCGCCAAGCTCTTAAAGGAACTGGCGGACGAGACCGACGGAAATTTCATGTTTGAATACAGCCCCGAGAGTTTCCACGGGACAGAGGTGGAATACGCGCTGGAAGTCTGCAACGCGGTTCTGGATGTGTGGCAGCCGACTCCTGAATGGAAGGCCATCATTAACATTCCCGCGACTGTGGAGACAGCTATGCCTCATATTTTTGCCTCCCAGATCGAGTATCTTAATAAGAATATGAAGTACAGGGACGGAGTAGTGCTCAGCCTTCATCCCCACAACGACCGGGGATGCGGCGTAGCGGATACTGAGCTCGGAGTCCTCGCGGGAGCGGACCGCGTCGAAGGAACGCTCTTTGGCAACGGCGAGAGAACCGGAAATGTGGACATCGTCGCAGTAGCGATGAATCTGTTCGCTTACGGGATCGACCCCGAACTCGACTTCTCCAACATGCCTCAGATCCGCGAGAAATACGAGAGGCTGACCGGTATGTATGTCCATCCCAGGCAGCCCTATGCGGGAGACCTCGTGTTCAGCGCGTTTTCCGGCTCCCACCAGGACGCCATCTCCAAGGGCATGGCTTTCAAAGAGAAGAACGATCCGAACAAGTGGACTGTCCCGTACCTTCCGATCGACCCGCAGGACGTCTCGAGAACTTACGATTCCGACGTTATCCGCATCAACAGCCAGTCCGGCAAGGGCGGAGTAGCTTATGTACTGAGGCAGAACTACGCGATCGTGCTTCCTGAGAAGATGAGAGAAGAGGTCGGCTACGCGGTCAAGCAGGTCTCGGACGAGACTCACAGCGAGCTTGCGCCGCAGGCTGTATACGAGATCTTCACGGACAGATACGTGGATTACACGCCGCACTTCACGATTCCGGAGTGCCATTTCCGCCAGGTGGACGGCATTATGGCGGAAGCAACTATCGCGACAGGAAACAACAGGACCGTCGTCGACGCGAACGGAAACGGCCGTCTGGACGCTGTCAGCAACACGATCAAGCAGTTCTACGGCATCAGCTATGAGCTCTCCTCCTACGAGGAACACGCGCTCTCGAGGGGATCTTCCTCCAAAGCCATGGCTTACGTCAGTATCCTCTGCAACGGCAAAACATACTGGGGCGTCGGTATTCACGAGGATATCATCCATGCCTCCATCAATGCGCTCGTAGTCGCAGTCAATAAACTCCCGCAGCTTCAGGACAGCTCGTTGGAGAAAGACAACAGGCTCATCGCGATGCTCAATTATATCCAGGCCAACTACCAGACCGTCACACTTGAAGACATGGCGAGGGAGTTCCATCTCTCCACGCCCTATATCTCCAAGTACATCCGTGAGAAATCCGGCAAGACTTTCGGCGAGCAGGTAACAGCAGTCCGCATGAAGAGGGCCAAAACGCTCCTTCGCAACGGCAATATGACGATCGAGAACATTTCCTATTCGATCGGCTATCCCAATGCGGAGCACTTCTCCAGAGTATTTAAGAAAACCTTCGAGGTATCACCGGCTCAGTACCGCAAAATAGCGACCAAGCAGGCGGTGTCCTGACAGGATGAAGGCTCTCTGAGCGGAAAATGAAAGGGAAGAGGATGTGAAGAGGGGACCCAAAATCCCCGATTCGCATCTTCTTTTTGTATATAGTAGATTTATTCGCGCCTTTATAACTTTTTTGTGAAATTTTACCCACATGGAGTGGCTTCTAATTGAATAATTCGTGTAGATTGTATATAATGACACTAGCAAATTATGTATGTAGCTGTCCACCTACATGACAAAAGAAGGGAAAAGGATAATGAAAAATCTGCAGTACACAGTTAAGAATCCTCTTGGAATCCACGCACGTCCCGCAGCGCTTCTCGCCCAGGCCTGCACCAATTACAAGAGTGCCGTAATGATCGAGTGCAACGGAAATGTCGCATCCGGCAACAATGTTCTCCAGATCCTCAGCCTGCATGCAGCTAAAGGCTCGACTCTAAATATTACCGCTGACGGACCCGATGAAGAAGAGGCCATCGCGAAGATCCAGGAAGTCCTCGCTGATATCTCCCCTAAGGCCAAAAAGAACGAGGTCCTCAAGGTCGCTTTCTTCGGTACGAAGGACTATGACCGCATGTTCTTCAGCGAACTCTCCAGAGATAAAGGCGAAGGCACGTATAACGTAGACATTAAGTATTTCAACAGCCGTCTGACCATCGAGTCCGCTAATCTGGCTAAGGGTTATGACGCAGTCTGCATCTTCGTCAATGACGAAGCTCCCCGCGAAGTTATTGAGATCCTGAGCGAGTGCGGCGTCAAGCTGATCCTTCTTCGCTGCGCAGGATTCAACAACGTCGACAGCAAGGCGGCGGCAGAGTGCGGAATCACTGTTCTGCGCGTCCCCGCATATTCTCCTTATGCAGTCGCGGAGCACGCCATGACGATCCTTCAGGCTGCCAACCGCCGCATCCACAAGTCCTACATCAAGGTCCAGGACAACAACTTCTCTCTGAGCGGACTCCTCGGACTGGATCTCCACAACAAGGTGGCGGGTATCATGGGAACCGGCAGGATCGGCCAGATCATGGCCAACATCTGCAAGGGCTATGGCATGACTGTACTCGGCTGGGATGCATTCCCGAACAAGAGCCTGGAGGAGAAGGGCCTTCTGAGATATGTCTCCAAGGAAGAACTCCTCAGAAAAGCCGACCTGATCTCGCTTCATGCACCGCTCGTTATGGGAACCAACGGAACTTATCACCTGATCGATGATGATGCTATCGCGTTGATGAAGGACAACGTAATGCTGGTCAACACTTCCCGCGGACCGCTGATCGATTCCGAGGCACTGATCAGAGGCCTGAGAGCAAACAAGTTCCACTGCGTGGCACTGGACGTTTACGAGGGCGAGGATTCCAACGTCTACAATGACAGATCTGATGAGATGATCGATACAGATATCGTAGCAAGACTGACTATGTTCCCGAATCTGGTCCTGACCTCTCACCAGGCGTTCTTCACCAGAGAAGCTCTGCAGGCGATTGCAGCTGTAACCATGGAGAATGCGAGAAACTTCAACGAAGGCCTGCCTTTCGGTATGTCTGAGGTTAAATAAGTTAACTGCAAAAGACTTCTTTATGAAGGAGCAGGGGCTGCCATGATGGCAGCCCCTTTTTTGCGCATTAAGGAAACCCTTTTAACTCGGCTGGGAAGTCTCCCGCCTCTGCAGGCGGCGAGTTGTAACAAACCTTACTCGGTGGCGGGAGACAATCCCCGACCGA
>JBGUJH010000036.1:0-7111 GCA_045113775.1 Lachnospiraceae bacterium | reverse complement strand
TGATGCACACGCGTGCGGAATGGAAGGTGTTGCCTTTCAGGCAACCCGCACGCGGCGCAGCGGCTCGCACTGCGAGCCTTGACCTCAAGCGGCTCGTCCTGCGAGCCTTGAACTCAATCGGCTCGCTCTGCGAGTCTTGACATAAGGGAGATATTCGGTGGATTCAGTGAGTAACAATGTATTAAAAGCAGTAATGAACCTGGCGCAGAAGTATTCGTTCGGTGATGGTGTGTTCACAGCGTACCATCTGTTCTACGGATACGCCAGCTTTGTTGAGATGAACGAAACCATGCGGCAGATCGTCTGTCCTGAAGACCCTGCAGAGGATTGGAAGAACGCGGTCAGATTCTTTGGCGAAAAGAGGCTTGATTCTAAACTGATCAAAGACGGGATGCCTCTGATATTCGGCTATATCGAAGTGTTGTTTAAAAACAATGATATAAAGGGAATCGAGATCGTCGACCGGCCTTCTTCTTACGATATTTTGGCGGCATATTATAACGAAAATGACGACATCCTGTCTGCGTTTGCAAAGGGAAATACGATCAACAACGTGTTCGCACTCTCAGATCGCTTAAAAGAAGCGACGGATAAGATAAGGAGAGAAGCGGAAGAAAGAGCCAGAGCAGAGAGAGCGGCAGGGGAAGAACAGAAGACAGACCGGGCACCGGAGTCAGCGCCTGCTCAGGAGAAAGCTGATCAGCCTGTTCAGGAGAAAGTTGATCAGCCTTCTGAGAAAGAAACAGCTCAGGGCGCGCAGCCCGCAGAATCGAAGGCCGATGCTCCGGCGAAGGAACAGGCAGGTTCGTTCAACTTTGAAAAGAAGGAGGAGACTCCGGAAGAGAAAAAGGAGAAGTTCGTAAAGCTCGCTGAGACATGCAGAAAACTCCGCAAGGATCTGCTGGAGACGGTCAAGAGCCAGCAGGGACCTGTTACGGAGTTCGTGCAGGGCGTTTATCAGGGAATGGTCCTTGATAACAACGAAAAGCGCAAGACTCCCAAGGCATCCTTCCTTTTCGTGGGACCTCCCGGCGTCGGAAAGACACTTCTTGCGGAAACTGCCGCGGACAGCATGGGGCTTCCCTGTGAAACCTTCAATATGAGCGAATATTCCTCCTTCCAGGCGCACGAGGGACTGATCGGCGTCTCTGCGCTCTTCAACGGCGGAAGCCCGGCCAATGAGGGAAAACTGGTCAAGTTTGTGGATGAGAATCCCAGGTGCATACTCATCTTTGACGAGATCGAGAAGGCGAGCAGGAATACGATCCAGATCTTCCTCCAGATCCTGGACCAGGCAAGCTGCGACAATGTCTTCAAGAAGACAAAGACCAAATTTGATGAAGCAATCATAATCTTTACTTCAAACGCGTGCAGCAGCATCTACGAGGGCAATTACGGGACAATCTCTTCCACGCCCAAGGCGGTGATCCTGAGCGCGCTGAAGGGCGAAACGAATCCTCTCACAGGAGAGAAGACCTTCCCCGAGGCGATCTGCTCCAGGATCGCGGCAGGAAACGTGATCATGTTCAATCACCTTGGAAGCCGCGCAATGGTCTCCATTGTGGAAGATAAATTTGCAAGGACAGCGCAGCAGGTTGAAGAGACTTACGGATATAAGGTCTCTATGGATCCCAGACTCTCCTCGCTGTTCATGTTCCACCACGGCGCGTCCATGGACGCCAGGATCGCGACAAAACAGGGCGACAATTTCATAAAGAATGAGCTCTTCGAACTGTCCAGGCAGCTGGAAAGCCATCCGGATCTGCTTGCGGGCGTCGACAACCTGAGATTTGAGCTGGGTATGGACATGGAGGAAGTGCCGGATGAGATCAAGGGCCTCTTCGAGAATTCGGAGAAGCTGGAGATCGGCGTTGTCTGCAGGGAAGAAGACCGCGGTTCGTTTAAACTGCCCGCAGATAAGTATATCGTGCATTTCTTTGAAAATATCGCGCAGGTCAGAGAGATGATCAGTATGGGGCTCGCCCTCATTCTGGTCGACTTGAAGATGGGCCTTGAGATGGACGGGACAGGCGGCATCAGTCTTGACGATTATCATTCTCTGGGCTTGGATGCTTTCGGGGTGGTGGCCGAAGAGGGCGCCAATATCCCTGTATATCTTATTGAGGCAGGAGAGAAGTACAAGGAGACAGATATCGGCCTGTTTATCCAAAGAGGCGCGGAAGGCGTGATCTCTTTGGTGGACAACGACGAAGAGGAAGTTCGGAATTATCTTAAGAGGCTGTCGGATTCGGTATTCCTTGACCGCCAGAGCAGGGATTTCTCCAAGCACGGGTATGTATTGGATTTCAACACCGCACAGGTCGTTTCAGACGGAACTCTGGTCATCAAGTACCACGGGCTCAAGAAGAGACAGGCAATTGACGCAGAGAGCGCTTCAACTGTCCTGTCAGACGCAGATCGTCCCAAAGAGCGCTTCGACGACGTGATCGGCGCCGAAAATGCCAAGAGAGAGCTCAAGACATTTATCAGATTTTTGACCAATCCCAGAAAGTATGTCAGGGAAGGCCGAAAGGCTCCGAAGGGTGTACTTCTGTACGGACCGCCCGGAACAGGAAAGACGATGCTGGCGAGAGCTATGGCGGGAGAATCCAACGTGGCCTTCATTCAGACAAATGCTACCGCTTTCCTGAGTAAATGGGTCGGACAGAGTGAAGCGAACATACGCGCCATCTTTAACAGGGCAAGGAAGTACGCGCCGGCTATCATCTTTATCGATGAGATCGACGCGATCGGAAAGGTAAGGACAGGCGAATCACATACTGAGTCTGCCCTGAATGCCCTGCTCACAGAGATGGACGGATTTACGGTCGATCTCAATAACCCCGTGTTTGTGCTCGCGGCGACAAACTACAGTATTGAGCCGTCACAGGGAAGACCCATGTCACTGGATCCGGCACTCGTACGCCGGTTTGATAACCGAATTCTCGTCGACCTTCCCAACGAGGAAGAGAGAGAGAAGTACCTGGGGATCCTTACAAAGAAAAAGCAGTTCGAGAAGATCGATGATTCGGTACTTCACAATATCGCGACGAGAACGCCCGGAACGAGTCTGGCGATCCTTCAGAACGTCGTGGATCTTGCAGTCAGGAATGCGGACAATCACGGCCGCCGTCCGAACGGAGACGATCTTTTGACAGCGCTCGAAGAGTATAATTACGGTGAAAAGAGAGAGTGGAGCGAGGCCTATTACAGGTCGGTATCCGTCCACGAATCCGGACACGCGTACATCGCCTATCTGTCAGGCGAGAGACCTTCTTATGTCACGATCGAGTCCAGGGGTGACTTCGGAGGATACATGGCTCACGAAAACAGTGAGAAGAAGCCGAATTTCACCAAAGAAGAGCTGATCTGGAAGATCAGATGCGCACTGGGCGGGAGAGCCGCGGAAGAAGTATTCTTCGGAAAAGAGGCTTCCCTCAATACCGGAGCTTCCAGCGATCTTCAGAGCGCCACCAGATATGCCAGCAGCCTTTTATGCGACTACGGCATGATGAGCGGGCAGATGATCGCGCTTCCGTTCAAAATGATCCTTGAAACACCGCTGGCTTCAGATTATCTGCTCAGGATCAATAAACTGCTTCAGGACGAAATGGTCAACACAGTTAAGATGATCGAAGAGGGCAAGGACAAGGTTGAGAAGCTCTCTGCGAAACTTCTCTCCCAGAACCACCTCACCAGAGATGAGATTCTCGAAATACTTAACAGCAAGTCCTGACGGATCGGAATTACTGAAAAGAAAAGGGTGTCACCGTTTGGTGACACCCATTTTTGTCGTATGTGTTCGCACGCATGTGCATGATGAACTCAATGAGGGATGATCCCTTTGGTTCAAGCCTTGTTGTCGGAACCGAAGATGAGGATCTTCTCTTTGACGCAGTCTGTGATAGCCTGTGTGCCGGGAGCGAGAAGCTTACGAGGATCGAAGCCCTTGCCCTGGAGATCCTTGCCAGCCTCGATGTACTTTCTGGTTGCTTCCGCGAAAGCGATCTGGCACTCTGTGTTGACGTTGACCTTGGAAACGCCGAGCTTGATAGCCTTCTGGATCATCTCTGTAGGGATACCGGAACCGCCGTGAAGAACGAGAGGCATGTCGCCTACTTTCTCCTTGATGGCTTCGAGAACGTCGAAACGAAGTCCTGCCCAGTTCTCGGGATATTTGCCGTGGATGTTGCCGATGCCGCAAGCAAGGAAATCTACGCCGAGATCAGCGATCAGCTTGCACTCTTCGGGATCTGCGCACTCGCCCTGGGAAACAACGCCGTCTTCCTCGCCGCCGATGCCGCCGACCTCTGCCTCGATGGACATGCCGTGCTCGTGAGCAAGCTTGACCAGCTCTTTGGTCTTAGCGATGTTCTCTTCGATGGAGAAGTGAGAGCCGTCGAACATGATGCTGGAGAAACCGGCGTCGATGCACTTGAGGCAGCCTTCATATGAGCCGTGGTCAAGGTGAAGAGCTACGGGAACAGTGATGCCCTGGGAAGCGATAACATCGTTTACCATGTCAGCAACCATCTTGTAGCCTGCCATGTACTTGCCTGCGCCTTCGGAGCACTGAACGATAACAGGTGCGTTGCACTCCTGAGCAGCTTTCAGGACAGCCTTTGTCCACTCAAGGTTGTTGAGGTTGAAGGCACCGATCGCATAGTGGCCAGCCCTTGCAGCAGCAGTCATTTCTTTTGCAGATACTAACATTTCTATATCCTCCTTGATATATGGTTTGTGTAACAACGGCCCGACTAAAAGTTCAGCCGGGCCGCAACTACTAGCAATTATAAATGAGTTTAAACTTAAGGTCCATTATGTCTCAAGATACATCGGAAAATCAAAGATTGTCCATGTACTTGATGTATCCGGGATGATCCTTGCTGGCAACGATCTTGTTCTCGTGATTAATTGTGACATACTTGTCAACAACCTGGTTCTCGAGATAGACGTTCTCGCCGATCTTGGTGTAAGCCGAGATATAGCATCCCTTGATAACAGAACCCTTGCCGATCTCTACGCCGCGGCTGATAACGGAATCTTCGATTGTTCCGTGAATCTCGCAGCCGTTGGAGACGAGGGAGTTCTTGACCTCTGCCTCTTCATAATACTGGCTGGGGCAGGAATCATTTGTTCTTGTGTAGATCGGCCAGTCAGGTGTGAAGAGCTCAGCAGCCTTTGCAGGATCGAGAAGCTGTGCATTGGCATCATAGTAGCTCTTAAGGCTGGTGATCGGTCCGAAGTATCCGAAGTGCTCAACGGCACGGACTTCCAGATCGCCGATCTTGGCGTTGATGACGTCGGACAGATTGTACATGGAGGAGATTGCTCTTGCCTCGCCGATCAGCTTGATCAGCAGGGATTTCTTCATAACGAAGGACTCCATGGAGATAGCGCGTACGTCCTCGTCGCCGAGGTTGCGGCGGATCGCGTTGACCTTGTCATCTGCGATATCGAAGATGTGGCAGGTCTCATAGCCGCTCTTAGCATGGTGAACTGTGTGATACAGAGCTGTGATATCAGCGCCGGATGCGGCGTGGCCCTGAAGAAGGGCATCATAGTCCTGCTTGAAGACCATGCAGCTGGGAGCGATCACAACATATTCCTGGGACTGTCTCTTGATGTACTCAAGATTCTCATACATAGCCCGGATGTTGGTGTTGTAGATATCGTTCACCTTCTCCTCAGTCGGAGGAAGGAGCTGAAGTCTGCCGCGCTTGGAGTTGATGTTGTAGTGACGGCCTGTTCCGATGTGTGCGACCAAGGAACGTGCCTTGCTGGCAATATAAACCTGCTGGTTGATAATGCCGCTGTTGCTCAGGTTCGAAATAGGGAAGTCGATGACACGATATCTTCCCAGGAAAGAGAAGCTGCCGATAGGACGATAATCCTGAAGACCGTCTACCTTGTGCTCCGCGGATGATGTGATAATACCAAAAGCTTTAGCCATTATTGTGCACCCCCTTAAATATCGCTGGCCTGCAGCGTGATCTCAGCACTGTCTGCGCTGCCAACCACTGCGCCTGCACCGATCTTGACATCGTCTGCGACCAGTGCGCGGGTAACCACTGCGCCATCTCCGACACATACGCCGGGCATCAGGACAGAATCGATGATCTGTGCGCCCTTGCCTACCTTAGCGCCGGTGAAGATTACGGAGTTCTTGACAGTTCCGTCAATGCTCGTGCCCTGTGTGATGTAAGCGCGGTCGATGGAAGCATTGGGTCCGATATAGGCGGGAAGAGCAACTGCATCCTCGGTATAGATCTTCCATGTGGGATCGTCGAGGTTGAGGTCGCAATTCTCGTCGAGAAGATCCATGTTGGCTTCCCACAGAGAGTCGATGGTTCCGACATCCTTCCAGTATCCTTCGAACTTGAAAGCAACGAGCTTCTCACCGTTGTTCATCAGAGTAGGGATGATGGTCTTGCCGAAGTCGTGTGCGGAATTAGGGTCTACCATATCCTTGACAAGGATCTCACGCAGTTTCTTCCAATCAAAGATATAAATACCCATGGAAGCAAGAGTGCTGCGGGGATGTGCGGGCTTTTCTTCGAAATCGATGATTTTGTCGTTCTCGTCAGTGATCATGATACCGAAACGAGATGCTTCCTTCATGGATACGGGCATAACTGCAATGGTAGCTGCCGCGCCCTGTGCCTTGTGGAAGTCGAGCATCTTGTCATAGTTCATCTTGTAGATGTGGTCGCCCGAAAGAACCAGAAGGTACTGCGGATTGTAGGTGTCGATGAAATCAATGTTCTGGGAAATAGCATCAGCTGTTCCGCGGTATACATCGAGGCCTGCATCAGCCTTTTCACGGGGTGTAAGAACGAAAACACCGCTGTCCTTGGTGTCAAGTCCCCACAGACCGCCCTTCGCAACATAGCTGTTAAGGAGCACGGATTCGTACTGTGTCAGAACACCGACTACATCAACACCGCTGTTTGCACAGTTGCTGAGCGGGAAATCGACGATGCGGTATTTGCCACCGTAAGCGACAGCCGGCTTTGCTACGTGGTTGGTAAGGTCGAGCAGGCGGCTTCCCCGGCCACCGGCCAGGATCATAGCTAACATTTCAATTTGCTTCATAGAGAACCTCCCTTAT